>NZ_JBEXVQ010000013.1:0-235271 GCF_040629405.1 Lentzea sp. NPDC005914 | reverse complement strand
GACGTCATCTGGGCGCTGCTGCGTGATGGCCGGGAGTTTCATCGCTCACCACAGCTCACGGCCCAGGCGGCTTGACACGATCATTGAGACTCCTCAGCGCTGCGGACGCGGCTCAGGTGGTCGTGGGCGCGCCGGATCTCGGCGTCCAGCGCGGACACCGTCGTGGACATCGAGTCGGCCGCGCGGGCCTTGAACGTGTCGATCGCGTCGATCGCCGCGTAGATCTGGTCGAACGAGGTCCTGACCGCTTCGATGCCGACCGCGGGAGTCGACGCGATGCGCTGGACGTCCTGCCCCTGCAACGACATCAGCGTCGCGTTCGACTTCAGGATCGAGTCGGTGAGGCCGCGCACGGCGTCGACCTGGTCGATCACCTCGCGCTGCCCGGCCAGTGCCGCGGCCACCGCCACGCCGATCCGCAACGCCGTGACGGTCGTGCTGACCGCGCGTTCGATGCCCTTGATCAGTTCGTCGTTGTTGCGGCGCACGACGTCCAGTGCCATGTAGCCCTGTGCACACACCGCGAGCTGAGTCAGCAGGTCCTGGTGCCGTTGCCGCAGTCCGAACAGGACGTCGGCGCGCAACGCGTTGGCACGGCCCGGGTCGGACATGTCGAGGATGTCGACCTGCCGTTGCACGGCCGCGTCCATCTCGGCGGCGAGCGCGGCGTCCTGCGACAGCTTGGTCATCAGCTCCCACAACCGCTGCCGCTCGCCCTTGATGGCCGCGTTGTCGCGCTTCAGGGCGTCCTGGCCGGACCGCAGCTTCAGCACGATCCGGTTGACCCGCTCGTCGGCCGCCCGCAGTCGCGCCAGCAACCCCTTGGCCGCGTTGCCGCCGGGGATGAACCCGAGGATCTTGCGGCCGGTCAGCTTGGTCAGGTCCTGGGGGTCGAGCTCGCGCACCGACCGCCGCAGTTCGACCAGGCTCGTCGACACCTGGGCGCCATGAGGTGACGAGACCGACGCGAGCGTGCGGTCCAGCATCCGGCCCGCGATCTGGGCCGCCACCCGCATCTCCGCCTCGCCGAGCACCAGCGCCTCGTCGACGATCCGGCTGAAGTCCGGTGACTGCGGATCCACCGCGGACAGGGCCGAGATGAATCGCTGGGCCTGGGACGAGAGCTCGAGCTTCGCGTCGTCCGCCACCGGAATCAGCCCGGCGGCGCGGTCCACCGGCACGGGCTCGACGGGATCCGGTGGGGTGAGAACGAAATCGGACATCTCAGTACTGCTTCGCGATCGCTTCGAGCATCCGCTCGAGCGTCTCGTGCGCGGGCGGTTCGACGACGTCCACGATCGTCTGCGGCACGGTCAGGCTCTTCTCCTTGACGATGTCGTTGAAGCTCTTGGGATCGGAGGTGCGGAAGCCGAACGTCGCCGCGAGCTTCCCCAGTTCGGCGTCGGAGGACAGCAACTGCCCGACCTTGTCACCGTTCTCCCGCAACGGCACCAGCGTGTGCTTGGACAGCACGGTCGGCGCCGGGTAGAGCAGCTTCATGTCCGGCCGGATCGTCGAGTCGCCCCGCACCACCCGGTCGACGAACTGCGCCTCGTACGCCAGCACCAGCGGCGTCTTGCCCATGCCCGCGGACAGGTAGTCCTCGAACGGGCCCTCGCTGCTGCTCTGCGCGTAACCCTGGTCCAGGAACAGCTTCGACACCGCGGGCAGCACCTTGGCCTCGGTGTCCTGCGAGGACACCACCCCGCCGTTCGCGACGAACGACGTGATCGCCAGGTACATGGCCGCGGAGTTCGAGTCACGCGGGTCCGTCGTGGTGACCAGCAGGTTCTTGCGCGCGGGATACGCGGTGTTGCCGGGCAGCTGGTCCCAGCGCGTGCTCTTCGCGGCCAGGTCCAGGTACGTCTGCACGTCGAACGTCTGGTAGCCGGGCCCGGACTTCACCACGCCCGCCTTGGTCAGCAGGTCGATGATCGGGTCGAACGTGGCGATCACCATCGGCGACGAGAACGGCGCGTACGTCCGCGCGGCCTTGCGGTCGCGCTGGATCTTCTCGGCCGCGGGCGCGCTCGACGGGAACGCGAAGTCGTACGAGTTCAGGTCCGTGGCCGTCGCGATCTGCCGCGACCCGGCCGGATCCACCTCGACCTTGAGCCCGTGCTTCGCGAAGACGTCCTTGACCCGCTGGTCGGCGAAGAAGGCCAGCTTCTCCGAGCCGATCACGCCGCGCACCGTCTGGAGCTGGGCCGGTTCGTCGCCGCCCTGCCCCAGGACGATGGCCGCCACCACACCCACCAACAGTACGACCGCAAGTCCGATGCCGAGCGTTCTCTTCACTGTCCACCTCTGCCGAAAGCCCTGTCAGGGAGCAGATCCTTCGTCACTTCGACGCCGTTACAGGGGCAGTCGTCGCAATCGTGAGGTGAACAGTCGGTGAACGGGCTAGTCGCGTTGACGTGCGGGAGGCAGCGGGAAGAGCTTGGTCAGCTTGCGCAGGGCCGCGCGGTCGCCGGACGCCGACGCGACGCCGGTCTTGATCGCCTCGGCGAGGGTCAGGCGCTGACCGGTCACGTCGACGAACGCGTCCTCGTTGATCGTGATGGTCGCGTCCGGATGCTGTGCCGGGCCGTGCAGCACCTCGATCGTCCCGTCGTCGACGCGGGCGTGGAAAACCTCTTCGTCGACGCGGAACTCGTACACCGCGCGGAACCCGGCGGCCGCCTCGGCGTCGAAGCAGGCACGAAGACCGAGCACCGCCCAGCCGGGGTGGAACGTGTCGGTGTCGTGCCGGTCGCCCATCGCCCACTTGAGCCCCCACCGGGCCAGCGCCAGGACCGGCGGCCCGAGCTCCTCGCCGGCCTCGGTGAGCGCGTACGCGGGGGTGCGGGCGGGCGGCGGGAGCGTGATCTTGCGGGCGAGCCCTTCCCGTTCGAGGTGCTTCAGCCGGGCCGCCAGCAGTCCGGTGCCGAGGCCCCGCAGGCTGGCCTGGAGGTCGCCGAACCGCTTGGGCCCGGTCAGCAGTTCGCGGATCAGCAGCAGAGTCCAGCGCTCACCGACGATGTCGAGGGTGCGCGCGGTGGCGCAGTACTGGTTGTACGCTCGCTGGTCCACTTCAACACCCTAGAAGCAGCCGGACCAGCGGTTCGGGGTGGGTGAGCATCACGTCGTGCGGGCCGTCGAGTGCGAGCGTCCGGTATCCGGCGGCTGCGCCGAGCTCGTCGAACGGGTAGGTCCGCGGCCGGCAGCAGACGGCGGTTCCCGGGACGCGGTCGACGGCTCTGGTCAGGCGGGTGGGTTCGGTGAACGTCCGCAACGGCTGGGGTAGCAGGCGTGGAGTCAGCCAGGCCGCGGTTTCGGGATCGGTGATGCCGAAGGACTCCGGTGCAGGGGCGGGGATCTGCCCGCGGCTGTCGGCAGCGGCGCGGACTGTCCGCGCGAAGGCATCGGGGGCGAGGCTGACCAGGCTGGCCCCGTCGGGTCCCGCCCAGCCGTCGACGAGGACGACGTGGCCGACGGCGTCCGGCCTTGCGTCCGCGGCTTCCCGGACGACCAGGCCCGCGTAGCTGTGGCCGACCAGCACGATGTCGTTGTCCTGCACCGTGTCGACGGTGGCGATCACTGAATCGGCGTCGTCGTGCAGCCCGCGGTCCGCAGGGGTGGTGAGGTCGACGGTGATCGTGTGCGTCCCGGCGGCGCGCAGCAACGGCACGACCCGGTCCCAGGCCCACGGGCCGTGCCAGGCACCGTGAACGAGCACGAACGTGGTCATCGCTGCTCCTCCTTGCGCAGCAGGGGCAGCACTTGGCCGGCGAACTCGTCGAGGTCCTCGTCGGTGGTGAGGCGGACGACCACGTGGCGCACTCCGGCCGCGGCGTACCCCGCGAGCCACTCGGCGGCCTGTGCCGCGGTGCCGGCGAACATCGCCTGGATCGAGGCCACGGACTCGAGCGGGGCGTTGTAGTAGCGCTCGATGCTCGTGCGCAGGCGTTGGCGCGCCCTGTCCGGGTCCTCGTCCAGGCAGAGCGTCGCGTACAGGGCCGGGACGACCGAACGGGAAGCCGTCTGCTGGATGGTCGCCAGTTCTTCCGCGTACGTCGTCGTCTCGGGCGGGTAGGGGAGCCAGCCGTCGGCGAGGCGGGCCACGCGCCGCAACGCCGGTCCGCTTCCCGCCAGCCAGATCGGCGGGCCTCCTGGGCGGAACGGCGGGGGAGTCAGTCGCACGTCGGTGAAGCTGAAGTGCTTGCCGCGGTGGGAAATCTCCTCACCGGACCACAGCCGTCGCATGACGTCGATCGACTCCTCCAGGCGGCTGACGCGGCGGTCGAACGCGATGCCGAGCGCGTCGAACTGAGCCTGGGTGGCCGGGTTCGGGAACCCGCCGCCCATGCCCGCGACGAGCCGTCCCTCCGCGAGCCGGTCGAGGGTCGCGAGCTGGTGCGCCAGCAGGATCGGGTGGCGCAGTGCGGGCAGCAGCACCGCCGTGCCGAGCGTGACCCGTTCGGTCGCCTGGGCCACGGCCGCCAGCAGCACCAGCGGGTCCGCGCGCGGTCTGGTCACGGGGCTGTCGCCGGCCCAGACCGAGTCCAGCCCCAGCTCCTCAGCCTTGCGCGCCAAGGCGACGAGCCGTCCCGGTTCGTGGCGTCCCAGCACGGCGTCGTCTCGCGTCGGCAGCAGATAGCCGACTTCCAGCTTCGTCATCGTCCCTCCAGAGCCTCGTGCCGACCCTAGTCCATTTACTTCCTGATTTTGAAGTGACAACTTTTGAATCAGGTAGTCAACTGAAGGAGGCGCGCGAAAGCAGAGGCGGACGACGTGGAGATCGACGCGGCGGTCCAGTTGATCCTGGTCGACGGCGGGCGGTTCAAGCTCGGCGTGGAGCTGTGCGTCTCGCTGCCGTCGACGTGGCACTGGTGGTCAACGGCATCCGGCTGTGACGAAGCGCCCCGCGCTCTCCCGGAAGGAGAACGCGGGGCGCCCGATCAGCCTTCGACTCAGCCCTCGACGCGGTGCGACGCCCAGAACGACGTCAGGTCCGTCGAGCCCGCGGCGGCCTGTGCGGCGGCCTTGAACTCGGCGGTCGTCGAGACGCCGTACCAGTGCGACTGGGCGTAGGACTTCAGCAGGTTCGCCATCGCCGTGTCACCGATGAGCCGCCGCAGGTCGTGCAGCGTGCATTTGCCGTAGTTGTAGATGACGGTGGAGTAGCGCGAGGAGTGCGCGTCCCAGTACGCCATCGAGTTGCTGAGCTTCTCCGCGCTCGACTGCCAGGTGATGCCGCAGCCGCTGCCGGTCACGCCCCGGTAGAGGTCCGTGGCGTAGTCGGTGAAGCTCTCGTCGAGCCACGGCGAGTTGTACTCGTCGTTGCCCACGATCCCGTAGAACCACTGGTGCGCCAGCTCGTGCGGGAGCGCCACGTTCGACACCAGGTCGAGCACGAAGCCGGGGTACTCCATGCCGCCGAACCAGAAGTTGTTGTCCAGCAAGACGTCCATCTCCTGGTACGGGTAGTCGCCGAACCTCCCGGAGTGCACGTCGAGGGCGTCCTTCGCCAGGGTCAGCATCGAGGTGGCGTTCGCGTTCGAGATCCCGCTCGTGCCGTACACGTTGACCTTGAAGCCCTTCGGCGAGGTGCCGGAGATCTTCGTGAACGGACCCGCCGCCCACGCGAACTCGCGAACCTTGGCCGCCGTGGCGTGGGTGATCGTGTTGCTGCCGCTGACAGTCTCGGTCGACGTGCCGGTGCCGGGCGTGAGCAACGACGTCGGGTGCGTGAGGGTGACGTCGAAGTCGCTGATCACCGCGTAGAACGACTCGCCGTTGTTCGTGTACGGGTCGAGGTGCCAGCCCGCGCCGTCACGGACCGCCAGCACCGGCAGGGCGTTGCCGATCATGTTGTACGCGCCGTCGTGGCCGAACCGGTCGGCGCCGCTCGGGACGACGATGCTCAGGTCGAACCCGATGGTGCCGGACTGCCCCTGCGCCAGCGGTGCGGGCAGGGTGATCTTCAAAGCGGTGCAGTTCACGCTCAACGCCGACGGCGTGCCGCCGGTGACGTTGGTGACGGTGATCGGCGTCGACGGGCAGCTGCCGTGGTAGTTGTCCCAGAGCCGCAGGTACACCTCGGGCAACGCGGTCGGCGCGCTGTTGGTGAAGCTGACCGACTGGTGGCCGGTCCAGGTGTCGCCGGCGGCGTTGGACGTGAGGCTGACCGTGTACTGGGGGTTGGACGGCGTCCGCGTACCGTCCGCCGGGGGCTGCGAGCCCACGGTCCAGGTGAAGGTCGCGCTGCCGCTGTTGCCGGCCGGGTCCTTGGCCGTCACGGTCACCGTGGACGTGCCCGCGGTCGTCGGCGTCCCGGAGATCCGCCCGGCCGCGTCGATCGTCAGCCCGGCCGGCAGCCCGGTGGCGCTGTAGGTCAGCGGGTCGCCCTGCGGGTCGGACGCCTGGATCTGCAGCGACACCGCCTGGCCGGTCTGGGAGGTCTGGTTGCCGGGGCTGGTGACCGACGGGTTCTGCGCGTTGCCCGCCGTGGTGAGCGCGAGGTCGTCGAGCAGGAAGTTCGTGACCAGGCTGACGTCCTCGGTGCCGGTCACCTTGAGCGTCACCGTCTGCCCGAGGTAGGCGGACATGTCGATGCTCTTCTGGACGTAGCCGGTGTTCTTGTCCAAATTGGAGTAACTGGCGACGGTCGTCGAGTCGATCTGCACCGTCAGCTTGTCGTACTGGGTGCCGGTGGTCGTCTCCTTGGTGTCGATGTGCAGCCAGTACGTCAACGTCGCCGAGGTGCAGCCGGCCGGCAGGGTGACCGACTGCGACAGGGTGTCCGTGTGGGTGGTGCCGTCGCCGCCGAGCCAGGCGACGGTGCTGCCACCGTGCGCGGGTTCGGCGGTCGTCGCGGCGGAGATGACGCCGGCCGTCTGGGTCCACGGCGTCGTCCCGTTCTCGAAGCCGCCGTTGCCGATCACCTGGTCCCCGCACGCGGCGGCGAACGCCGGCGTGGTGGGGGTGGTGAGACCGAACAGGGCGGTGACGAGCGCGAGCGCGGCAGGGAGCGCTCTTCTGGTCATCGGATGGTTCCTTTCTGCAGGGGCAGGCACAGGGTCATCCGATGGGAGGGCGTCGAGCAAGGATCGGCTGTTCACTGGGAACGAAGAAGCCCGTTTTATCCTGCGGTGTCCCGGAAAAAGCCGCAGACCGATGAGTTTCGCGCGCCTCCTGAGTCGGTATGGATGAAGAGTCCGAACCGAGGAGGTACAGGCATGAAGTTCATAACGATCGGATATGGCTCGCGCGAGGACTACGACCGGATGGATCCAGTTGTGCGCGACGAGGCGCACGCGCACGACCAGCGCCTGCGTGACGCGGGTGCGGAGATGGGCATCGCCGGTTCACCCGTGCAGGTGCGCAACCACGACAACGCCGGTACCGAAGTGGCAGAAGGCGCGTTCCTGCGGTCCGACCTGCCGGTGGCGGGCTTCTCGATCATCGAGGCCGCGTCGGTGGACGAGGCGATCAAGCTCGTCGCGAACACTCCGTGCGCGGTCGGTCATGGAGTGGTGGAGGTGTGGCCGCTAACGCAGGGGTGACCTGTCGCCCACAGACCAGTTGTGGCCGAACGGATCCGTGAACCCGCCCTGCCGGTGGGTGCCCCACGGCATCTGATGGTCCACGACCGCCGACCTCTGGACGGCCCCGGCCGTGATGGCACGGACCACGAGGCCGTCCGGGTCGTCGGTGAACACCTCGATCCGGACACTCGTGACCCCGTCGGGAGCGGTCTCCGCGGGATTGTCCGGATTGACCTGGTGGACGAAGAACGCGGCGCCACCGAGCGACAGACCGGCGACACCGCCGAGGTTCCACAGTTCTGTGGCGCCGAGTGCGGTCTTGTACCAGGCGACCGCGGCGTCGGCGTCCGGGACGATCAGCATCACTGAGATCACTGGTTCGGGCATGGCGACCAGCGTGCCGGATCAGCTCACAGATCGCTGAGCAACCAGGCCACGTCGCGAACCAGCGCGTGCCGCCAGCCGACGCGGTCGTGCCCGGAGGGGGAGCGATCGAACCTTACGTTGGCGCCCGCTTTCGCTGTCAGCTCCTCCACGGCCTCGCAGTGGCGATGCATTTTCGGCTCGTGCTCGCCGACGTCGAACGCCACGCGCACCCCGGACAGGTCGCGGTCGCGGAGACGTTCCGCGGTGTCGCCACCAGCTGGACCGTCGAGGGTGAACCCGGAATCTGACAGATCACGGGTCCACCAGAACGACCCTGACTGGCACGCGACCCGTGACACCAGATCCGGGAAGTCGAGGGCTGCGTTGAACGCGCTGAGCCCGCCGAGACTCTGGCCCGCGACCACGAACCTGGTGGGATCCACAGTCACGCCGTTGGTCGCGAGGAGTGGCAGCAGCTCGTCCTGAATCGCCTGCCACAACGCAGGATCGTTGTACTCGGCGGCGCGATCCCTTGGCGTGGGCAGGAAGACCAGGGTGGGCATCTCGTCGCCCATCGCAGACTCGAAGGCGGCGACGGCCGGGTGCACGTACATCCAGTCGTCGCCGTCGAGCAGCAGAACCACAGCCGGGCCGCCCTTGTGCACGCGAACCGTCTTGCGCCCCAACGCGCCGTTCCACCTGACGCGCAACGTTGGCACGTCCAGCACCTCGTCCGGCCCGACCACCGGCCAGTGCGGCTGCGGCTCCAGATCGGGAGTGCTGAAGAGGGAGCGGTTCGGGCCGGCGCCGGCGGGGTTGGCCGGGTCGGCGTGTTCCTCGCCGTCGAAGAAGTGGTACGTCACGCGCAGCCGCGGTGGCATCTCGACCTCGGCGGACCAGACACCCCCGGCCTCGGTGAACGGAACGGGCTCCAGCACGTCCTCGAACCGCACCGAGCCGGCGGAGGTCCAGTGGAAGGTCGTCATCGGGCCACCGCCAGCTGGTAGGAGGAGTCGCGGCCGAGCAGTTCGCGATGCGTGCCCTCGCCGGTCACCGCGCCGTCGTCGAGCACGATCACGCGGTCGGCCACGTCGAGCAGCGCCGGGCTGCTGGTGATCACGACCGTGGTCCGGCCGCGGCGCAACGCCGTGACGTTGCGGGCGATGAGCTGTTCGGTCACCGCGTCGACGGCCGTCGTGGGATCGTGCAGCACCAGGATCTCCGGGTCCGCGGCCAACGCACGAGCCAATGAGAGCCGTTGCCGTTGCCCACCGGAGAGGTTCGCGCCGCGGTCGCGCACGGCGTAGTCGAGGCCCTCGGAGTGCAAGGCCACGACGTCGGTGAGCATCGCGGCTTCGACGGCCTCGTCGATCAGCTCGCTCCTGCCGGACGGATCAACGTTGTCCCGCAACGTTCCCGCGAACACCTCGTGGTGTGACGGGTTGACCAGCAGGTGCGTTCGCACGCTCTCGATCGTCAACGCCGCGATCTCCTGCTTGGCCACCCGAACGACGCCCGAGTACGAAGAGGGCGGCACGTCAACGGAAAGCACCGACGCCAGCTCGGCCGCGGCCTGCGGCTGGTAGGCCGCGATCGCGACGAACTCGCCGGGTCGCACCGAGAAAGTCAGATCCCGCAACGTTCCGTGCGTCAGCCCCTCGACCTCGAGGCCGCCATCGGGGCCGGGAACTTCGACTCCGGGCTTCATCAGTGGGGGCGCGGCCAGGATTAACGCCATCCGTTCTGCCGACGCGCGCGCGATCATGACGTATTTCGGCATCTCGGAGAACATCTTCAGCGGCTCGATCAGGAACTGCGCCAGCCCGACCGCCATCACCAGCTGGCCGATTCCGATGGTGCCCTGGAACGTCAGATACCCGGCCCACAACGTGACCGCCGCCGCCAGCAACGAGTTCAGCGCCAGAGCAGCACCCGCGTAGACACCGTTGACCCGTGCCACGACGATCGACTGCTTCTTGGCCTCGGTGCTCACCCGCCGATAGGCCTGGAACGCCGCGTAGCTGCCACCGAACCCGTGCAGCGGCCGCAGACCGGCGATCAGGTCGGACACCTTCGCCCCGGCCCGCGCGACCTTCGCCTGCTGGACCTGAGTGCTGGCCCCGATTCGGCGTGACATCACGCTGAGCACGCTGAGAATCGCCACCGTGCCCACGAAGACCAGCACCCCGAGCGGCACGCTGATCACCGCCAGCACGACACCCGTGATCACCACCGACACCAGCGAGCTGACCAGCAGCGGCACCACCTCGATGATGTCCGCGGTTTGGTCGGCGTCCTCGGTGGCGATGGTGAGCACCTCGCCGGACTTGAGGTCGACGTCGCGTGCCACCGGCTGCAGGCCGTGGTCCGCGACCGCGACCCGCCACCGGTGCGCCTCCGTCGTGTTCGCCTTCTGCAGGATCCGCATGCCGAACCGCCACGAGTACGACACCGTCGCCATGACGAGCCCGAGTGCCAGCAGCGCCAGGCTCAAAGAACTCAGCTGCCCGCCGCGCAGCGCGTACTCGACGATCACGCCGAGCAGGATCGGCACGGCGGTCTCGGCGGCCTGGTACGACCCCATCAGCAGGGTCCCGGACGCCATCGCGCCGACGTTGCGGCGCAGGGCTTTTCGCAGGATGTCCTGGCCGGAGTGGACTTCAGTGCTCATCAACGTGGCGCGCAATCGCTTCGGGGGTGGACAGGGTGAGCAGGTCGCGGATCGTGACGACCGGGCCGAACTCGCGGCGCAGCAGTCCGGTCAGCCGCACCGCGAGCATCGAGTGCCCGCCCAGGTCGGTGAAGCCGCTCGTCATGCCCACCTCGTCCTCGTCGAGGTCGAGCGCCTCCGCGAACATCTCGCGGACCATGGTCTCGGTCTCGGTCAGCTCCCGCGCTTCCTGCTTCACGAGAGTGCCGAGCGGCCGGGCCTCGGGCAGCGCGGCGGTGTCGGCCTTTCCGTTCACCGTCAACGGAATCGCGTCCACCGCGGCGTAGTGCGAGGGCCGCAGGTAGTCCGGCATGCCCGCGCCGACCTCGGCCGCGATGGCCGGGATGTCCGCTCCTGGTTCGAGCACCAGGTAGGCCGCGAGCCGGTACGCGCCGTCGACCTGCGGGTCGGACTGCGCGACGGCGGCGACGAACCGGACGTCGGGATGTGCCGCGAACCGCGCCTCGACCTCGCCCAGCTCCACCCGGTGCCCGCGGATCTTGACCTGCTTGTCCGTGCGGCCCAGGTACAGCAGGTTCCCGTCGGGGCGCTTGATCACCAGGTCGCCCGTCCGGTACATCCTCTGTCCCGGCACCCACGGGCACGCCACGAACCGTTCCGCCGACTGACCGGGCTGGTCGAGGTAGCCGCGCGCGATACCCACGCCTGACACGTAAAGCTCGCCCGCGATGCCGTCCGGCACGTGCCGTAGCCACGGGTCGAGGACGTACACGTCGGTGTTGTCGATCGCCACGCCGACCACCGGGTCGACGCAGTCGAACGTGCCGACGCCCAACGTGTTGATCGTGTACTCCGTTGGGCCGTAAAGGTTGTAGCCGACCGTGCCGGGCGTCTCCGCGAGCAGCTGCCACAGCGTCGGCGTGACCGCCTCACCGCCCAGCAGCACGAGCGCCGGCTTGTGCTGGTCGAGCAGGCCCTCGGCGACCAGTTGCTGCGCATAGGTCGGCGTCACGTTGATGACGTCGATCTCGTGCTCAGCGCAGTACTCGACCAGCCCGTTGGCGTCGCGGCGCAGTTCCTCGTCGCAGATGTGCACCTCGTGGCCGTCGGCGAGCCAGAGCAGCTCCTCCCACGACATGTCGAACGCGAACGACACTGTGTGCGCGATCCTGAACGTGCGGTGCCCGTGCTCGGCCAGCACCGGTTCGAAGATCCGCCGCTGGTGGTTGACCAGCATGTTCGTCAGGCCCGCGTACTCGGTCACGACACCCTTGGGCTTGCCGGTCGAGCCCGACGTGTAGATCGTGTAGGCCGCGTGCTTGAGCCGGTTCGGGTCGTTCTCGGAGAACGTGATCACGGGCTCGGCTGATGGCCACGGCTCGTCCAGCTTGAACGTCGGGCCCTGGATGCGCGGCGCCACCGCGGAGGTCGTGATGACCAATGACGGTTGCGCGTCGTCGATGATCGCGGCGATCCGCTCGTCCGGGTGGTCCAGCTCCAGCGGCACGTACGCCGCCCCGCAGCGCAGGATGCCGAACAGCGCGACGACCCACTCCATCGACCGCGGCACGGCGATGGCGACCGACGTCTCGACGCCGATTCCGCGCGAGGACAGCACTCCGGCCAGATGACGGCTGCGGTCCCGGAGCTCCGCGAACGTCATCGTCTTGCCGTGCGCGACGAGTGCGACCCGATCCGGGTTGCGGTCGGCGGCCTGGTCGAACAGGTCGACCACCGTGAGGTTGCCGAAGTCGTTGGCAGGGTTCAGTTCCGGCGTGAGTCCGGACCCGATCGAGCCCAGCAGGCCGTCCGTGCTGGTCAGCTCGTCGAGCACCTGCAGGTAGGAGTCGAAGAGCCGTTGCGCGAACACGGGGTCGGTGACATCCGGGCGGTACTCGAGCTTGACCGTGAGCTGCTCGCCCGGCGTCACGACCCACGTGAACGGGTAGTGCGTCGAGTCCTCCCCGTCGTGGTCGGTGATCCCGTTCTTCGCGTTGAACTCGGTGTACGTGTCGTCGTTCAGGAAGTTCTGCAGCACGAACAGGTTGTCGAACAGCTGGTCGTGGCCGCTCGCGCGCTGGATCTCGCCGAGCCCGAAGTGCTCGTGCTCCATCGTCGCGACCCGCGAGGCCTGCAACGAGGCCAGGAAGTCGCCCACGGTGTCGTGCGGCTGAGCGGTCACCCGCATCGGCACGGTGTTCAGCAGAACTCCGACGATCCCCTCGGTGCCCTCCTCGTCACGTCCGGACACCGTCACGCCGAACACCGCGTCGCCGCGCCCAGTCTCGCGGCCCAGCACCAGTCCGAGCGCTCCGGTGACCACCGAGTTCACCGTGACGCCGTGCCGGCGCGCGGCCTCCCGCACCTGGTTCGAGGCCTCGACCTGCAACGTCCGCACGATCTTCGTCGGCAGCGAGTCCGAAGTGGACTGTCCACCGAGGAGTGTCGGGCCGGGGAGGTCAGCGAGGTGGTCCGCCCAGAACCGTTGTACTGCCTCGACGTCCTTCGAAGCCAGCGCACGGGTGTAGCTCTCGAAGCTCGGCGTGGCGTGCGTCGAGTCGACGGGCTCGCCCGCCACGAGCGCGCGGTAGGCGTCGAACAGGTCGTCCAGCACGATCGCGCGCGACCAGCCGTCCCACAGCAGCAGGTGGGTGGTGAACAGCAGCGTGTCGCAGCCGTTCGGCAGCCGCAGCACGGTCATCCGCACCAGCGGAGGCGAGGTGAGGTCGAAGCCCGTGCCGCGGTCTTCGATCCGCAACGCCTCGACGGCGTCGGAGTTCAGCACGTCGACGGTTCGCACCGGCACCTGGCCGCTGATCCCCAGCACCTGCACCGGCGTGCCGTTCTCGTCGGTCTCGAAGCCCGCGCCCGCGACCGGGTGCTTCGCGATGACGTGCTCGAACGCCTTGCCGAGTGCGCCGGGGTCGAGCCGCCGGTCGAACGTGAAGCAGCTCTGCGCCACGTACTGACCGGACCTGCCCGCGAGCTCCGCCTGGAAGTACAGGCCGCGCTGCAACGGCGAGACCGGCGCGGTGTGCCGTACGGTCGCCGAGGCGTCCGCGATCCGTTCCAGTGCCAGCAACCAGCGGGCCGCGATCTCGTCCGACACGTCCTCGGTCAGCCCGAACGTGGCGCGCAGCGAGCCGGCGGCGTCGACCCAGCAGTTGATCTCGACCGGGTACGGGCTCGGCCGGTTCTCGGGATCGACGTGCAGCGCCTGCGACTCGCTGGCCCGGCCGAGATAGTTGAACAGCACCTGCGGCCGGGGCAACGCGGCCAGCACGGGTGCCGTCTGCGGGTTCAGGTGGCGCAGCTGACCGAACCCGACGTGCGCGACCTCGTCCGGTTGGCGTGCGACGACCTCGCGGGCCGCCGCGACCGGATCGGTCTCGGGACTGAGCTTCACGGGCGCGACCGCGGTGAACCAGCCGACCGTGCGGGTGTAGTCGTGGTGCTCGGCGGCAGGCACGCGGCCGTGCCGTTCGAGGTCGACCACCAGGTCGGACGGCGTGCTCTGGATCTCGGTGAGCGCGGTCCGCAGCGCGCCGAGCAGCAGTTCGGTCAGGCCGATGCCGAGCGCGGCCGGTGCGGTCCGCACGACGCGACCGGTGATGTCGGCGGCCAGCGTGACGGTGACCTCGCGCCGTGCACCGAGCTCCGGCGTGAGCAGCGGGGCGTCGAGCGTCTCGATCCACCGTCGCAGGTCGCCGCCGGACTGGGCGTTCAGCGTCAACGCCGCGGCGTACGAGGCGAACGACGTCGTCAGCGGCGCCAGCTTCTCGCCCCGCATCGCGACGGCGAGGTCTTCGAGCAGGATCATCCAGGACACCGCGTCCACCGCGAAGTGGTGCACCACGACGACGAGCGTGCTGCTGTTCTCCAGCCACGTGAACGCCGCCATGACACCGGCTTCGGAGTCGAGCCCGCGCGCGGCCGACTCGGCAGCCTCCTGCGGGTCGTCCGCCGACACCACGACGTCGACCTCGGTCGCCGGTTCGGTCCGCAGCGACCACACACCATGGTCGGTGTTCAGGCGCAGACGCAACGCGGGATGCGTTGCCACGACAGCGTTCGCCGCGCGCCGGGCGTCCTCCAGGCTCGCGCACGAAAGCTGCCTGGCCTGCGCGAAGAGGTCGAGCGACCCGCCGAGCTCCCGCAGCCGCAACACGATCGGTGTCGGCGCGACCGGACCGTCCGCGATCTCCTCGACAGGAGCCTTGTGCTCCACGGGCTGTGCGGCGAACTTCTCCGCAAGCGCTCGCGGGGTCTTGTGCAGGAACATGTCGCGCGGCGAGATCGCCAGTCCCAGCGCCCGCGCCCGGTTCACCACACCGATGGCCACGATGCTGTCGCCGCCTGCCACGAAGTAATCGGTGTCGGCGTCCACATCGGACACCGGCAGTGCGTCGCGGAAGATCTCGACCAGCGAGTCGAGCACGGAGGTGTCCGCCGCCACGACCGGCGACTCGTCCTCACGGGCGCGTTCCCGCAAAGCGGCGCGATCCAGCTTGCCGTTGATCGTCAGCGGCAGCTTCTCCAGCGGGATGACCCGCTGCGGCACCATGTGCTGGGGCAGCTTCGCGGCGAGCACCGACTCGAGGTCGGCGGGCGGTGTGCCCACGACGTGCGCGACGAGGTGGTCGGCGGTGTCCGCCACGGTCACGGCCACGTCGACCACGCCCGCGATCTCGCGGACGACGGCCTCGATCTCACCCAGTTCGATGCGGAAGCCGCGCAGCTGCACCTGGCCGTCGGAGCGGCCGAGGAACTCGATCTCGCCGTCGAGGTTCCACCTCGCCAGGTCACCGGTGTCGTACATCCGGGAGCCATCGCCGGCGAACGGGTCGGCGACGAACCGGCTCGCCGAGAGCCCCGGCCGGTTCGAGTAGCCGTGCGCGAGCTGCGGTCCGGCGAGGTAGAGCGCGCCGATGACACCTGGCCCGACCGGTCGCAGCCGGTCGTCGAGCACGTAGGTCCGCTGGCCGGGCACGGGCGCGCCGATCGGGCAGCCGTCGGCCTCGAAGTCGCGGTCGTCGAGCACGTGCGAGGTGGTGTACACAGTGGACTCGGTTGGGCCGTAGCAGTTCACCAGCTCCGGACGCCGGGTGCCGTACCGCGCCACCCAGTCGCGCAACCGGCCGATCTCCAGCGCCTCGCCACCGACGGCGATCCGGCGCACGGACGTGATCGGCTCGCAGTGGCTGTCCGCCTCGAGGAACTGGTAGAGCGCCGACGCCGTCTGGGCCATCCAGGTGACGCCTCGCTCGCGCACGAGCCGGTGCAGGTCGACGGGCGAGCGGGTCAGCGCGCGGTCGGGCACCACCAGTTCGGCGCCGTTGGTCAGCGAGCCCCACAGCTCCATCACCGCGGGGTCGAACGAGAACGAGTGGACCTGCGTCATCACGTCGTCCGGCCCGAAACCCATGTCCGGCTGGACGTTCGCCAGGAACGTCGTCACGCTGCGGTGCGACACCACGGTGCCCTTGGGCTTGCCGGTCGACCCGGACGTGTAGATCACGTACGCCGGGTGCCGCCAGGTCGCCGGTGTGAGCACGCCTTCGCCGGGCACCTCGTCGCCGATCGCGAGCACCTGTGCGGCGCTGCCGATCCGGGCGACGATCGCGGCGAACCGGTCGCGCTGCTCGGGGGCGACGAGCACCACCCGCGGGGCGGTGTCGGAGATCAGGTACTCGAGCCGGTCGTCCGGGTACGCCTCGTCCAGCGGCACGTACGCGCCACCGGCGGACACGACCGCGAGAGGCGAGACGACCTGCTCCAGCGACCGGGGCACGGCGACCGCGACCCGCTGGTGCGGTCCGACCCCGGCGTTCGCGAGTGTGCGCGCCAGCCGGTTCTTCGCCTCGGTCAGTTCGCCATAGGACAGGCTTTCCGAGGTGCCGTCGATCCGGCAGAACGTCACGGCGCGCGCTTCGGGCGCACGTTCCGCGGCCGCGTCGAACAACTCGGCCAGCGTGGCAGGCTCGACCACGGCCGGTTCGATGCTCTGCGGCGCGGGAATCTGCTCACCGGCCAGCAGGGCGTTGAGCGTGTCGGCGAAGGTCTCCACGATCCGGCGCGCACCCGCCGGGCGGATCACCGCGCTGTCGTGCACCAGGTTGAACAGCACCGAGCCGTCGTGCCCGCGGGCGACCACCAGGGTCAGCGGGTAGTGCGGCGCGCCCTCGTTGACGACGTCCGCGATGCCGAACGAGTCGCTGCGCAACGAGGTCACGTCGGTCGCGACGTCGAACACCACGAGCGTGTCGAAGAGCGATCCGGCGTTCGCGAGCTTGCCGATCCTGGTCAGCGACACGTGCTGGTGCGGCAGCACGGCGGTCTGGTGCTCGCGCATCGCGTCCAGCAATTCGCGGGCGGTCGTGTCGCCAGACCACCCGGCGCGGACGGGAATGGTGTTGATGAACAGGCCGACGAGCTCGTCGATGCCGGGCACACCGGCGTCGCGACCCGACACCGTCGAGCCGAACACGACGTCCTGACGGCCCAGGATACCGCCGAGCGTCACGGCCCACGCGCTGTGCACGGCGACGCTGAGCGACACCCCGGTCGCCCGCACCCGTTCGTCCACATCGGACGGTGCGTCCAGGATCATGTCGGCGAACCGTTCGGACGGCACGTGGTCCGGCACGGTGATCGACGGTCCCGCCAGGCCTTCCAGTTCGTGCGCCCAGACGCGGTCGCTCTCGTCGGCGTCGCTCTCGATGAGCCATCGCACGTAGTCGGAGTAGCTGCCGCGCACGTGCACCGACCCCGGCGCGTCGTACTCGGCGAGCAACGCGCGCAGCATCGGCGGCACCGACCAGCCGTCCGCGATGATGTGGTGCACGGTCTGCACCAGCACGTACTTCTGCGGCGCCGTGCGGATCAACGTGTAGCGCATCAGCGGACCGGCGGCCAGGTCGAACCCGGCGACGCGGTCGCGTTCGGCGAGCTCGCTGATCTCCTCGTCGGACATGCCCTGGCCGTTCACCGTGGTGAACACCGGCCGCACACCCGACTCCAGCACCGACACGACCCGGCCGTCGGCGAGGCTCGCGAACCGCGCGGCCAGGTTCGGGAACAGGTCGAACACCCGCGCCGCCGCTTCTTCGAGCCTGCGGGCGTCCACGGAACCGGTCAGCGTCAGCACCTGCTGCTCGACGTACCGGTGCGCGGAGTCGTCGTCGAAGACGGAGTGGAAGTACAGGCCTTCCTGCAACGGCGTCAGCGGCAGGATCTCGCGCAGCGCCGGGGAGTCCAGGGCGTCGACGTCGGCCTGGGTGAGCGGCAGCAGCGGGAAGTCGCTGGGGGAGTGGCCACCGGCGGTGAGCTCCGCCAGACCTTCCAGCGCGGCAACGAAGTACTCGCCGATCTTGGCGGTGTCCTCGTCGGTGAAGACCCCGCGCGGCCACGAGACCACGGTGACCAGTTCCAGCTCGCCGTCGGCACCGGATTCGGCGGAGGCGTTGAACTCCAGGGCGCGCGGCAGCCGCATCGCCGGGTCGCGCTTCTCGCCGAGCTGGCCCGCATTCTCCGCGAGCTGCCAGTCACCGGTCGTGCCACCGGAGAACCGGCCGAGGTAGTTGAACAGCACCTGCGGCCGCGACGCGTCGAACCGCTCGTCGCTCAGGTACTTCAGAGCGCCATAGGAAACGCCGTTGCTCGGCACTCGCGCCAGATCTTCCTTGACGCGCTTCAAAGCCACGGACAGATCGTCGATGTCGACGGGGTCCACCGTCACCGGAAACAGCGTCGTGAACCAGCCAACCGTGCGGGACAGGTCCGGGTCGAGCGGCACGAACCGGCCCTCGCGGCCGTGGCCCTCCAGTTCGATGTGCGCGAACGTCTGGTCCTGGCCGTTGTCGCGCCGCCACCGGGCCAGCGCGACCGCGAGACCGGTCAGCAGCACGTCGTTGACCTTGGCGTGGAACAACGCGGGCACGTCGCCCAGCAACGCCGCAGTGGCCCGGGAACCGACCGTCACGGTGCGGACCTGCTCACCGGCAACGACATCGTCATCGGTCAGCTCACGCCGGCCGAGCAACTGGTCCACGCCCGGCAATGTGCGCTCGTAGTACGCACGGTCGCCCTCGAAGCCGGCCTGCTCCAGCAATTGCGTCCAGCGCCGGAACGACGTGCCGACCGGATGGAGCTCGACCGGATCGCCGGAAGAGACCTGCTGCCACGCAAGGGCGAGGTCGTCGAACAGGATGCGCCACGAAACACCGTCGATCACCACGTGGTGGATCACGATCACGAGCTGCCGTGCCGCCGGCCGCCACACCGCACGCAGCATGATGCCCGCATCGGGATTGAGGCCCTCGGTCGCCGCTTCGACGCACTCGTCCAGCGGCGCGTTGCTCTCCTCCCACAGCGCGTGCCCGTCCGCGGGGATGTCGAACGACCACCGCGAACCCCGGACCAGCTTGGCGCGCAAGATGTCGTGCCGCGCGACGACAGCGTCGAGGATCTGCGTCAAAGCGTCGGCGGTCAGCTCGGCCGGGGTGTTGAGCACGACCGACTGCACGAACCCGTCGATCGCGTCGGTGGTCTCGCCGAGCCACTGCACGATCGGCACGCCCGCCACCGGCCCGGTCGGCACGTCGTCGTGGTCGACCGCCGAAGCACCGTCACGGGACGCGACGGCAGCGAGCGCACGAGGCGTGCGGTTGACGAAGATCTGCGTGGCGGTGACGAACACACCCTCCGCCCGCAACGCCGACAGCAGCGAGATCGCCAGGATGCTGTCGCCGCCCAGCTCGAAGAAGTCCTGGTCCGCGCCGACCTGCTCGACCCGCAGCACCGACGCCACCGCCGCGCAGATCACCGCCTCGTCGTCGTTCGCCGCGGCGGTCATCGGACCGGCCTCCACCACCGGTTCCGGCAGCGCGCGACGGTCGAGCTTCCCGTTGGGCGTCAACGGGAATTCACTCATCACCACGACGTGCGCCGGCACCATGTACTCGACGAGGTGCTCGGTCGCCCACTGCTTCACGGCGTCCGAGGTCAGCGACGGATCGGACGGCACGACGTAGCCGACGAGGTAGTTGCCGCCGGCGGAGTTCTGGCGCACCACGACGCAGGTGTGGCGGACCCCGGGGTGCTCGGCGAGCGCGACCTCGACGTCCTCCAGCTCCAGCCGCATGCCGCGGATCTTGACCTGGTTGTCGACGCGGCCGAGGAAGTCGAGCGACCCGTCCTGCGCGAACCGCGCCAGGTCACCGGTCCGGTACAGGCGCGAGCCGTCGGCGGCGAACGGGTTCGCCACGAACCGCGACGCCGTGAGGCCGGGAGCGTTCACATATCCGCGTCCCAGAAGGAATCCGCCGATGTACAGCTCACCACCGACCCCGGGCGGGCACGGCCGCAGCCGGTCGTCCAGCACGTAGAGATCGGTGTTCGGGTTCGCCTTGCCGATCGACGTCGACAGCCGCTCCGCCTCACCGCGGTAGATCACGTGCGAGACGCCGATCGTGGCCTCGGCCGGGCCGTACCCGTGGTACATCGGGATGTCGAGCTGCGTGCGGAACCGCTCGTACAGCTCGGGCGTGAGCACCTCGCCGCCGCACCACACGTGCCGCAGGCTGGCGAGCTCGCCGTCGCCCGCGATGTTCAGCAACACGTCCAGCATCGACGACACCAGGTACACGAACGTCACGCGGTGCCGCGCGATGGTCGCCAGCAGGTGGTGCGGGTCGCGTTCGCCACCGGACCGCACGACGACGGTCCGGCCGCCGCACACCAGCGGCAGGAAGATCTCGTTGATCGAGATGTCGAACGACAGCGGCGCCTTGAACAGCGACGCGTCGGAATATCCGAAGTGGAGGATCTGGTCGACCTGCCACAGCAGGCGTTCGCTGATCGCCTCGTGCCGGATCATCGCGCCCTTGGGGCGGCCGGTCGAGCCGGACGTGAACATCACGTACGCGAGCTGTGCGCCGAGAATGGTGACGTCGACGGGCTCGGGGGAGTGCTCGCCGAAACCCCAGTCGTCCAGGTCGACCGCGACGGCCTCGGGCTCGTTCTCGTTACCAGCGCCCAGAAGTAGGACGATCTGCGCGTCGGTGATCACGGACTCGCGGCGGGAAGCGGGCCACTGCGGGTCCAGCGGCACGAACGCGCCACCGGCCTGCAGCACGGCGAGCAGGCTGACGATCATCTCGGCCGAGCGGTCCAGCGAAATGCCGACGACCTGCTCGGCCCGAACGCCGCGCTCGGTCAGAAATCGAGCCAGCTGGCTGGAACGGGCGAGCACCTCGCCGTAGGTGAAAGCACGGTCGCCGTCGTTGATCGCCACGGCGTCCGGCCGCGCGGCGGCCTGCGTGCGGAACAGCTCGACGATGCCGGGGCGTTCGCGCGGGAACTCGTTGTCGTTCCAGCGAACGAGGTCGGCGAGGCGCTCGTCCAGGGTCTGCGCGGTCAGCGTGCCGATGGCGCGGTTGGGGAACTCGGCGAGGTCGTCCAGCACCCGCTGGGCCGTGGCCGCGTCGACGCCAGGGGCCAGTGGAATCAGCCAGCCATCGGCTTCCTCGACGACGTTCGACTGCTGACCCTTGTCCGCCCACACCAGCAGATCCCCGAAAAGCGTTGCGGGCGAGAGCTCGAGCCCGTCGACGATCAGCGTGGGATCCGCCCAGTGCGACAGTGCCACCGCACTTGCGACAGCGATGGTCCGCTGCGGGTACTCACCGGCACGGCGCCGAACGGAGGCGATCCGATCGGAGGAAAGCAGCACCTGTTCCATGTAGGTGAGCCTAACCTAAGTAATTGCGGATCCGAATCTCCAAGCGGCCCAAAGTGCCGCGTAACGCCCGTCACGCGCCACAAGTTCCTCGTGCGTGCCCTGCTCGAGGACGCGACCCGCGTCCAGGACGGCGATCCGGTCCGCCGCGATCGCCTGGGTCAGCCGGTGTGCCACCCAAAGCGTTGTGCGGCCACGACAGGCCGCCAGCGCGGCCCGTTCCAGCGCGGCGGCACCCTGGCTGCCCGCCTCGGCAGTCGACTCGTCCAGCACGACGACGGGGGAGCGGCCGAGCACCAGGCGGGCCAGCGCGATCTGGGCGATCTTGGTCACGTCGAGGCGTTCGCCTCCCTCGCCGACATCGGTCCGCAAACCGGAAGGCAACGCCTGCACCCACGAATCCGCGCCCACCGTTCGCAGCGCAGCCATCAGCTCGTCATCGGTCGCATCCGGTGCGGCCAAACGAAGATCCTCCGAGAGTGGACCGGCGAACACGTGCGCTTCCTGGGTCAGGATGCTGACCAGCGCGCGGGCGCCTGCCTCGTCCACGTCGGCGAGATCGGTCGGCCCGATGTGCACGGATCCGGTCAGCGGCGTGCCGGTCCCGGCGACCAGCGCGGCCAGCGTCGTCTTGCCCGCTCCGGTCGCGCCGACCAACGCCAACGACGTTCCCGCGGGAATCTCCAGCGAGAGGTCCGACAGCACGTCGTGCTCGGATTCGGGATAGCGGAAGGAAAGCCCGCGCACCGAGACCGGAAGCGGGTGCGCGTCACGATCGACCGCCACCGCACTGCGCACTAGCGAGTCGCCGTCGGATTCCGACAGCACGCCCACCAGCCGTGACAGCCCGGCGCCGGATTTCTGCGCCTCGTCGAAGAACGCCATGATCAGGCCGAGGGGCACGAACAACTTGTGGAACAACAGCGCGGCAACGGAAACCTGGCCCAGCGAAGACTCCCCGCCGGTCACCAGGAAGTAGCCGACCACGATGATCAGCCCGAGGCCGATGAACTCGGCGCGGTTCTCCCGTCCGATGAACCGGCCGAAGAAGCGGAAGACGTCGATCCCGATGTCACGCACTCGCCACGATTCTGCGGTCACCTTGTCCCGGAACGCGTTCTCCAGGCGATAAGCGCGCACGGTCGCGATGCCGTCGAGCCCGCTGATCAACGCCTGCGCGCGATCGGCCTGAGCCTCGGAACGGGCGCGGTAGAGAGGCTGCGAGCGCGGCAGATACCACCGCAACGCCAACGCGTACGCGGGAAGCGCACAGGCACCCGCGAGGCCGAGCCGCCAGTCGAGCCCGAACATGCCGGCGGTGGCGATGACGACCAGGACCGTCGCCGAGAAGATCGTCGGGATCGCCGTGCGGAAACCCTTGGAGATGACCGCAACGTCGTCACCGACGCGGGAGAGCACGTCACCGCGCCCGACTTCCTCGATGCGCGCACTGGGCATCCCGAGCACGGCACGGACCGCGCCCTCCCGCAGGCGTGCCAGCATCTCCGCGCCCGCCCGGCCGACGAGGTAGGTCGAGACCGCGGTCATGACCGCCCCGGCCAGCGCCGAGACGACGGTGGCGATGCCGATCGTCCAGAGGATCGAGACGTCGCGCCCCTGTGCGATGCCGTCCACCACGGTGCCCAGCAGGAACACCGGGACGATCTGCAGCACCGCCCCCGCCACCGTCGCCAGCACGGTGGCGATCGGCAGCAGGGGGGCGGTGCGGCAGTGGTCGAGCAGCCAGCGGGAGGCCTCCCGTCCGGACGCCGTGCGCAGGATCTTCGACGGCGCGCCGGAGACGCTCGTGGTCACGAGGGGAGGCCTTTCGCTGGAGTTCGTGGATCAGGCGCCGGACTTGGCGGACTTCACCAGCTCGTCGATCGCGTAGGGCAGGGACGGGAGGGTGGCCTGCGAGATCGCGGCGCCGACCGCGGGGCCCTCGCTGTCGAGGATCCAGTGGACCTTGCCGGCCTTGACCGCGGGCAGGTTCGCGAACAGCTGGAAGTTCTTCAGCGCGTCCGCGTCCGCCTTGTCGGCGACCACGAAGATGCGGTCGGTGTTGATCAGGTCGATCTTCTCGGGCGAGAGCTTGGCGGAGAAGCCGCCCTCCGCGATCTCGTCGACCTTCGTGTTGCCCTTGAAGCCGATGCCGGTCAGGAGCTGGCCGCGCACGTCGGTGGTGGTGAACGGCACGATCGCGTCCTTGTACCAGGTCAGCACGGTGGCGGTCTGGTTCGCGAACTCCGGGTTGGCCTTCTTCGCCTCGGCGAGCTTGTCGTCGAGCCCCTTGATCAGCTTCGCGCCCTCGTCACCCTTGCCGACCGCCTTCGCGATCTGCAGCACGTTGTCCTGCCACTTCGCGCTGAAGGGCTCCTTCTCGGCCTTGGTGCGGCCGACCACCGGCGCGATCTTGGTCAGCTTGTCGTACCAGTCCTGGGTGGCCTCGGAGTACACCGCGACGATCAGGTCGGGACGCAGCTGCGCGATCTTCTCGTAGTTCGGCTCGGTGTCGCCGTTCTTCATGACGACCTCGGGCGTGGCCGAACCCCACTTGTCCTTCACCCAGGCCCACTGGGTGTTGATGTCGGGCTTGGTGCCCTCGGGGTTCGGGTACTGGTCGACCATGCCGACCGGGACGACGCCGAGCGCGAGCAGCGTCTGGTCGTCGGTGTAGCCGAGGGACAGGACGCGCTTGGGCGCTTCCTTGATCTCCGTCGTGCCGAAGAAGTGCTCGACCTTGGTCGGGAACGTGCCACCGGAAGCGTTGTTCGCGCCAGGCGTCGAGGCCGGAGTGGACGAACCACACCCGGCGAGGACGGCCGCCCCGACCACCGCGGCTGCTGCCACGGCCGCCAATCGCTTCCAGGTCATGGCTGTTCGCTGGCCCATTCGGCACCTCTTCGTTCGCTGCCCACGCGGCGGGGAAATTAGGACAGGCGAACCTTATCACCTGGTTAGGGCAGGCTAACCTAGGCCTTCTCACTCTTCGGCGTCACATGGGTCCGTCCGATGGGAACGATCAACGGACGTTCGCTCACCGGGTCGTCGATCACCTTCGCCTGCAGGCCGAACGTGTCGAGCAGCAGGTCGCTCGTGATCACCTGGCTCGGATGTCCTTGAGCCACAATGGATCCGGACTTCATCACGATGAGGTTGTCGCTGTAGCGGACGGCGAGGTTCAGGTCGTGCAGGACCATGACGATCGTGCAGCCGCTCTCGTGCAGGTCGTCGACGAGGTCGATCACGTCGATCGCGTGCGCGAGGTCCAGGTAGGTCGTCGGCTCGTCGAGCAGCAGCAGATCGGTGCCCTGGGCGAGCGTCATGGAGATCCACACGCGCTGCCGCTGACCACCCGAGAGCGAGTCGACCGGGCGGTGGGCGAGGTCGGCGACACCGGTCATCTCCAGCGAGCGCGCGACGATGCCCGCGTCGTCGCTCGACCACTGGCGGACCCAGCTCTGGTGGGGGTGCCGGCCGCGAGCGACCAGGTCGGCGACGGTGAGGCCCTCCGGCGCGATCGGGGTCTGCGGGAGCAGGCCCATCTTCTTCGCGACGTCCTTGGTCTTGAGGCGCGCGATGTCGTGACCGTCGAGCAGCACGGTGCCCTGGCGCGGTTTGAGCAGGCGGGACAGCGTGCGCAGCAGGGTCGACTTGCCGCAGCCGTTCGGGCCGATGACCGTGGTGATGACGCCGGTCGGGATGGAGACGTCCAGGTTGTCGAGCACGACGCGGTCGGCGTACCCGACCGTGACGCCCTCGGCACCCAGTCGGGCGGCATCGTTGCGCAGCGCGGTCATAGGGAAACCTTACCTAACTCAGGCGTCCTCACCTGAAGTGCGGTGAGGCGCCTGAGCGGTCGTGTTTCAGCGCTGGAGTGTGAGCACGGCGGGCCGCCAGGGCAGCGAGTTGTACGGCTGGCCGTCGGAGCTGGGGCTGCGTCCCTGGTAGAGCAACTGCAGGTTGCACGGGTCGATGGTCTTGGTCTGGTCGGGGTTGGTGCGCACCAGGTCGCCGTGGCTGATGTCGTTGCTCCACGTCGCGCCGCTGTTGGCCTTGCCGGCGAACGGGTTGCTCTCGGTGGCGGCCTGCGGGGTCCAGGAACCGCCGAGGCTGCTGGAGGTGAACGAGCGGAAGTAGCGCCCGCGCGCACCCATCGCCTCGACGAGCATGAGGTACTGGTTCTGGTCCTTGACCTTGTAGACCTCGACCGCCTCGAACAGGTTCTCCCTCGTGTCGGTCATGATCGTCGTGTACGAGGTGCCGAAGCTGCCGGGGAAGTTCCCGATCGGCATGCTCGCCCGGTAGATGTTCCCGTTGTCACCGGCGAAGAACAGGTACATGTTCGTGCCGTCGCCGATCAGCGTCTGGTCGAGGGCGCCGCCGCCGGGGATGTTGCCGGAGAAGAGCGTCTGCGGCGAGGACCAGCCGTTGGCGTTGGTGGGGTCGCTGGTGGTCCGGTAGCTGAAGGTGGTCGGGCCCCACTGGTAGGCGAGCACCCAGATGTTCTTGGGGGCGAAGTAGAACAACGTGGGCGCGACGGTGCCGATGTTCATCGTGTTCTGCGGGGCCGAGGCCATGTCCGACCAGTTCGTGAACGTCCCGAAGTTCATCGAGCCGTAGTGCTGCCCCGACGAGTCGACCGTCGAGCCGTAGACCAGGTGCTTGCCGTTGTAGACGACGTTGCTGAAGTCCTTGAGCGAGACCAGGCCCGACTTCGGGTTCGCCAGCGAGCCCGTCGACGACCAGCGGTAGGTCGACGGAAGAGAACACGTCCCCGGCGTGCTGTCCACGCGGACCAGTTGCCACTGCTGGCTGGTCGCGTTCCGGTCGCCGTTCTGCACGACCGCAGCCCCGTCCGCGGTGGACTGGCGGGTCACCTCCACGGTCTTACCGCTGTTGCGGTTGATCAGCCTGGCGTAGCCGCCGTCGGAGTCCGCGAGCCGGAACTGCTGGTTGGTGCCGTTGAGATCGGTCCACTGCTGGACCTTGCCGCCGTCCGCGACCGACCAGTTGTCGACGTCGAGGACCTTGCCGGAGTTCTTCGACTTCAGCCGGTAGTAGCCGCCGCCGGAGTCCACGAACTGCCACTGCTGGTTCGCGCCGTCGTGACGGGACCACTGCTGGACCACCGCCCCGTCGGCAGTGCCGGCTGCGGCGACGTCCATTGCTTTGCCGCTGTTGCGGTTGACCAGCACGTACCACGCGTTCGTGTCGACGGTCGCCGCCGACGCCGCGGTCGGAGTGAGCGCGACCACGGTGCCGGTCAGGAGGACGGTCGCGAGCAGGGAACTGAGCAGGGACGCCCACCGGCGCAAAGAATCCACGGTGATTCTCCTTCGGGGTCAGAAGCACACGTGCAATTGGTCAGCGCCTACCGCGCCCAGTGTTAGCGCTAACATTTGCCTCTTTCGAGGTTGCCAGAGTCTTTCTCAACCTGCAAGGCGCAACTATGCGGAACGCAGGATGACCTGCGGCGTTGCTGAACGGCATTCGAATCGAATTCGACGCGGAAACCGCTTCGAGCGCATTTCCTCAAATGACCCTCAGGCTGACCGTTTCACGTTCGCGCGCACGAGCAGGTAGACGAGGAACGGGCCGCCGATGATCGCCGTGACGATGCCGACGGGGAGGTCGTTCGGCAGCACGGTCCGTGCGATGAGGTCCGAACCGATCAGCAGCAACGCGCCGAACAGGCCGGACGCGATCAACGGCGGCACGGGGGAGCGCAGCAGCCGCATGGTGATCTGGGGTGCGACCAGAGCCACGAACGGCACCGGGCCCGCTGCTGAGACCGCGACACCTGCCAGAAGCACCGCGCACAGCAGCAGTACGGCACGCACGGCGGAGTAGCGAACACCAAGACCAGCTGCCACGTCGTCGCCGAAGTGCATCGGCTGCATCTGGAAGGCGACGACGAGAACGACGACGACCAGTGGGACGGTGACCCACAGCGTCGTCCACACCTCGGTCCACGACCGCGAGTCGAGCGACCCGACGAGCCACGACTGCGCGCGGGCGACGTCACGGATGTCCGCCAGCACCAGCAGCCACGTCGTGAGCGCCTGCATGACCGCGCTGACCGAGACGCCGATGAGGATCAACCGGAACCCGTCGATGCCCCGGCGCCACGCCAGGAAGTAGACGAGCAACCCGGTCAGCAGCCCGCCGGCCAACGCCGCCGCGGGCAGCCCGACCGCAGTGGTGACCGCCGAGCCGCCGGTGGCCGTGACGAGGAAGACCGCGGTCGCGCTCGCCCCACCCGTGATGCCCAGGACATCGGGACTGGCCAAAGGGTTGCGCGCGATCGACTGGGTCAGAGCGCCGGAGATCCCGAGTGCCACGCCCACGATCACGCCGACGAGCGCGCGCGGCATCCGCAGGTCCATGACCACGAACTCGTCGACCCGCTCACCCTGCCCGAAGATCGTCCTGATCACCGCGGGCAGTTCGATGGTGAAGTCGCCGACGGAGATCGACACGCAGAAGACGAGGAACGTCACCGCGGCGATGATCAGCGTCACGAGCACGACCCACGGGCGCCAGACCCACGACCAGCCGCCGACGCGGACACCGGGATGCATCTCAGTGGTGGTCATGCCTGCCTGAACTTCCCGCGCCAGACCAGTGCCGCGAAGAACGGTGCGCCGATGAGCGCGATGACGATGCCGGCCTGGAGTTCGGCGGGCC
The DNA here is from genome assembly GCF_040629405.1 of Lentzea sp. NPDC005914. NCBI lineage: Bacteria > Bacillati > Actinomycetota > Actinomycetes > Pseudonocardiales > Pseudonocardiaceae > Lentzea > Lentzea sp. NPDC005914. The sequence continues at coordinate 207,277 of NZ_JBEXVQ010000013.1, read as the reverse complement.
GCACGACGAGCCGTCCGGCGATGTCGCTGACGAGCAGCGTGAGCGCGCCGAGCAACCCGGCGTACGGCACCAGAAAGCGGTAGTCCGGCCCGGTCATCCATCGCGCGATGTGCGCGACCATCAGTCCGAGGAACGCGATGGGCCCGCACGCCGCCGTGGCCGCGCCCGCGAGCAAAGTGACGGCCACGACGCCGATGGTCCGGCCTGCCGCGATGTTCACGCCCAGCCCGCGCGCCACGTCGTCACCGAGGTTGAGCAGGTTGATCGTGGGCAGGTTGAACAACGAGACGACGAGTCCGACGGCCACGAAGATCGTGGCCACGACGATCACGTTCCACCCGACGCCCTGCACCGAGCCCGCGTTCCAGAACCGCAGCACGTCCAGGGTCTGCTTGTCGGACAACGCGACTGCGGACGTCATCGCGGCGAGGAACACCGTGACGCCCTGCCCGGCCAGCGCCAGGGTGAGCGGGTTGCCCGCTCCCCGCCCGAGACTCGACAGCCCGAACACGAGCACGCCCGCCGCCGCGGCCCCGATGAACGCGAACCACATGTACTGGACGGGGTTCTGCAGCCCGAACAGGTAGACCGCGAGCACCACGGCGAACGACGCCCCGGAGTTCACGCCCAGCAGACCGGTGTCCGCGATGGGGTTCCGGGTGTGGCCCTGGATCAACGCGCCCGCCACGCCGAGCGCGAGGCCGGCGACGATCGCGAGCACCGTCCGCGGCACGCGCAGGGTCTGCACGATGAGCGTGATCTCGGTGAGCCGCTGGTCGGTGCCGGGATCGCCGAACAACCCCTGCCACACCTCGGCGGGGGAGAGCGACCGGGCACCGATCACCAGCGACAGCACCGCTGACACGGCGAGCAACGCCACCAGGCACGCCAGCCCGCGCAGCCGTCGCGGGCCCGCTTGGGCCGGTGCGGGATCCAGCCCGCGTTGCTCCACCACGATGCTCACGACGGGCTACGTTAGCTCCCGTCACTCGGACGGACCTAGGGCACCCTTACCTAACTCTTCGTGGCTCTCGTCTCGATGGCCCTGACGGTCTTCGCGAGCGCTCCGCCGAGGACCTGCCTGCCGAACAGGCCGAGCACGACGCCGAGCAGGCGGCCCTTGAGGTTCTTGCCCTCGCGCACCACCACGGCGTGCACGACGGTCGTCCCGTCGGCCTGCCTCGTGAACGTGTAGGTGTGGCCGGACCTGCCGCCCCACACGTTGGAGTCGGTGGTGGTCAGCACGACGCGGCCGAGGTCGGACCAGTCGTAGTGCAGGCGTTCCCAGATGCCGCCGGACCCCTCGGTGACGTCGGCGAAGTTCTCGCCCCGCTCGTGCACCTTCAGGTAGTCGTCGGTGCTGTTGGGGAAGAGCTCCGCGCGGCCGGGACCGAAGTCGGTCAGTCCCGCGACGAACTGCTCGGGCGTGGCGGTGGTCTGCTGGGTCAGGGTGATGGTGGACATCTCGTCGCTCCTCTTTGGCGCTGTTGACACCGACCACGTTCCCCGTCCAGGGGGTGTGTTCGCGCCAGTGAGGAACCCTGGTCGTCAGGTCCCCGGGGTGACGTGGATCTCCGCGAGCTGCTTGCGCATCCGGTCGGCCTCGTCGTCACGGCCCTGCTGCTCCAGCATGACCAGCGCCTCCTGCCAGCACCGCGCCGCGAGGTCGCGCTGGTCGAGAGCGAGGTGCGGGTGGCCGAGATTGGTGAGGACGTTGGCGGCGACGTAGTCGTCGTTCTCGGCCCGGCACAGCTCCAGCGCCCGTTCGTAGAGGGCGATGGCCTCGACGTGGTTGCCGGCCTGGTGTTCGACGCGGCCGAGCGTGTCCACGGCGGTCGCCTCGCCGTGCCGGTCACCCAGCTCGTGCAGCAGGGTGAGGGCGGTGGAAGCGTGTTCACGGCCGCTGGCGGTGTCGCCGATCTCCGCGGCGCAGTGGCCGATGTTGTTGTGCGCCATGGCGAGCAGCATCCGGTTGCCGGTGCGCCGGTAGTGCGGCAGCGCGGCCTGGGCGTGCTCGAACGCGCGGTGGTACTCGGACCTGCTGGCCCACAGCCAGGCCAGGGCGCCGTGCGCGTCGGCCAGGGCGAGCGGCTCGCCGACCTGGCGGGCCAGGTCGAGTGAGGCCGCGAGGTGGTGCTGCGCCTCGTCGTAGCGGTGGACCTGGCCGAGCGAGCTGCCCATGATCCGGTGTGCGATGACCCTGTCGGCGGGGTCTTCCGCGGCATCGAGGGCGGCCTGCCACATGGCCAGCTCGTCGTCGAGATGACCGCGCAGCTGGTGGTAGGCGTGCGAGACCCTGGCCAGCAGCACGACGCTGTCGTTCCAGCCGTGGGCCGCCGCCGCTTGCTGGACGGCCTGGTGCGTGCCGCGTTCGGCGTCGAACCACGCCAGCGCGCCCGCCTTGTCCCGGGCCGGGGTGATCTCGACGTCCGAGCGGCCGAGGGTGATCAGCGGGCGGTGCGGGTCGATCACCCGGTCGTTGGCGTGCGCGGTGTGGACGTGGTGGTCCACGAGCCTGCGCAACGCCTCGGTGCCGTCGCTGTTCCGCTCGGCCGCGTACGCCCGGACCAGGTCGTGCATCCGCGCCCGGCTGCCGCTGATCGAGATCAGGGAGGCCTGTTCGAGAGCTCGCAGCGTCGCGCGTGCGTCCTGTGTGGACACTCCGGCGAGGCTCGCGGCCGCGTCCAGGCCGATGTCCTCGCCGGGCGCGGTTCCCAGCAGCGCGAACATCTGCCTCTGCTGGTCGGTCAGCGCCCGGTAGGACCACGAGAGCACGACCGGCACGCTGACGCTCGGGTCGGCGTCGAGCGCGCCGAGCCCGAGCTCCTCGAGCTGGTGGGCGATGGCGGCGAGCGATAGCTCCGGTTCGGTCAGCACGCGGGCGCCGACGATGCTCAACGCCAGTGGCAGCCCGCCGCACAGGTCGATGAGCCGTGCCACGGCGAGAGGTTCGGCGTTCAGCCTGCTCGCGCCGATCCTGGTGGCCAGCAACGTGGCAGCGTCGGAGTCGGCGAGCACGTCGAGGCCGACCGGCCTGCTGATGCCCGGCAACCGGTTCCGGCTGGTCACGAGCACCTTGCAGGTGTCGCCGCCGGGCAGCATCGGGGCGACCTGGGCGGCGTCGACGGCGTTGTCGATCACCACGAGCATGCGTCTGTGCGCGGTCAGGCTGCGGAACAACGCGGCACTGGTCTGCGGGTCCGCCGGGATGCGGGCGGCGTCGAGACCCAGCGCGTGCAGGAACCCGCGGATGGCGACGTCCGGTTCCATCGGCGTCTCGTCGGGGCTGAACCCGCGCAGGTCGACGAACAGCTGGCCGTCGGGGAAGCGGTGCAGGTTGCGGTGCGCCCAGTGCAGCGCGAGCCACGTCTTGCCCATGCCGCCCGCGCCCGCGATCGCCGCCACACCGGTGCGCACGGCCTGGTCCAGCTCGGCCAGGTCTTCCTGCCTGCCAACGAACTGCGCCGGCGCCGACGGCAGCTGCCTGGGCACCTCGACGGTCGCTTCCTGGTCGCTGAGGAGGAGTTTCTCGTGCAGCCGCCGCAGGTCCGCACCCGGTTCGGTGCCGAGCTCGGTTCTCAGCCTGGTGCGGAGGGCGAGGAACTGGTCGAGTGCCTCGGAGACGCGGCCGGCCTGGGCGAGCGCCCGCATGTGCTGCGCCGCCACGCGTTCGTCGAGCGGCCGGGCCGTCGCGTGCGCGGCGATCGTCGCGAGCAGCTCGGGTCCGTGGCCGAGCCGCAGACGTGCGTCGACGAGGTCGAGCTCGGCGGCGTCGCGTTCCCTGACGAGCTGCTCGCGGGTTCGCCCGGCCCAGTCGCCGCCGATGCCGGTCAGCGGTTCGCCGCGCCACAACGCGATGGCCTCGCCGAGAGTGCCCGGCTGGCGGCAGAGCTTGCGGAACCGCAGAACGTCCACACAGGACTCGTCCGCGACGAGCACGTACCCGGTCGACCGGGTGGCCAGCTCGATGCCGGTCTGCCGCAGCCGGGAGAGGTAGCTGTGCAGCGTGGCCCGTGCCTGCGCGGGCGGCTCGTCACCCCAGACGCGTTCGGCCAGCTGTGAGACCGACACGGTCTTGTTGACGTCGACCGCCAGTGCCGCGAGCACGCATCTCTGCCGCGCGGGTCCCAGCTCGACGTTGTGGCCGTCGACCCGCGCGGTCACCTCTCCGAGCAGGTCGATCTCGACCACAGATCAGCGATCCTTCTCAGCGGCGACGAGCGAGACGACGGCAAGTCCGGTGTTGACGGCGGAGACGATCGTGGTGAGCTTCGCCGCCCTGGCCGGAAGCTCGCCACTCCTGCCAGCGTAGATCGCGGCAGCCGTGTCCGTGGCGTGAATGAGCACTGCCTGCCGCAACATCCGGCGATCGGCCTTGAGCGTCAGGAGGTCGACACCGAGAACGAGCGTGCGGATGCCGAACATGCGGGCGGGGTAGACGAACCGCTTGTCGTCGCCCAGGTCGCCGCCGAGGCTCTTCGCCATCCTCCCGGCCGCGAACAGTCCCAGCGCGCCGTTGAAGATCCGGACGAACGCCAGCGCGGTCCGGGTGACATCGCCCAGCTTCATCAAGCCACCCGCTCTGTTGATCTGGTCGCAGACCACGATTCTAGGTGGTGCGGGCGCGGGTGCCGTGGTGGGCAGGCCGGTCGCCGAGGATTCATTTCTGTGCATTTCACCCCCAGGACGGCCGACGGGGCGGTCGGCCTCGATGTCGAATATTCGACGGGTGGTGTCGAACTCGTGCGGAAGCAATCACAGAGCAGCTGCTGTGAAGGTTGTATAAGTACTCGATTGAACCTTTTTGGTTGTTGACGAGGTCGCTCGTCGGCGACAACACTGCTCCAACCACGGCAAACACGGAGATCTCCGCGAGTCGACACGGGGCCTCGCGCGATCGTCGCACCTGTTTGTCCCATGGATTGTCCGACCCTCATCGAGCTGGGATTGAGATTGCCCGAGACGACCGAGTTGAACATTCTTGAGGGGCGCCCGGCGATTGTTCGTCTGTTCTGGTGGCGCTCCAGTCAGTCGGCGCGCCTGGCGATGACATGCCTCGGTGTCGTCACCGCGGTCGCCACGACCGGAGCGGTCGGCTTCGCCACCGAGGTGCTGCCGCAGCATCATCGGAGCGACGGACTCGAAGCGGCCGTGCACCGGGGCGACTCCTTCGAGGCCGTGGTGCACACGGTGTCCGAAGTGGACACGTTCGACGGTGTGGAACCCGCCACGGGGCTCTTCTTCCGGGCTCGCGTCGCAGGGTTGCTCCGGACCGGGTGCCGGCCGGCCGAGTCGCGCGAGGCCGCCCAGAACCTGTTGCGCGGCAGGAACGTGCGGCTCATGGTCAGGAAGGACGGTGGTTTCGACAGCGATCTGATGACGGTCGACGTGGTGCTGCCGGACGGGACGGACTACGCGCACACCATCGTGCACGACGGTGTGGCGCCCGCGGACCTGACCGCACGTGATGATCTTGCGGTTGCCGACTCCGAGGCCCGTCAGGAACGCCGTGGTCTGTGGGCCGTCAGCTGCGCCACGAACGAGCAGGTGACGGCGTCGGCGGCGCCCAGCGAACCCTCGTCCTTCGCGCCCACCCTGACCACGACCACAACTGCCGCGACCACCACCACGGAGCCGGCACCGTCCTCATCTGAGGTCACGCCCACCTCGGCGCCGTCCCGCGGCGGCTCCTGGCTGGACGTTCTGCTGGGCAGGCAGTGCTACGTCGAAGGTGCGCGCAGGACGTCCGCGAACGGTGACGAGATGGTGTGCGAGCGCACCGGCCGGGATCAGCTGAGGTGGCGGCGTGTCCATTGAGGACCACGTCGACCTGTTCGGCAGGCCCGCTGACGATGCCGACGGACGGCCCCGCCTCCCGGACGGCAGGCCGCCGCGCGGTCTGACCGCGGGTGGCTGGGTGCGCACGACGGGCTGGCTCCAGTTCGGTGACTGGCCGGTGAGCTCGGCGCTCATGGCGACGTTGCTGGGGATGCTCGGGGCGATGGTCTGCGCCGTGTTGCTGGTTGGCACGTTTCCCGTCGCCGCCGGTGTCCTGGTGGTCGTGGTTCCGCCGCTGTTCGGCGCTGCCTGGGGGATTCTGACGACGTTCGTGAAGCCCGCGTCCCTCGCGCGGAACATCGGGACCAAGCCCGCGGAGAGGCTGTCACCGGGCGATGTCGTCCGGTTGTACGGCTCGATCGGACCGGTCGGGCAGGTCGTCGCGGTGACGTTCGCGGAGAGCGTGCGCGTGGCGTTCCACGGTGGAGGTCACCGCACGTGGACTCGCCGTGAGGTGGTGCATGTCGCGGAGCTGCTCAGTTGACCGACTTTGACGCCGCGATCGGCAGCGATCACGATGTCGAGGTGACACGACGATCTTCCGCCACGCCGAGCATCCGGGATGTCGCGGCGGCCGCCGGCGTCTCGTACCAGACCGTGTCACGGGTGCTGAACGACTCGCCGCGGGTGAACGCCGACACCCGCAGGCACGTGCTCGAGGTCATCGAACGGCTGGGGTACCGCCCGAACCGCGCGGCCAGGGCGCTCGGGTCGGGACTGTCGTCCACGGTGACGGTGGTGATCGCCAACACCACGTTGTACGGCTATGCGGCGACGCTGCAGGGCATCGAGGAAGCCGCGCGGTCGGCGGGTTTCGCCGTCGGTGTGCGGGTGGTGGAGTCGGACAGTCCGGTCGACGTCAGCCACGCGGTCGAGCACGTGAGCGATCCCAACGCGGGTGGCGTCGTGGTGATCGCGTTCGACACCGCGGGTGCCGAGGTGCTGCGAGCGCTGCCGGCGGACGTTCCCGCGGTGGCCGCCACGGAAGCCGGTGGGCTTGCGGGGGTCTCGCGTTCGATGGTCTTCCTGGACGAACGTCAGGCCGCTGCCGACGCGACCAGGCATCTGCTGGAACTGGGGCATCGCACGGTGCATCACGTGGCGATTCCGTCGGAGAGCGGCACGAGCGCCCGTCAGTCGGGGTGGCGCGCGACGCTCGAGGCGGCGGGCGTGCCGGTGCCCGAGGTGCTGACGGCGGGGTGGGACGTGCGGTCGGCCTACCTCGCGGGTGCCCGGCTGGCGGCCGATCCGGAGGTGACGGCGGTGTTGTGCGGCAACGACGACACGGCACTCGCGGTGCGTCGTGCGCTCTACGAGGCGGGGCGGGACGTGCCGGGGGACGTCAGCATCATCGGCTTCGACGACGTGCCCGGTGCCGCCTACTGGACACCGGCGCTCACGACCGTGCGGATGGATTTCGCGGCCTTGGGGCGGGCGTGCCTGGCCGCCATCGCGGCCGAGGTCGCGGGGGAGCCGCGCCAGGTGATCGCACTCGCGCCGCCTTCGCTCGTGGTGCGGGAGTCCACCGCGCCACCGCGGTAACAACTGCGTAACACACCCTTTCCCCATCGCAGTGTTAACGCTCACACTGTTGCGACGATGTGACCGGTCACACCGTGTGGACCAGCAGGAATGGGGCGACAGTGATCTCGATCGAGTCCGCGACCGGCGTGATCTGGGGGCATTCGGCGCTGGAACTCGTGGTGGACGTCGCGCCCGACGGAGCGGTCGGCGTTCGCTCGCTCTCGACCGGTGGCGCGGCAGCCGATGGCACTCCGGTCACGCAGCCGCTGGTCGAGATTCTGGTGGCGGGCCAGGGCAGGGCTCGGGTGTCGCACCGCTTCTCCGAGACCGCCGTGGGCAGGCGCATGGTCTACGCCGGTTCTGCCCGCCGCACCGACGGCAAGTGGAGTGAGCTGCACGTCGACCTGCGGGACGAGCTCACCGGCCTGGTCGCACGCACGGTGTTCCGTTCGGTCGACGGCATCGCCGCCTGCCAGATCACCACCACGGTGACCAACCACGGCCAGGAGACGGTGACGCTGCTGGGGCTGACCTCGTTCGCCGCGGGATTCGGCGGAGCGAGGGTCGAGGACCTCGACGTGCTGCGGGCGGACAGCGAATGGCTCGGTGAGGGACGGTGGTCCCGCCGCCCGTTGCGCGAGGACGCCGTGCCCGATCTCAATCTCGGGCTGCACGGCCAGGACGGCCGCGGCCGCCTCGCCGTGGTCAGCACCGGCACGTGGTCGACGGGCACGGTTCTGCCGACCGGTGGTCTCGTCGACCGGCGGACCGGGCAGGCGTGGCTGTGGCAGGTCGAGCACAACGGCGCCTGGCGGTGGGAGGTCGCGGAACGGATGGACGGCGCTTACGTCGCGCTGCTCGGGCCGACCGACATCGACCACCAGTGGCAGCACCGCATGATGCCGGGCGAGTCGTTCACCTCCGTCCCGGTGTCCCTGGCAGTGTCGGCGTCCGGTGTGGACGGTGCGATCGCCGCACTCACCCGGCACCGTCGCGAGATCGTGCGCCTGCATCCCGACCGGACCGCGCTGCCGGTGGTGTTCAACGACTACATGAACACGATCATGGGCGATCCCACCACGGAGAAGCTGCTGCCGTTGATCGATGCGGCCGCGGCTGCCGGTGCGGAGGTGTTCTGCATCGACGCGGGCTGGTACGACAACGGCTCCAGCTGGTGGGACAGCGTCGGCGAGTGGCTGCCGTCGCGGACCAGGTTTCCCGGCGGGATCGAGGAGGTCGTCGCGCGCATCCGGGATCTCGGCATGGTGCCGGGGCTCTGGCTCGAGCCCGAGGTGATCGGCGTGCGCAGCCCGATGGCCGACCGGCTGCCGCCATCGGCGTTCCTGCAACGCGGTGGTGTCCGGCTGGTCGAACACGGCCGCTACCACCTGGACCTGCGGCACCCGCGGGCCGTCGCGCACCTGGACGCGGTGGTCGACCGGCTCGTGGGCGAACTGGGCGTGGGGTACTTCAAGCTGGACTACAACATCGACGCCGGCGCGGGCACGGACGTGGCCGCGGACAGCGCCGGCGCGGGCCTGCTCGCGTGCAACCGGGCGCACCTGGCGTGGCTCGACGGAGTTCTGGACCGCCATCCCGGTCTGATCCTGGAGAACTGCGCGTCGGGTGCCATGCGCATGGACTACGCGATGATGGCGCGGATGCAGCTGCAGTCGACCAGCGACCAGCAGGACTTCCTGCGCTACCCGCCGATCGCGGTGGCCGCCCCGATGTCACTGCTGCCGGAGCAGTCGGCGAGCTGGGCCTATCCGCAGCCCGACATGTCCGAAGAGGACATCGCCTTCACGCTCTGCACCGGCATGCTCGGCAGGCTGTACCTGTCCGGCCGTCTCGACCTCATGACGACCGCCCAGCTCAAGTCCGTGCACGCCGCAGTCCGGGTGCACCAGCAGATCCGCGCCGAGCTCGCCACCGCGGTTCCGTTGTGGCCACTGGGTTTGCCCGCGTGGAGCGACCGGTGGCTGAGCCTCGCCCTGACCTCCGGCGACGTCACCTACCTGGCGGTGTGGCAGCGCGACAGCGACCAGGCGAGCGTGACGTTGCCGCTGCAGCACCTGCGCGACTGCGACGTCGAGCTGGAAGTGCTCTACCCGCGTGATCTGCCCGTGTGGACGTCCGACTGGAACGCGCCCGCGGGAGAGCTGACGTTGACGGCCGAGCGCCTGCCGGCGTCGGCGCGCCTGTTCCGGATCTCCCACCGCACCTCCCCGATTCCCTCACCCACCGAAGGATCCGCCCGATGAAGAGTTGGATCAACGTTGCGGCCGCCACCCTCCTGTTAGGACTCGCCGCGTGCAGTGACCCCGGTGCGGACGCCGGCTCCGGCGGTCCGGTCTCCTGGGCCGACCCCACCGCGTCGCTGAGCGGGACGAAGCTGACGATCTGGGCGGCGCAGAACAGCAACACCGTGCCGGAGCAGGTGGTGGCGGCGTTCGAGAAGGCGACCGGTGCCGACGTCGACGTCGTGACCATCCCCGACCCGTACGAGCAGGGCGTGCAGACCAAGGTGGCCACCGGCGACAAGCCGGACCTCGCGTTCTGGCAGCCCACCGCGTCGATGCTCACGGCGATCAACGCCAAGACGAACCTCCAGCCCCTGACCGACGCGCCCTGGCTGCCGAAGCTCGCGCCGGAGGTGAAGGACATCACCGGCATCCTCGACGGCACGCGGTACGCCGCGCTGGTCACCAGCCCGGCCGTCGAGGGCGTCTACTACAACAAGGAGGTGTTCGCGGCCAACGGGATCACCGAGCTGCCGAAGAACTTCGACGACATGGTCACGAAGGCCAGGGCGCTCAAGGCCAAGGGCGTCACCCCGTTCTTCGAGATGGGCGGCGACCGCTGGGCGACGCAGTGGTGGGTGCACGTCCTGCTCGCCGACGCCGCGAAGGACGGGCTCTGGGAGAAGATCAACACCAAGAAGGAGACCTTCAGCAGCCCGGTCGTGCTCGACGCGATCAAGAAGTACAAGTCGCTGATCGACGAGGGACTGTTCAACGCCGACATCAGGACGGCCAAGTTCGAAGACCAGGGCGCGGCCCTGCTCGACGGCAAGGCCGCGATGGCCGTGCAGGTCACCTCGTTCTTCGGGCAGCTGCAGGCGAAGGCCGACACCGCGACGCTCGACCAGAAGATCGGGTTCTTCCCGATCTCGCCGTCGGGCAACGTCGGCACGTTCATCCCGGACCAGTCCAACGCACTGGTCGCGTTCCGCACCGGTGACGCCAAGCGCGAGGCCGCGGCAAGGCAGCTGCTGGCGTACTGGATGGGACCGGGCTACCAGGAGTTCGTCAACGCCCGCAAGACCGTCTCGCTGCAGCCCGCGATCGCCAACCCGGCCGGCGTGCCGAAGGCGCTGCTCGATGTGCACGCGTCGCTGCCGACAGCGGTGGGCTCCATGCAGACGGCCGCGGTCGCGAACCCGGACCTGTACATCAACCTCGCGGACATGATCGTCGGGACGATGACGCCCGAGCAGGTCGCGAAGGCGACGCAGGACCAGTTCGCCCAGCTGGCCAAGGCGGCCGGGGCACCGGGGTTCTGATGCCGGTCACCTCAGCACCAGCGCGGGAGCGGTCGTCGGTGCGGCCGCTCCCCGTGCCGGACCCGCCGCGCCGCAACGCGGTCAAGCGGCAGACGCATCCGATGTGGTTCCTGGCACCGGCTTTCGTGATTCTGCTCGTCTTCTTCTTCGTGCCGACGCTGTTCAACTTCATCTACGCGTTCACCGACTGGTCCGGCTTCAAGGGCGCGATCAAACCCGTGGGGCTGGACAACTTCAGCCAGCTCGCGGCGGACGGCACGTTGCTGCGGGCGGTGCGGATCACGCTGGTCTACGCGGTGCTGGTGGCGTTGTTCCAGAACCTGTTCGGCTTCGCGCTCGCCGTGCTGCTGGAACGGGACACCACGCTGAACCGGGTGGTGCGGATCTTCTTCCTGGTGCCGGTGCTGATGTCCGCGCTGGCGGTCGGCTACATCTTCCAGGCGTTGCTGAAACCGCAGGGCAGCCTCAACAGTCTGCTCGGCATCGACTACGCGTGGCTCGGTGACACCACCTGGACGATCGTCGTGGTCGCGGTGATCCACGCGTGGAAGTGGATGGGCCTGTCGATGCTCATCTACCTGGCGGGACTGAAGACGATTCCCGAGGATCTGCTGGAGGCGGCGCGCATCGACGGCGCGTCGCGCGCCAGGGCGTTCTGGGCGATCAGGTTCCCGCTGCTGGCGCCCGCGGTCACGTTCAACGTCGCGACCGCGTTGCTGGGGTCGATGAACGGGTTCGACATCGTCCAGGCCACCACCGGCGGCGGGCCCGCGCGGACCACGGAGATCCTCAACATCTTCATCTACCGCACGTTCGGGCAGGGCCTGTTCGCCCAGGCCACCGCGATGAGCCTGGTGCTGTTCCTGCTCGTCGTGGTGCTGGCGTTCCCGTTGATCCGGATGCTGCGCAGGCGGGAGGCGGTGCTGTGAACAGGGTGTGGACCAGGGCGCAGCCCGTCGTGGCGGTCGCGCTCGCGCTCGTGGTCATCGGGATCCCGCTGTGGCTCGTGGTGGTCACCGCGGCGAAGTCTCAGGGCGAGGCGCTCAACCCGGATCTGTCGCTGCCGCAGCACTGGCAGCTGCTGGAGAATCTGCGGACGGTGTGGGTCGACGGCCAGGTGCCCGCCGCGTTCTTCGGCAGCCTGCTGGTCGTCGTGCCGACTGTGGCGTTGCTGCTGACGTTCGGGTCGATGGCGGCGTGGGTCCTGGCTCGCCGCGCGACGCTGCTGAACGCTGTGCTGTACGCGTTGGGCATCAGCGGGATCGTGCTGCCACCAGCTGTCGTCACGGTGGTGTTGTTGTTGCGCCAGCTCGGGCTCGCGGGCAGCGCCATCGGCATGATCGGTGTCTACACGGGGATCTACCTGTCCACGGTGATCTTCTTCGTCACCGGCTTCGTCCGGACCATCCCGCCGGCGCTGGAGGAGGCCGCGCAGATCGACGGCGCCGGTCCGGTGATGGTGTTCTGGCGGATCGTGCTGCCGTTGCTGAGGCCGGTGCTCGCCACCGCCACGATCCTCATCTGCCTGTACGTGTGGAACGACGTGTTCTACGCGTTCTTCGTCATCGGCGGGCGGATCGACACCCTGCCGCTGAACCTGTTCCGCGTGGCGAGCGCCGGTCTGTACCTGAACAACTGGCATCTGATCTTCGCCTACGTCGTCCTGATGAGCCTGCCACTCGTCGTCGTGCTCGCCGTCGTCCAGCGAAAGATCATCTCGGGCATCACCGGTGGTGCCGTCAAGTGATCCGAAATGGAGCTCCGATGCGTATCCCTGCCTGCGCGGTCGTTGCCGCGTTAGCGTTCGCCACCCTCACCCCGTCGGCCGCCGTCGCCGCGACCGAGACACTGCGGGTGGACCTCGCCTCCTCGACCGGCGCGTTCCGCGGTGGTGCGACGGGCATGCTCTACGGCCTGGGCGATTCCGGTGTCCCGTCCCAGGACCTGGTCGCGGGCATGCGGCTGCGCAGCATCTCGCAGAAGGCGCCGGACGGGGACCAGCACCCGAACGGCGACGCGCTGAAGCTCGCGGACGAGTTCTTCGCGACGGGCGGCAGCGAGATGCACATCTACGCGCAGGACGCCTACAGCAAGTGGCCCTACGAGGACCTGGGCATCGACGACTACGCCGCCAAGTTGCGGCCGCAGCTGGAGAAGGTCGCCCAGCGCCCCGACCGCGACAAGTTCGTGTGGACGATCTTCAACGAGCCCGACGGCATCTGGTACTCGGACTGGGCGAACAAGAAGCAGAAGTTCTTCGCCGACTGGACCAGGATCTACCGCCTGGTGAAGTCCGTGCTGCCCAACGCTCGTATCGCGGGCATCGGTGAGACCCGGTACCGCGCGGACCACCTGCGCGAGTTCTTGACGTACGCCAAGGCCAACAACGTGCTGCCGCAGATGACCAGCTGGCACGAGCTCGGCCCGGACTCGCTCGCGCTGTACCGCAAGAACTACGCGGACTACCGCGAGATGGAACGGCAGCTCGGCATCTCGCCACGAGAGATCGTCATCAACGAGTACTCCAACAAGCGCGACACCTCGGTGCCCGGCCAGATGGTCCAGTGGATCACCATGCTGGAAGACACCAAAGTGGACGGTCACATGGCCTTCTGGTCCATGGCGGGCAACCTCAGCGACCACGCCGTGCGCGCAGGCCGTGCCAACGGCGGCTGGTGGCTCACCAAGTGGTACGGCGACCTTTCCGGAAGCTCGGCCAACGCGGTCAACACGGTCAAGGTGACGCCGCCGCAACCGAACGTCCGGGACTCCCTGCAGGGCATGGCGACGTTGAGTGGCGCCAAGGCGACGGTGCTGCTCGGCGGCACGGCGAACGACGTGAACGTCGCACTCACCGGCATCGACCGGAAGGTGTTCGGCGATCAGGTCGACGTGCGGGTCTCCAAGACCAGCTGGAGCGGGTACGAAGGGGACGCGGGCCAGCCGTCGGTCGTGGCGGCGTCGCGAATCCGGGTGGCGAACGGCGCGGCGACGGTCAAGGTGCCCGGTGGCGACCAGCTGGCCGCGTACCAGGTGATCGTCACGCCGGCCTCGGGTGTGGCGCCGGTCGCGAACGCGCCGTGGCAGGCGAGCTACGAAGCCGAGAACGGCACGGTGGAGAACGCCCAGGTGTACGTGCAGGACGACGGATCGGGCTCCTGGGACATGGCCATGCGCTACACCACGTCCGGCCGCAAGGACGTCGGCTCCATGAACCGGCCGGACTCGCGCGTGACCGTCAACGTGACCGTGCCGCGCACCGGCTCGTACAAACTCGGTGTCTTCTACGGCACCAACGCGTTCGTCGGCCAGCAGGCTCTCTACGTGGACGACGCCCACGTGCGGAACCTGACCCTGCCCGCAACTCTGGGCTGGACCTACCGCGGCCGGTACGACACGCCCGTCCAGCTCACCGCGGGCACGCACCGGCTCTCGTTGCGCACCAGCGGTCCCGGCGGCTACCTCGGCGGCTCGTCCGACATCACGCTCGACCGCGTCGACCTGACCGAGGTCACCGGTCCGGAAAGGACGGTGTACCCGCTCTCCGACGCCCGCAGCTCCGGCGGCAGCGCGCTCCTGCGGGCCGGCGACTCCGTCACGACCTACGTGTCCGCGGCCGAGGACGGCTACTACCGGCTCGACACCACCCTGACCGCGACCGGCAGGAGCACCCTCGGGCTCACCCTCTCCGGCCGCAGGGTCACCGGTGCCGACCTGACCACCACCTGCGCCGGCGCTTGGAACGGCAACACCACAGTGCACCTCAAGGCAGGCATCACCGAGGTCAAGCTGTCCAACGAGGGCCGCACCCCGCTCGCCGCGGGCACGCTCACGCTGACCCGCGACGCCGCGGCCGACCGCAACGCGGTCCGCGTCGAGGCCGAGGCCGGCAAGCTCGCGGGTGGCGCGGCGACCGCGTCGAGCCCCTGGGCGTCCGGCAGCACCTACGTCGGTTACGTCGGCAACAACGGCACGCTCACGGTTCCCCGCACCGGGGTGAGCGCCGGCCAGTACAACCTGACCGTCGCCTACGCCCAGGCGGACAAGAACACCGGCCACCCGTACAACACCGACATCATCAACCGGACGCTCGTCGCCACCGAGGCCGGAGGAAAGGCGACGGCCACCCGGTACCGCCACAACTACACGTGGGACGGGTTCTGGCTCGAGACGTCGCCGATCGACCTGGTCACGCCGGGTGGCGCGGTCACCTTCGGCAACCCCGCCGGCTGGGGGCCGAACGTCGACTGGGTCCAGTTCGCGCCGCTCGTCGTGGCGAACAAGACGACTCGGCGGTAGTTGGCCCGATCTCCGTCACCGGTGGTTCGCCGCCGGTGACGGAGTTTCCCAGGTCGCGGCCAGCCAGGTCTCGATGTCGTGCCGGGCGGTTCGGGCGACGTCCCTGTCGCGGTTGGTGAACGCGTGCGGCGCGCCGGGGTAGACACGCAGGTCGTACGTGCCGAACTGGAGCACGGCGCGGTCGAACGCCTTCAGCCGCGATCACGCAAGCGCAGCAACGTCGTGACGGCGAGGGTGCTGCCCGCCGAGAACCCGCCGATGGCCAGCCGCGTGGTCCCGAACCTGGCTCGGCGCGCTCGATGAGCCATGGCGCGGCCGTCTCGCAGTCGTCGGGTGCGGCCGGCCAGGGATCTTCGGGGGCGATGCGGTAGTCCACGCTCACGATCGCCAGTCCGAGCGTGTCGGCGAGCTGCTGGTTGCGTGCGTTCTCCCGCGCGGTCGGGCCCAGGTAGAAGCCGCCGCCGTGGATGTCCAGGTAGACGCCACGAGGTGGCCGTCCGGGACGGAAGGTGCGCACGGGCACCTGCCTGTCTCCGGCTTCGACCACCTCGTGGGACTTCACGCAATCCCGCTGGGGCACGCAGCTCGTCGTGACTGCTCGGGCCTGTCACGAACGGGAGATCCCGTCAGGCGGATTTGTCGCGGATCAAACCGCGCTGCACCGCGATGAACACCAGCAGCAGCGCGCCGATCACGATCTTGGTCCACCACGAGCTGAGCGTGCCCTGGAACGAGATCAGCGTCTGGATCGTGCCGAGCACCAGCACGCCGGCGAGGCTGCCGAGCACGTACCCGACCCCGCCCGCGAGCAGGGTGCCGCCGATGACGACGGCCGCGATCGCGTCGAGTTCCATGCCCACGGCGTGCAGGCCGTAGCCGGACAGCATGTAGAGGCTGAACAGCAGGCCCGCCAGCGCCGAGCAGAAGCCGCTGATCACGTAGACGCCGACCTTGGTGCGCGCGGTCTTGAGGCCCATCAGCAGCGCGGACTGCTCGTTGCCGCCCACCGCGTAGACCGTCCGGCCGAACCGCGTCCGGTGCAGCACGTACAGGGCCGCGGCGACGACGATCAGGGCGATGATCACGTTGTAGGTGATGGTGACGCCGCCGGGCAGTTCGATGACGGCGGTGGCGACGTCGCGGAACGTGCTGTCCTTGATGGACACCGACTCCACGCTGATCAGGAAGCACAGGCCGCGCGCCAGGAACATGCCGGCGAGCGTGACGATGAACGGCTGGATGTCGAACTTGTGGATCACCAGGCCCATCAGCAGGCCGAGGGTGCTGCCGATGAGCAGCACGGCGACGACCACGAGCGGTACCGGCCAGCCCGCCTTGAGGCCTGAGGCGGTGACCATGGTCGACAGCGCGACGACCGAGCCGACGGACAGGTCGATGCCGCCGCTGAGGATCACGAACGTCATGCCGGCCGCGAGCACGATCAGGAACGCGTTGTCGATGAACAGGTTCGCGATCACCTGCCCCGACGCGAAACCGTCGTAGAGTCCGGACCCCACACCGAACGTGATCGCGAACAACACCACGGTCGCGAGGACCGGCAGGAACCGCGACGGCAGCCGGGTAGCGAGAGCGGTCATGATGAGACGGCCACCTTCCGGAAGCTGAGCGCGGCGCGGGCCTTGGGCGCCTGCACCAGGCAGACGGCGATGACGACGACGGCCTTGAACACCAGCGTGACCTCGGGCGCGACGCCGATCGTGTAGACGGTCGTGGTGAGGGTCTGGATGATCAGCGCGCCGAGCAGGGTGCCGGTGAGCGAGTAGCGTCCGCCCGCGAGCGACGTGCCGCCGATGACGACGGCGAGGATCGCGTCCATCTCGATCCACAGGCCGGCGTTGTTGGCGTCGGCGGCGCTGACGTTCGAGCTGATCATCAGGCCCGCGATGCCCGCGCACACCGCCGCGAACACGTAGACGGTCCAGATGATGGTCTTCGCGCGGACGCCGGCCAGCCTGGACGCCTCCGGGTTCACGCCGACGGCCTCGATCAGCATGCCCAGCGCGGTCTTGCGGGTGGTGAGCGCCACCAGCCCGAGCACGGCGAGGCTGATCAGGATCGAGATCGGGAGGATGAGGAACCCGGCGCCGACCTGCCGGAACGGGTCGTTGTTGACCGTGATGATCTGGCCTTCGGTGACCAGCATCGCGATACCGCGGCCCGCCGTCATCAGCACCAGCGTGGCGATGATCGGCTGGATGCCCAGGCCCGCCACCAGGAAACCGTTCCAGAGCCCGAGCAGGGCGCAGAGAACGAGCGCGATCCCCATACCGGCGAACGCCGTGCCCGCGTCCCCGGACGTTCCGATGTGGACACACGTGACCGCGCCCGCGATGGCCGCGACCGCGCCGACGGACAGGTCGATGCCGCGGGTGGCGATGACGAGGGTCATGCCGAGCGCGATCAGGAGCGTCGGCGCGCCGTTCTTGAGCACGTCGACCAGGCCGCCGTAGAGGTGGCCGTCCTGGATGCGCAACGAGAAGAACGACGGCGTGACGACCAGGTTGAGCAACAGCAACGCGACCAGCGCTAGAAGTGGCCACAGCAAGCGGTACTTCACGACGCCACCTCTTCCGACAGGTGCTCACCCGCGATGAGCCCGACGACCTCGTCGATGCTCGACCCGCCGTCGAGCTCGGCGATCTTGTGCCGGTCGCGCAGCACCACGATCCGGTCGGCGATGCGCACGACCTCCTCGAGCTCCGCCGAGATGAACAGCACCGCGGTGCCTTCGGCGGCGAGCTTCGTGACGAGCTGCTGGATCTGGGCCTTGGCACCGATGTCGATGCCGCGCGTCGGCTCGTCGAGGATCAGCAGCCGCGGTTCGGTGACGAGCCAGCGGGCCAGCAACACCTTCTGCTGGTTGCCGCCGGAGAGCGTGCGCACGAGCGCGTCCGGGTTGGCGGGCCTGATGTCCAGTGCCGCCAGGTACTTCTCGACGAGCGTGTCCTTGACCCGGCGTGACACCGGGCGGCTCCACCCGCGCGCCGCCTGCATGGCCAGCACGAGGTTGTCGCGGATGCTGAGGTCCGCGACGAGGCCTTCGCCCTTGCGGTCCTCCGAGCAGAACGCGATCCCGACGGCGATCGCCGACCTGGGGCCGCGCAGGTGCAGCGGCGAGCCGTCGACGAGCAGCCTGCCCTCGGTCGCCTTGTCCGCGCCGAAGAACAGCCGCGCCATCTCCGTGCGGCCCGAACCGAGGAGTCCGGCCAGCCCGACGACTTCGCCCGCACGGATGTCCAGATCGAACGGTGCGATGGCACCGCGCCGGCCGAGACCTTCCGCGCGCACGAGGACAGGGCCGGACGTGTCGCGGCGTTCGCTGGCGTCCTCGATCGCTTCCAGAACGCCGAGCTCGCGGCCGATCATGGCCGAGATGAGCGCACGGCGGTCCAGGTCCTTGGAGAGGTGCTCGCCGACGAGGGCTCCGTTGCGCAGCACCGTCATCCGGTCCGCGATCTCGTAGACCTGGTCGAGGAAGTGCGAGACGAACAGGATCGCCACGCCCTCGTCGCGCAGCACCCGCATGATCCGGAACAGCTCGGCGACCTCGCCCGCGTCCAGGCTCGACGTCGGTTCGTCGAGCACGAGCACGCGGCAGTCGACGGCGATCGCGCGAGCGATGGCCACGAGTTGTTGCACGGCAATGGGATGCGTGCTCAGGATCGAGGCGGGGTCGATGTGCACACCGATCCGCGCAAGCACCGCGGCGGCCTGCGTGCGCATCGCCTTGAAGTCGATGCCGCCGCGCTTGCGGGGTTCACGGCCCAGCAGGATGTTCTCCGCGACCGTGAGGTTCGCGCAGAGGTTGACCTCCTGGTACACCGTGCTGATCCCGGCCTGCTGGGCGTCGCCGGGGGAGGAGAACGTGACGGTGTCGCCCGCCAGCAGCGTTGTGCCGCTGTCCGGGGTGTGCACGCCGGTCAGCGTCTTGATCAGAGTGGACTTGCCGGCGCCGTTCTCGCCCATGAGAGCGTGAACCTCGCCGGGGAACAGCCGGAAGTCGACGTCCTGCAACGCCTTCACGCCAGGAAACGCGAGGCTGATGCCCCGCATCTCGACGATCGGTGTGTCGGGCTCGGTCATGGGTTGGGACCCTCGTCGCTGGGGCGCGGGACCCGTCACCGAATGGGAGAGAGTGACGGGCCCCGCGAGTCTGCGTGGCTGGCTGGGGTGCGGGACCCGTCAGCTACTCAAGGAGATGACGGGCCCCGCTGTCTGAAGGGATCAGTACTGGCGCTGGGGGAGGGCGGCCTTGGCCTGCTCCTGCGTGAACGTGCCTTCCACGGTCACGACTCGAGCGGGCACCTCCTCGCCCTTGACGACCTTCTTGGCCAGCTCCATCAACTGCTTGCCCAGCAACGGGTTGCACTCGACGATGTAGTTGATCTCGCCGTTGGCCAGCGCCGTCATGCCGTCCTTGACCGCGTCGACGGTGATGATCTTGATGTCCTTGCCGGGCACCTTGCCGGCGGCCTTGATCGCCTCGATCGCGCCCAGACCCATGTCGTCGTTGTGCGCGTACACGACGTCGATCTTCGGCTGGGACTTCAGGAACGCTTCCATGACCTGCTTGCCGCCGGAGCGGGTGAAGTCACCGGTCTGCGAGGCGACGATCTTGATGTCCGGCTTGGAGGCGATCTTCTCCTCGAAGCCCTTCTTGCGGTCGATCGCGGGCGCCGCACCCGTGGTGCCCTGCAGCTCCACGATGTTGGTCGGGCCGGTGGCGTTGGCGACCATCCAGTCGCCGGCCTTGCGGCCCTCCTCGACGAAGTCCGAACCGAGGAACGTCTTGTACAGCGACTTGTCGCTGGAGTCGACGGAGCGGTCGGTGAGGATGACCGGGATGTTGGCGCGCTTGGCTTCCAGCAGCACGGTGTCCCAGCCGGTCTCGACGACCGGGCTGAACGCGATCACCTTGACCTTCTGCTGGATGTAGGACCGGATCGCCTTGATCTGGTTCTCCTGCTTCTGCTGAGCGTCGGAGAACTTCAGGTCGATCCCGGCGGCCTTGGCCTCGTCCTGGACCGACTTCGTGTTCGCGGTGCGCCAGCCACTCTCGGCGCCCACCTGGGCGAAGCCCATCGTGATGGTGTCGCCGGACGAGTTGGTGCCGGCACCGCCGGAGCCAGAGCCGCACGCTGTCAGCGCGCAGAGCGCGATCACGCTGGCGGCTGTCGTGATCTTCTTCAGCACAGGAGTTCCTCCGAGGTGACTACGGTGTCGCGGAGCCTGACCGCGTGTCCGCGGCTGTCAGGTGGACAAGAGTGAACGCTCACATCAGTCGCGTCAAGCCTTCGACCATAACGACTTGTGACCGTTGACCTGACCTTGCGGCGGTCGTATGTTAGCGCTCACTTTTGCAGCGAACGCCCACGAACGCCCCGGAGCCAATGAATGTCCCCCAGGCACGTTCTGCTGTCCGCCGCCCTCGCGGCCTCCCTGCTGGCCGCCGTCCCCGGTTCGGGCGCGGCGGCCGATGCTGACTACACGATCAAGGTCGACGCCACGAGGAAGGGCGCGTCGATCGACGACACGATGTACGGCGTCTTCTTCGAGGACATCAATCGTGCCGCTGACGGTGGCCTCTACGCGGAACTCGTGCAGAACCGGTCGTTCGAGTACGACAAGGCCGACAACGCGTCCTACACCAGCCTGACCTCGTGGGCACCGCACAGCGGCACCGTAGACGTGGCCGACGACAGCGGCCGGATGAACGAGCGCAACCGCCGTTACCTCAAGCTCGGCCTGCCCGCGGGTGTCATCAACTCGGGCTACAACAGCGGAATCGCGGTCCAGGAGGGCCAGCGCTACGACTTCTCCGTCTGGGCCCGCACCGACCAGTCCGCCACGCCGCTGACCGCCACCATCACCGATCCGGCGGGCAGCCCGCTGGGTGACGCGGTGAAGGTCCAGGTTCGCGGCGACGGCTGGGCCCGCTACACCGGCACCGTCCGCGCGAAGAAGTCGACGACGACCGGCAGGCTGCTCGTCACCGGCGGCGGCACCGGGACCCTGCGCCTCGACATGATCTCGCTGATGCCGCAGGACACCTTCAAGGGCCACGGCCTGCGCCGCGACCTCGCCGAGAAGGTCGCCGCCCTGAAGCCCGGCTTCGTGCGGTTCCCCGGCGGCTGCCTGGTCAACACCGGCAGCCACTACGGTTACGACGCTCCCGCGTACGAGCGCCGCCGTTCGTACCAGTGGAAGGACACCATCGGCCCGGTCGAGCAGCGCGCCACGAACTGGAACTTCTGGGGCTACAACCAGTCCTACGGGCTCGGCTACTACGAGTACTTCCAGTTCGCCGAAGACGTCGGCGCGATGCCCCTGCCCGTCGTGCCCGCCCTGGTCACCGGCTGTGGCCAGAACCGCGCCACGGACGACCCCGCGTTGCTGCAGCGGCACATCCAGGACACGCTCGACCTGATCGAGTTCGCCAACGGGCCCGCCGACTCGACCTGGGGTCGCAAGCGCGCCGAGATGGGCCACCCCCAGCCGTTCAAGCTCACCCACGTCTCGGTCGGCAACGAGGAGAACCTGCCGGACGAGTACTTCGCCCGCTTCACCGAGTTCCGCAAGGTGATCAACGCCAAGTACCCGGACATCACGGTCGTGGGCAACTCCGGCCCCGACGACACCGGCGGCACCTTCGACCGGCTGTGGCAGCTCAACAAGCAGGCCGGCGTGAAGATGGTCGACGAGCACTACTACAACAGCCCGTCCTGGTTCCTGGAGAACAACAGC
This sequence comes from Lentzea sp. NPDC005914, assembly GCF_040629405.1. NCBI lineage: Bacteria > Bacillati > Actinomycetota > Actinomycetes > Pseudonocardiales > Pseudonocardiaceae > Lentzea > Lentzea sp. NPDC005914. The sequence continues at coordinate 185,286 of NZ_JBEXVQ010000013.1, read as the reverse complement.
CGCTACGACTCCTACGACCGCAACGGTCCCAAGGTGTTCCTCGGCGAGTACGCCTCTCTGGACAACAAGTACTTCAACGCGCTGAGCGAAGCCGCGTACATGACCGGCCTGGAACGCAACGCCGACGTCGTGAAGCTCGCCTCCTACGCGCCGCTGCTGTCCAATGAGGACTACGTGCAGTGGAAGCCGGACATGATCTGGTTCAACAACCACGCGTCGTGGGGTTCGGCGAGCTACGAGACCCAGAAGCTGTTCATGAACAACGTGGGCGACCAGGTCGTGCCGAGCACCGCGTCGGCCACGCCGTCCACCCAGGCTCCGATCACGGGCGCGATCGGCCTGTCGACGTGGGCGACCGCCGCTGCCTACGACGATGTTCACGTTACCAACGCGGCCGGCCAGCAGTTGTTCGGTGACGACTTCTCCGGCACCGACGCGCAGTGGACCAAGACCGGCAAGGGTGCCTGGAACGTCGTGAACGGCGCCTACGTCCAGTCCGACGCGGCCGCCGAGAACACCCTGGTGACGGCCGGATCGCGCGACTGGCGCGACTACACGCTGAACCTGAAGGCCACCAAGCAGTCCGGACGTGAGGGCTTCCTCGTCGCGTTCGGCGTGCAGGACACCGGCAACTACTACTGGTGGAACCTGGGCGGCTGGAACAACACCCAGTCCGCCGTCGAGAAGTCCGCCGGTGGCGCCAAGAGCACGCTGCTCAGCAACAACACCAGCATCGAGACCGGCCGCACCTACGACGTGCGGGTCGAGGTGCGCGGCCGGAAGGTGGCGTTGTTCCTCGACGGCCAGAAGTGGGGCGAGTTCAACGACGACTCGCGCGTCGAACCGTTCCGCCAGGTCGTGACCCGCGATCTCGCGACCGGCGAGCTGATCGTCAAGGTCGTCAACGCCCAGGACAACGCCGCCCGCACCTCGATCGACCTGGGCATGCCGGTGGCGTCGACCGCGAAGGTCACCGTCCTGCAGGGCTGTCCCGACGACGTGAACACCGAGTTCGCCCAGCCGATCAAGCCGCGCACGAGCCAGGTGAGCGTGCGCACCTCCTTCAGCTACACGTTCCCGCCGAACTCAGTCACGGTCTTCCGCGTCAAGGACAGGAGCCGCAAGTGATCGACCGCAGATCCCTGCTGCTGGGCACGGGTGGCGTCCTCGCCGCCACCGGCACGCTTTCTCTCGCCGGCTCCGCGGCCGTCTCAGCCGCTCCTGAACCCGTCACCGAGCTGCCGACCCGCAGCCCGCTGGTCGAGCAGCGCGCCGACCCGTTCATCACGCCGCCGACCGACGGCATGTACTACCTGACCGGGTCCGTGCCGGAGTACGACCGGATCGTCGTGCGTGGAGCGTCCACTCTGGACGGTCTGTCGGCGGCGCGGGAACGGACGATCTGGCGTCGTCCGGCGTCCGGGAAGATGGGCGGCTACATCTGGGCGCCGGAGCTGCACCGCATCGACGGCAAGTGGTACGTCTACTTCGCGGCGGGCGACAAGGACGAGCCGTTCCGCATCCGCACCTACGTGCTGGAGTCTCCCAACGCCGACCCCCGGGAGAGCGGCTGGGTGTTGCGCGGCCAGATCGTGACGCACCTGGACACGTTCACCCTGGACGCGACCACGTTCGCGCATCGCGGGAAGCGCTACTTCCTGTGGGCGCAGAACGATCCGGCGGTCGGCTCCGGCACCAACCTCTACATCGCGGAGATGGCCTCGCCGCTGGCGTTGAAGACGACGCCCGTGCGCATCGCTACCCCCACGGCGTCGTGGGAGGTGCAGGGTTTCCGCGTGAACGAGGGGCCGGCGGTGCTGATCCGCAACGGCCGGGTGTTCGTCACGTTCTCCGCCAGCGCCACCGACGCCCGGTACTGCATGGGCCTGCTGACTGCCGACGAGAACGCGAACCTGCTCGACGCGCGGTCGTGGACCAAGTCCGCCCAGCCGGTCTTCTCGACCAATGCTCCGACCTCGCAGTACGGACCGGGACACAACTCGTTCACGACGGTCGGCGGCATGGACGTGCTCGTCTACCACGCCCGTGACTACCGCGACATCAGTGGTGACCCGCTGTTCGACCCGAACCGGCACACCCGCGTGCAACGGTTGCACTGGAACGACGACGGCACGCCCTCGTTCGGCGTCCCGGTGGGGCGCGGCGGCCCGATCGCCCGGCTGTCCACGCTGGACGGGCTGTTCGTGCGGCACTACGAGTACCGGTTGCGGGTGGACGGCAACGTCCGCGAGCTCGCCGACTCGCAGTTCCGGTTCGTGCCGGGATTCCTCGGCTCCGGCACCGTGGCGCTGCAGTCGGTCAACTTCCCCGATCGTTACGTGCGTGTGGACGGTGACGTCATCCGCATCGACCCGTTCGAGGACACGGACACCTACGGCCGTGCGGCGAGCTTTACGCGGGTGCCGGGACTCGCGGACGGCAAGGCGATTTCGTTGAATGTTGGAGCAGATTCTTATCTCATCCACGATCGAGGCAGACTGGTCGCCGGCAGACCTGGAAACGACCGCGACGCGCGCCGACGTGCGACGTTCCGGATCGAATAGCGGTCACAATGGGTGTGCTGAACCGAGGCTGACGGGTGTTATCGCTAACATCATCGGTCTAGACCAAGGATCGGAGATCGTCCGTGGAGCAGAAGACCACGCGTGACCCCGCGATGACCGACGTCGCTCGCCTCGCAGGGGTGTCGCATCAGACGGTCTCGCGTGTTCTCAACGACCACCCGAACGTCCGCGAGCAGACCCGCCTGCGGGTGCGGGCGGCGATCAAGGAGCTGGGCTACCGGCCGAACAGGGCGGCTCGCGCGCTGGTCACCGGCAAGACGCAGCTGATCGGCGTGGTGGCGCAGAACTCGACGCTGTACGGCCCCGCCTCGCTGCTGTCCGCCTTCGAGGAGGCCGCGGGGGAGGCCGGGTTCGCGGTCAGCGTCGGCAGGGTGAAGGTGCTCGACCGCGAGTCGATAGCGGCCGCCGTCGAACGCCACCGCGACCAGCGGGTGGCCGGGATCGTCGTGATAGCGCCGAACTCGTCCGCGGCCGACGCACTGGCCGACGTCCCCGCCGAACTGCCGCTGGTCACTGTGGACGGTGACCCGGAACGGTCGACGCCGCTCGTCACGGTCGACCAGGGAGTCGGCGCGTACGACGCCACCACCCACCTCCTGCAGGCCGGACACTCGACGGTGTGGCACGTCTCCGGCCCCACCGACTGGTTCGACGCGGCCGGCCGCGTGCAGGGCTGGCGCCGGGCGCTGGAGCTCCACAACGCCGAGGTGCCGCCGGTGGTTGCTGCTGATTGGACTGCGGCGGCCGGGTACAAGGCCGGGCAGATGCTGGCGCGGATGCCCGAGGTCACCGCGGTGTTCGCGTCCAACGACCACCTCGCTCTCGGTGTGCTGCGGGCGATGCACGAGCGCGGGCGGCGGGTGCCGCACGACGTGAGCGTCGTCGGGTTCGACGACGTGCCGGAGGCGGAGTTCTTCATCCCGCCGCTGACGACGGTCCGGCCCGACTTCGCGGCGGTGGCCCGGGAGACGCTCGGCCTGCTGCTCGAGCAGGTCAGCGAGGGCGAGTCGACTCGGCCGCGGCGGACGATCGCGCCGGTGCTGGTGCAGCGCCAGAGCGTGGGCCCGCCCGCCTGAACTCGGCCGGGGTTGGGCGCCGGTCCGACGGCCTCCGCCGAACGTCCGCGGGCACCCCGCCACCCTGCGATCGCCAGGCTTCTGATCACGCCCGGCCTGTTCGGTGACCGCCGAACAGGCCGGGCGTGGCCAGGGGCCTGTTCGGCGATCGGCCGGTACCGCTCGCAGTGCGCCATTGTCGTGCGTTCACTCATTTGCTCATACCGGTTCTATCAAGGCTTTTCACGACGTCTCGTCAGCATCTTGACGGGCCGAATGTTAGCGATAACACTCAGCTCGTGACTGACGAGACGATCCATCCCGACGCGTGTGTCGTGGGTGTCGACTTCGGCACGTTGTCCGGTCGCGCCGTGGTCGTGCGCGTCCGTGACGGCGCCGAGCTCGGCACCGCGGTGCACGACTACCGCCACGCCGTGGTGGACAGCGTTCTGCCGGCGACGGGCAAGGCTCTGCCGCCGGAGTGGGCGCTGCAGGTGCCGGCCGACTACCTCGACGTCCTGCGGACCGCCGTCCCGCAGGCCGTCGAGGCCGCCGGTGTCGCGCCGGAACTGGTCATCGGCATCGGCACGGACTTCACCGCCTGCACCATGGTTCCGGTGACGGCCGATGGCACGCCGTTGTGCGACCTGCCGGAGTTCGCGGACAACCCGCACGCCTACATCAAGCTGTGGCGCCATCACGCCGCCCAGCCGCAGGCCGACCGCATCAACGAGCTGGCCCGCGACCGCAAGGAGGCGTGGCTGCCGCGCTACGGCGGCCTCATCTCCTCGGAGTGGGAGTTCGCCAAGGGTCTGCAGGTCCTGGAGGAGGCGCCCGAGGTCTACGCGGCGATGGCCCACTGGGTCGAGGCCGCCGACTGGATCGTCTGGCAGCTCACCGGCGAGTACACGCGCAACGCCTGCACCGCCGGCTACAAGGGAATCCACCAGGACGGCGGGTATCCGAGCGAGGAGTTCCTCGCCGAGCTCAACCCCGCGTTCGCCACGTTCGTCGAGGACAAGCTCGACCACCCGCTGTCCGCGCTCGGTGACAAGGCCGGCAGCCTGACCGCGGAAGCCGCGCGGTGGACCGGACTCCCGCAGGGGATCGCGGTCTCGGTCGGCAACGTCGACGCCCACGTCACCGCACCGGCCGCGCAGGCCGTCGAGCCCGGCCAGATGGTCGCGATCATGGGCACCTCCACGTGCCACGTGATGAGCGGCGACGTGCTGCGCGAGGTTCCTGGCATGTGCGGTGTGGTCGACGGCGGGATCGTGCCGGGCCTCTGGGGTTACGAGGCGGGGCAGTCCGGTGTCGGCGACATCTTCGCGTGGTACGTGAAGAACCAGGTGCCGCCCGTCTACCACGAGCAGGCGAAGGAGCGCGGGCTCTCCGTGCACGAACTGCTGTCCGAGCTGGCGGCGGACCAGGCCCCCGGCGAGCACGGGCTGATCGCGCTCGACTGGCACAGCGGCAACAGGTCCGTGCTAGTCGACCACGAGCTGTCCGGTGTGATCCTCGGGCAGACCCTGGCCACGAAGGCGGAGGACGTCTACCGCGCTCTGCTGGAGGCCACGGCGTTCGGCACGCGGGTCATCGTGGACACGTTCACGGACTCGGGCGTGCCGGTGACCGAGCTGGTCATCGCGGGCGGGTTGATCAAGAACACGCTGCTGATGCAGATCTACGCCGACGTCACCGATCTGCCGTTGTCGGTCATCGGTTCCGCGCAGGGACCGGCGCTCGGCAGCGCCATGCACGCGGCGGTGGCGGCGGGAGCGTACGCGGACATCCGCGAGGCCGCCCAGGCCATGGGGTCGGTGCGCCGCAACGTCTTCATGCCCATCCCGGAGAACGTCGTCGCCTACGAGCGGCTGTTCCTCGAATATCAGGAGCTGCACGACCACTTCGGCCGGGGTGGCAACGATGTCATGCGCCGGCTGCGCAAGTTCCGCCGTGAGGCCGTCGAGGGGAAGAACTGATGTCGGTCACGGCGGAACTGCGCCGCACGGTCGCCGACCTGCACCGCGAGCTCACCAAGTACGAGCTGGTGATCTGGACCGCGGGCAACGTGTCGGCGCGGGTGCCCGGCCACGAGCTGATGGTCATCAAGCCGTCCGGGGTGTCCTACGACGAGCTCGGACCCGAGGCGATGGTCGTGACCGACCTGCACGGCAACCTCGTCGAAGGCGAGTACGCGCCGTCGTCGGACACCGCCGCGCACGCGTACGTGTACCGGCACATGCCCGACGTGAACGGTGTCGTGCACACGCATTCCCCTTACGCGACAGCGTGGGCGGCGCGCGGCGAACCGATCCCGTGCGTGCTGACGATGATCGCGGACGAGTTCGGCGGCGAGATCCCGGTCGGCCCGTTCGCGTTGATCGGCGACGACTCGATCGGCCAGGGCATCGTGGAGACGCTCAAGGCCAGCAGGTCCCGTGCGGTGCTGATGCGCAACCACGGCCCGTTCACGGTCGGCCCGACCGCGAAGTCCGCGGTGAAGTCCGCGGTGATGCTGGAGGACGTGGCGCGCACCGTCCACTTCGCACTCCAGCTCGGCAAGGCCTCCGCCATCGACCAGCAGGACGTCGACCGGCTTTACGAGCGCTACCAGAACGTCTACGGGCAGTGAGCCCACGAGGAGAGCACATGTCGTTCGCGGGCAAGCCGCAGGTCTGGTTCCTCACCGGCAGCCAGCACCTCTACGGCCCAGAGACGCTCGACCAGGTGGCGGCGCAGTCCCAGCAGATCCAGCGGATGCTCGCCGACTCCGGCAAGATCAGCACCGAGATCGTGTGGAAGCCGGTGCTCACCGACGCGGGCGCGATCCGCTCGATCATGCAGACGGCGAACAACGACCCGTCGTGCGTCGGCGTGATCGCGTGGATGCACACGTTCTCGCCGGCGAAGATGTGGATCACCGGCCTCGATCTGCTGCGCAAACCGTTGCTGCACCTGCACACCCAGCTCAACGAGGCGCTGCCGTGGTCCACGATCGACATGGACTTCATGAACCTCAACCAGGCCGCGCACGGTGACCGCGAGTTCGCCTACGTGCAGACGCGCATCGGCGTGGCGCGCAAGACCGTGGCGGGCCACGCGAGCGACCCGCAGCTGGCGTCGCGGATCGACGGCTGGGCGCGTGCCGCGGCCGGGCTCGCGCACCTGCGCAGCCTCAAGCTCGCGCGGTTCGGCGACAACATGCGCGACGTCGCGGTGACCGAGGGCGACAAGGTCGAGGCGGAGCTGCGGTTCGGTGTCTCGGTCAACACCTATGGCGTCAACGACCTCGTCGAGGTGGTGGACGCGGTGGCGGACGCCGACATCGACCTGCTCGTCGCCGACTACGCCGAGACCTACGACCTCGCACCGGCGTTGGCGCGCGGGGGAGACCGGCACGCGTCGCTGCGCTACGCCGCGCGCATCGAGATCGGCCTGCGGTCCTTTTTGGACGAAGGCGGCTTCGGTGCCTTCACGACGAACTTCCAGGACCTCGGTGGCCTCAAGCAGCTGCCCGGCCTCGCGGTGCAACGCCTGATGGCCGACGGGTACGGCTTCGGCGGCGAGGGCGACTGGAAGACCTCGGCGCTGCTCGCCGCGGTGAAGGTCATGGGCGCCGGAACCGGGCGCGGCACCTCGTTCATGGAGGACTACACCTACCACTTCGGGCCGGGCACGCCGAAGGTGCTGGGCGCGCACATGCTCGAGGTGTGCCCGACGATCGCGGACGGCGTGCCGTCGTGCGAGATCCACCGGCTCGACATCGGCGACCGCGAGGACCCGGTTCGCCTGGTGTTCGACGCGGCGGCGGGCCCTGCCGTGGTGATCGGCCTGGCCGACCTCGGTGACCGCTTCCGCCTGGTGGCCAACGAGGTCGAGGTCGTCGGACCGGACGAGCCGCTGCCGAACCTGCCCGTCGCACGCGCGGTGTGGCGGCCGGCGCCGTCGCTGTCGACGTCGGCCGAGTGCTGGCTCACCGCGGGCGGACCGCACCACACCGTGTTGACCCAAGCCGTCGGATCCGAGACGCTGCACGACTTCGCCACGATGGCGGCCACCGAACTGGTGCTGATCGACTCGTCGACCACCCCCGGTCAGTTCGGCGACCGCCTGCGCTGGAACGCGGCCTACCACCGCCTCGCGGCGGGGATGCGCTGACTGATGTCGCCGGCGTAGAACGCGGCGATCCGCTTCCAGGTCGCGACGGGGTTGGAGTACATCGGGAGATGCCCGCTGTGCGGGATCTCGGCGAGCTCCACCCCGTTCGCGTCCAGCGACGGCAGATAGGACAGTGACGCGCAGTCCTCGCCGTAGAGGTACATCTTCGGTATGGGCAGCGCGAGGAACTTGTTCAGCAGGTCTCCGTGGTCGGCGAGCTCGACCACGGACCGCAGGATGCCGTGCAGGGCCCCAGGACGGATCTTGTGCGGCAGGTTCGAGAAGTACAGGCCGCTCGAGTAGCCCTCACCCCGGCGGGCGCCCTCGATGAAGCGCGTGAAGAGGTCGCGAGGCTCCTGCTGCGCCAGCACCTGCCTGGTCGGCGCGCAGTCCTCGGGGGCCAGCGTGCCCTTGATGTTGACGAAGCTGAGCACACGACCCGGCTCGCGGTGCGCGAGCAACAGTGCCGTGAGGCCGCCGAGCGAGTGCCCGACGACGTGGTAGCGGCCGATGCCCGCACGGTCGAGCATCGCGCGCGCGGTGTCCACCAGGAACGGTACGTCGATCGCCCCGAGATCGGCGCACTCCGTGGCTCCGCAGCCCGGCAGGTCGTAGGCGAGGAAGGCGCGATCAGCGAAGTCGTGCCGCTGCGTGATGTCGGTGTAGTCCTCCTTGCTCGTGCCGAACCCGTGCAGGAACACGATCGGTTCGGTGGTGCCGCCGCGGTGCACCGCGGCGATCTTGAGGTTGACTCCCTGAACTCTCAGGCGAAGTTGTTCGTGTACGACTCTGTGCCCCGATGGCATAGCGGTCCCCGGAATTCTGCGCAGTGCGGTCTGCGGTACGAGACAGCCAGCATTGCACTTGCTGTGAACGCTCACAAGTAGTTGAACCCTGGACGGTCCCGGTCCGTATCCCGGTGTGCCGGCATAAACGTCCACTGATTCGTGAGGGTTCGAAATGTCGAGAGCACATGCAAAACCGGAGCGACGCAAGCGGGTGCTCGTTGCCGGAATGGCCGTAGCCGCGACCTTGACCGCCGGTACCGCGATCGCCGCGTTCGCCGCGGGCGGGGACGACGCCGCTGGTCAGTCGATCGCCTGCCCGAAGCCCGAGATCGGCGTCGCCGTTCCTGCGCAGGCGCAGGCCGAGGTCACGCGTGAGCTGGCCAATCTGGACAAGCAGATCGCCGAGGCCAGCAACAGGCTGCGCACTTCAGCGGGAGAAGGTGGGCCGAACTTCGTGCAGAACGCGATTCTCGGACCTCTGAAGGACAAGCGGGTCGCGGCGCTGAACCGCATCGAGACCGCTATCGGCCGGGTCGCCGCAAAGCCCGAGGGCCTGGAAAGGTTCGCTCCCTGCGGACTCGGCAAGGCTCCCGCGGTCGGTGCGGCACCGACGACCTCCCGCCAGGCGTCCGGGAACAACTCCGGGAACAACAACGCGGGGAACAACGCCGGCAACGGGTCGTCGGCGTCGGGGAAGACGATCGAGTGCCCGGTGCCGGTGCTGCAGAACGTTCCCGCGAAGGCTCAGGCCGAAGTGGACCGCGAGCTGCAGAACCTCAACAAGCAGCAGGCGGAGGCCAACGAGCGGCTGCGCACGTCCGCCGGTCAGGGTGGGCCGAACTTCGTGCAGAACGCGATTCTCGGGCCGTTGACGGGCAAGCGGTCCTCCGCGCTCGACCGGATCGCGATCGCCATCGGCCGCGTCGGTGAGAAGCCTCAGGGACTGGAACGTTTCGCCACCTGCTCGCTCAAGTAACCCTCCTCGGGGTCGAGAGCCACAGGGCCCGCCTCTCCTCGGGGGTGAGCGTTCCACCGAGGGACTGCCGAGCGGACGCGCCACCGCTCGGCAGTCCCTTGACGCACCACCCGGTCCTCGGTAGATGTTAACGCGAACATCGCCCGTTCAACGGAGAACCGATGACCAGATTCCCTGCCTTTCTCGCCGCTTCGGCGCTCACACTGTCCACAGTGGTCTCCAGCGGTGTCCCTGCCGCCGCCGCCGTGGAATCCGTGACCGTGCGGCCGGATCCGACCTATCAGCAAGAGCCGTTCCAAGGTTGGGGTACGAGCCTCGTCTGGTTCGCCAACGCGACCGGGGGATACCCGGACGAGATCCGCAACCAGCTCGCAGAGCTGCTGTTCGGTGAGGACGGACTCAACCTCAACATCGCCCGCTACAACATCGGCGGCGGCAACGCGCCGGATGTGCCGCAGTACCTGCGCCCCGGCGCGGCAGTGCCCGGCTGGTGGAAGGCCCCGGCCGGCACGAAGCGCACGGACACCGACTGGTGGAAGCCCGGTGATCCCCGGTTCTTCGACGCCGCGGCGGACCCGAACCAGCGCTGGTGGGTCGACCGGATCAAGTCCGACGTCACCAGGTGGGAGGCGTTCAGCAACTCGCCGCCGTGGTTCCAGACCGTCAGCGGTTACGTGTCTGGCGGGCTGGACGCGACCGCGGATCAGCTGCGCGAGGACCGCGTCGAGGACTTCGCCGCCTACCTGACGCAGGCGACCGCGGAACTCGAACGCTCACACGGCATCAAGTTCTCGACACTCGACCCGTTCAACGAGCCCAACACCCCGTACTGGAGCACGAAGCTCGGCCCGGACGGCAACCCCACGGGTGGCCGCCAGGAGGGCGCGCACATGAGCCCTGCACTGCAGGCGAAGGTCGTGCCCGCGGTGGCGGACGCGTTGCGCGCCAAGCGGCTCAAGGCCGTCGTGTCCGCTCCGGACGAGACCAACCCCGGCATCTTCGCCGAAGACTGGGCCGGCTATCCGGCCTCGGTCCGCTCGCAGCTCGGCCAGTTGAACGTGCACACCTACGGCCAGGACCGCCGCACGTCCGCCCGTGACATCGCCAAGGCCGCGGACAAGCCGTTGTGGATGAGCGAGGTCGACGGCTCGTGGGGGACGAAGCAGGACTTCACCGCCATGGACTCCGGCCTGGGCATCGCGGCCCGCGTGATCGACGACCTGCGCGAGCTCGAGCCACGCGCGTGGCTGCTGTGGCAGGCGGTCGAGGACTACGACAACATGAAGCCCGGCGGTGAGACGCCGGCCGGCATGAACTGGGGCGTCGTCCAGATCCCGTTCAACTGCGGCCCGCAGGACACGCTCGCGACCTGCCCGGCTCGCGTCAACTCGAAGTTTCACACGCTGCGGAACTTCACCCACTACGTCAAGCCCGGTGACCGTCTGGTCAAGGTCAACACGAAGTCCGACGTGGCCGCGGTGCGCAACACCGAGCTGAAGACCGTGGTGCACCTCAACCAGTCCGAGCAGCCGCAGTCCGTGACGCTGGACCTCTCCGGCTTCGGCTCGGTGCGCTCCAGCGCCTCCGTGCGGCCGATCGTCACCGACATGTTCGGCGCGCTGACCAAGGGCGCCGCGGTCCGGGTGAAGGACCGCAAGGCAACGCTCACAGTGCCCGCGCGGTCGGTCGTCACGTTCGACGTGTCGGGTGTCAGCGGCCTCGATCGTTCCGCCGCGTTGAGCGGTGAGCAGCGGCTGACGGGTGTGCAGAGCGGCAAGTCCCTTGCCCCGTCCGGCACCTCGCTCGTGCAGCGCACGACGGACCCCGCCGCGCGCGACCAGGTGTGGCGGCTGGAGCGCAAGACGGGCGGCTACGGCAGCGATGTCCAGTTCGGCGTTGTGAACGCCGCCACCGGCCAGCGGATCGCCGCTGTGGACGGTAACGCGACGTTGACCAAGGCCGACAGTCCCGCTGCCAGGTGGGTGCTGTCGTCCACCGGCGACGGCAGCTGGACGTTCGTGAACGCCGCGACCGGATCGCTGCTCGACGTCGTCGGCGAGTCGCGTGAGGACGGAGCCAGAATCGGGTTGTACCACGCGACTTCTGGTGCGAACCAACGCTGGACAGCAACATCTCGTTGAGTTGAGCCTTCAGGAGTGACGGTGGCGCGCAAGCACGTGATGGTGATGTTGACCCTGCTCGTGGCGGGGTGCACAGCCGAACCGCAAGCGCCGCCACCGTCCTCCCGGAGCCCGCTCAAGCCACCGTCGCTGATCAACGAGGTGGTGCCCCCGCAGGACGTGATCACCGTGGTGACCGATGTGGTCGACGGCCGCACGGTCGAGCTCGCCGACGGCACGAAGGTCCGCGTCGCGCAGCTGGCCGCGCCGAAGGAGTGCTGGGCCGCGGCGTCGCTCGACTTCGCCAGGTCGACTCTGCTGGCGCGATCCGTGCGGTTCACCGGTATCGCTCCCGGCGAGATCACCCTCGAGCTCGAGGACGGCACCGACTACGCGGTGCTGGCGGTGCAGCAGGGCGCGTTGCGACCGGAAGGCGTCGACGGCGGCCCGCTGATCAGCGCCCAGACCGAGGCCGCGGCGGCGAAGCGGGGACTGTGGGGCCCGCCCTGCGACGGTTCTGAGACGGCCAAGCCTCCTTCTTCGCCCAAGCCGACGACCGTGCCGCCTCCGCCGCCGGTGGCGACGTCCAGCGAGACGCCGCCGACCACGACCAACCCGCCACGCCCGCCTGCCAAGACGTGCGCCGTCGCGTACCGGGTCACCGGGCAGTGGCAGGGCGGTTTCCAGGCCAGCGTCACGGTGCGCAACACCGGCACCGCCGCGGTCAGCGGCTGGACGCTGCGATGGAGCTTCTCCAACGGCGAGACCGTGCGCGACATGTGGAACGCCTCGCCGCGCCAGTCCGGCTCGACGGTCAACGCGGTCAATGCCGACTACAACCCGCAGATCGCGCCCGGCGGCTCGGTCGAGATCGGGTACAACGGCAACGCGCGCGGTCCGCACTCGGCGCCGACTTCGTTCACTTTCAACGGCGCCCAATGCTCTGTCGGCTAACGCAGTGCACTGTGGAATAACGCGAAGCGGCCCGGCACCATCAGTGCCGGGCCGCTCCTGTGCTGTCAGCCTCAGCTCAGGGTGAGAGCCGTGTCGTCGATGACGAACGAGGTCTGCAGCGAGGCATCCTCGACGCCGTTGAACTTGAACGTCACGGTCTGACCCGCGAACGAGGACACGTCGAACGTCTTGAGCACGTAGCCGGAAGCGGCGTTCGTGTTCGAGAACGTGCCGAGCGTGGTGCTGCCGGCCGTGACCGTGAGCTTGTCGTAGACCGTGCTACCGGTCTCGGCCGTGTCGATGTGCAGGTAGAAGGCGAGCGATGCCTTGCAACCGGCGGGGATCGTCACCGACTGGGACAGCGAGTCGGTGTGCGACGAACCGTAGCCGTTCAGCCACGACGACCACGCACCGGTGCGGGCGGGCTCACCGTTCGAGCTGTGCTGGCCGATGACGCCGGAGGTGGCCGTCCACGAACCGGTACCGGACTCGAAGCCGGGGTTGACGAGCTTCTGGCCCGAGCAGTTGCCGCCGCCCGTGCCGACGGTCCAGCTGAACGACGCGGTGCCGCTCTTGTTCGCGCTGTCCGTCGCGGTCACCGTCACGTTCGACGTGGCCGCGGTGGTCGGCGTGCCGGAGATGGTGCCGTTGCTCGAGTTGATGGACAGACCGGCCGGGAGACCGGTGGCGGACCACGTGTACGGCGCGGTGCCGCCGCTGGCCGACAGCGGCAGGCTCACCGCGGTGCCGACGGTGCTGGACTGGTTGCCGGGGTTGCTGACGGTGACCGTGCCGGTCGCGCTGCACGTCGGGTCCGCGGACTGCGCGGGCACGCTGATCGCGTCCCAGGCCGCCTTGACGGTGTTGAACTCCGCGCAGCTACCGGGGTAGAGGTTCTTCGCGGCGGTCAGCGTCCACGTGCGGTACTTGAGGTACGAGCTGCCGGAGGTCTTGAGCAGCATGGCGTTGTAGAAGATCTTGATGGCCTTCTCGACGCCGAGGCCCGTGATCGAGGTGTTGTTGCACGTGGTGCTGGTCGGCTGGCCGTTGGTCGGGTTCGTGCCCTGCGAGAGCAGGTAGAACCAGTGGTTGCCGGGGCCGGCGGCCGCGTGGACCTCGGTGCTCGGGATCGAGCTGCTGTAGCAGTTCGCGTGGTTGAGGGCCGACGGGTTGTACATGTTGCGGATCGGCCCGCTGCCGACGAGGTTGATCGTCTCGCCGACGAGGAAGTCAGGCGTGTCGTAGGGAGACGGCTCGTTGGCGAACCACTCGGTGGTGGCGCCGAAGACGTCCGCGACGAACTCTTGCGTGCCCGAGCCGGAGATGCCGCCCGGCGTGTGGTCGTCGATGCCGTGGCCGAGCTCGTGCGCGACGACGTCGAGCGAGCCGATCCACTGCCCGGCGGTGTTCTTGCCGATCTGGACCTGGCTGCCGTCGTAGTAGGCGTTCTGGTCGTTCAGGCCGACGCGCATCGGCCAGCCGCCGCCGTTGCCGTCAAAACCGTTGCGGCCCAGCCACTGCGTGAGCATCTTCGATTCGGTCTGCGCCGCGAACAGCACGTCGACGCAACCGGTCTCGCGGTTGGTCGCGGTGCCGTTGCCCCACGTGTCGCTGGACTTGGTGAACGTCGTGTTGTTCGCCGCGTCCTGGCAGCTGACGTTGGTGAGGTTCGGGTCCTTCATGGAGTACGTCGACCCGGACTGCGTGGTGGCGAGGGGGACGGAGGGACCGCTCCACCCGCTGTTGCCGGTGCCGTGCAGGACATGTTCCTGCGTGTGCAGCACCTTGCCGGTGGCGGCGTCCACGACCACGTCGAGCTTGCTCGGGCCCTCGGAGTCCCGGCCGACGACCGAGACCTTCCAAGCGAGCTTCGGCGCGTTGTCGAGTGCGTAGACGACCTGTTCCGCCGCGCCCGTGCTGTCCACAGTGGACAGGGCGGTCTTGGCGGTGGCCTCGGCCTGAGCCTTGGTCACGGACGGGGTCGTGTTGGCGAGGTCGATCGTCGAGCTCTGACCGACCGACGTCTGCAGGACCTGGCCGGTCGCGTTGGTGACGACGACGAAGTCACCGCCCACGACTTGCATTCCCTTGTACGTCCGCTCGTACGGGACGTACTTGAGGCCGTTCGTCGACGAGATGACGTTGTGGCGGACGAACGAGTCGTTCGAGCTCACGTGCAGCTGAGCCGGCCGGCTGTCGACGAGGCTCGCGGCCGCGTCCACCGCCATCGCCTCGGCGGTCTGGCTCGGTGGCCCGGCGACGGCGGTCTGCGCGCCGGTCTGGGTGAGAACGGCTGCGACCAGTGATCCTGCCGCGGCCAGCACGAATGTGCGTCTGGCTTGCATTTTTCTCCTCGTTGCAGGGCGAACCGTCCGGCTCTCGGTTGCAGGGGGAGCCGGGCGTTCGTCGAGGTGAATGTGTGGTGACGGAGCAGGGAAAGGATCGGTTGCGCAGCGACCGTTAACAAGTACTAACTTATTCACACCAAATATTCGTGCGCGTTTGTAGGACTTGCTGCCGCGCATTCCCTTGTCGGCGTTGATGTGCCTTTTGCCCGGATGGCGGGCCGCGCGCCGCGGCCTGGTCTGGTAGTCGTGGAGGGGGCCGCGCCGGAAGGAACACGATGAACGAGTTCGAGAACATCTCCCCGACCACCCTCGCCGACGTCCTGGGCCGTGAGCGCGTGATGGACGTGGGCATCCGTCCGCTGTGGACGTCGATGCCGAGGATCGCGGGCCCGGCGTTCACGGTGCGGTGCCCGCCGGGGGACAACCTGATGCTGCACGCGGCGATCTACCGCGCCGAGCCGGGCTCGGTGATCGTGGTGCAGTCGGGCGACCTCGACTACGCCCTGGCCGATGGCAACGTGTGCGCCGTCGCCCACCGCCGCGGTGTTGCCGCGTTCGTGCTCGACGGCGTGATCCGCGACGTGGCCGAGGCGAGGGAGCTGGGCTTCCCGGTGTTCGCCAGGGGAGTCATCCCCATCCCCGGCACGAAGAAAGCCGCGCTGCCGCTCAACGAGCCGATCACGTGCGGCGGCGTGCGGGTGGAGGCGGGCGACGTCGTGGTGGCGGACGAGGAGGGCATCGTCGTGGTGTCAGGGAATCGGCGTGAGCAGGTGCTCCGCGACGCTCAGGCGAAGCAGGCCGGGGAAGCCGGGCAGTCGCTCGACGACTGGGAGGCGGAGCATCGCGCCCGTGTCGCCAAAGCGCTGCGGGACAACGGTTTCACTGAGAGCTAGGACTGGCGTTTGCGCAGGATCTCCCGCAGCGCCTCCGAGATGTCGCGCCCGTCACCTGGGTCGAGTGCGGCGTAGATCAGTGCCTCGACGGACGCCACGAACAGGTCGCGGTTGTCGGTCGTGTTGTCGCCGGTGGCCGCGATGTGCTGCGCGAAGCCGGCGGTCTGCGCGGAGACCATCATGCTGAGCGTCGCCGGCGTGACACCGGGCCGGAACCGCACCCCGAGCATCCTCAGGCCCTGCTCGTACACCGGAGCCCATCGCGTGGAATACGCGTCGAGCATCTCGCGATAGGCGGTCGTGGCGACGGCCTGCCACTTGGTGTCGATGGTCAGGGAGAGCTGGAACAACCAGTACCTGGCCAGTCGGATGCGCATCCGCAGGTCGTGCGTGGCGATTTTCTCGATGAGCTCGGTGAGCTCGAGCTCGCCTTCACGCACCTTGGGCAGTTCGGCGAGTGCGCGGCGTGGTCCGTAGTCGAGAAACAGGCCCCAGCGCGGTGCCGTGCACGTGTACTTGATCAGGCACATGAAGAAGTTCGACATGCCGCCGTTGCCCGGCCACCGGTCGCGGAAGGCTCCTTCGCCGACGTGCACGGCGTTCGGCAGTTCGGTGGCGACCTGGGCGGCCCTGCGCACGACGATCTCCCTGGTCAGGCGAGCGCCTACCAGCTCGTCGCGGCTGCGCGGGCTGCGGCCGGACAGCTGGTCTCCGATCTCCCGGAGGCCGCCTTCGAGGAACACCATCGTCGTGATGTAGGCGGACCGCCGCGGATTGTGCGGATCGGCGAGGCTGGATCGGGAAATGTAGTCGCGGAACAGCTCCGGCCAGTTGACTTCGTCGTTGAAGTGCACGCCACCCCCTGTGGAGATCACTTCATTTCAGCACAGGGGCTGGAGGGGAACAACGTCCTGAACAGGAGGATGACGGACGGACCTTCGGGCGCCATCGTCGAATCACGGGGAATCGGCCGAAAGGAAAGTCCGATGCAGATCGTGGTGGAGACGTCGTTGTTGTCCGCTCGTGCGATCGAAGTGCTGCTGGTGCTCGTGACGGCGATCGTGTGCGGATGGCGCCAGGGCAAGCCTCCGAACGGCTGATGTGAGCGAGGACAAGATCAAGATAAGGTCGTCAAGTTTTCAACAACGTGCGGAAGTCGCTGTCATCGCGCGCGCACCTGGTGCTGCCACAGTGGAAATGGACTGCAGTGAACCGAAGAACACTGGCAAGACCCGTGTACCTGGCGCTGGTCGTTGCCGCGGTCGTGACCCGTGCCGCTGGGCAGGAGCCCGGCGAGGACGGGGCGCACGACCACCATCAGCACCTGGAAATCGCTGCCGCCGCAATGGTTCCCGCGGCCACTGAGCTGCCGCGCGACGGCTGGGTGGCCACGGCCAGCAGTGAGGAGACCGGCGTGGACGTGGCCGCGCGGGTGCTGGACGGTGATCGAGCGACGATCTGGCACAGCCGGTGGAGGACGGCGTCGTCGTTGCCGCAGTGGCTCACGATCGACATGCGGTCGGCGCAACGGGTGTCAGGACTCGTCTACACACCGAGATCGGGCCAGAAGAACGGGAGGATCGGCCGCTACGAGATCCACCTGAGCCAGGACGGGACCACGTGGGGCGGCCCGGTCACGACGGGCACGATGGCCGACGACGAAGCCGTCAAGACGATCGGTTTCGCGGTCAGCAGCGCGCGGTACGTGCGGCTGACCGCGTTGTCCGAGGCCGGTGAGCGCGGGCCGTGGGCGAGCGCGGCGGAGATCGGTCTGCTGGGCGATCCCGGACAGCCGCCGCCGGCGCAGGGCGATCCGAGCGTCGTGGGAGCGTGGGGACCGACGGTGGGATTCCCCATCGTGCCGGCCGCGTCCGCGGTGCTGCCGGGCAACAAGCTGCTCACGTGGTCGGCCTACGCGGCCGACAACTTCGGCGGTGCCAACGGATACACCCAGACCGCGATCATGGACCTCACCACCGGACGGGTCAGCACGCGCAAGGTCGACAACACCGGGCACGACATGTTCTGTCCCGGCACGTCGATGCTCGCCGACGGCCGCATCCTGGTCACCGGTGGCAGCAACGCCACGAAGGCCAGCATCTACGACCCGCGGACCGACGCGTGGTCCAGCGCGGCGGACATGACCGTCGGGCGCGGATACCAAGGCCAGACCACCCTGTCCACCGGTGAGGTGTTCACGGTCGGTGGTTCCTGGTCCGGTGGACGCAAGGGCAAGGCCGGCGAGCTCTACTCACCGAAGACGAACCAGTGGAGATCGCTGCCGAACGTGCCGGCGGCACCGTTCCTGACCGCGGACCCGGCGGGGGTTTACCGCGCCGACAACCACGCCTGGCTCTTCGCGGCCGGCGGCGGAAGGGTCTTCCACGCGGGGCCGAGCGCGAAGATGCACTGGATCGACACCGCGGGCCAGGGGAAGGTCACCGACGCGGGCACCCGTGGCGACAGCCAGGACGCGATGAACGGCAACGCGGTCATGTACGACATCGGCAAGATCCTCACCGTGGGCGGGGCACCTGCCTACGAGAAGGCCGATGCCACGAAGGCCGCGTACACAGTGGACATCACGGGACGCACGCCGGCGGTGCGCAGGACGGCTGACATGGCGGCGGCGCGGGCGTACCTGAACAGCGTCGTGCTGCCGGACGGCACCGTGGTGGTGATCGGCGGGCAGAGCTACCCGGTTCCCTTCTCCGACCAGACGTCCGTGCTGCAACCGGAACTGTGGAATCCCGCGACCGGCCGGTTCACCAAGCTCGCCGCGATGGCGACCCCGCGCAACTACCACAGCGTGGCCAACCTGCTGCCCGACGGAACCGTGTTCTCCGGCGGCGGCGGACTCTGCGGCAAGTGCGCGACCAACCACCCGGACGGGCAGATCCTCGTGCCGCCCTACCTGCTCAACCCGGACGGCTCCCGCAAGGCACGCCCCGCCATCACCTCCGCGCCGGCCACCGCGACCACCGGGTCGGCGATCACGATCGGCACCGACCGCGCGGTCAAGGCGTTCTCGCTGGTGCGCACGAGTGCGGTGACCCACTCGGTGGACAACGATCAGCGACGCGTGCCGCTGTCGTCGACGGCGATCTCGCCGACGTCGCACCGGGTAGTGGTCCCATCCGACCTGGGGATCGCGCCGCCGGGGAACTACCTGCTGTTCGCCCTCGACAACGCGGGGACGCCCAGCGTGGCGGCGCAGATCAGGATCATCGCGGGCTGATCGGCTCAGGTCGCCACGGTGAGTTCGGCGAGCCGGGCGCGGAGTTGTTTCCCTTCCGGCACACCGATTTCGTCGTAGAGGGCGGCTGCCTCCTGCCACGACGCGGCGGCCGCGGCCAGGTCGCCGGTGCCGCGACGCACGTGTCCGATGCCTTCGAGTGCGCGAGCCCGGCCGTGGCAGTCGCCGATCGCGGTGGTCAGGGCCAAGGCCGCGTCGTGGTGGTGCGTGGCCTGGTCGAACCGGTGCATGGCCAGGGCGGCGGCCGCGATGCCGTTGAGCGCCTGGCCTTCCTGGAAGCGTTCGCCGAGCTTCTGGTTCATGCTCAGGGCTCGGCGGAACGTGCGCAGGGCTTGTGCGGGCTGGTTCATCCGCAGCAGGAGCTCGCCCTGGAAGCCGAGCACCGCGGCCTGGCTGGCGAGGTCGCCGGACGCGCTGTGCACGGCCAGGGCGCGTTCTGCGTGGCGCTGGGCGACCCAGTGGTTGCCCAGGCGGGTGTGCAGGAGGGCGAGGTTGCCGGACAGGAAGCCCTCGCCTTGGTGGTCGCCCAGTTCGCGGCACATTCTGGCGGCGTGCCAGAGGGATTCGGCGGAGTCCTTGTAGCGGCCGAGGTGGACGTAGGCGAGGCCCAGGTTGCAGTGTTCGGTGGCTTGCAACATGCGGTCGCCGAGCAGCACGGCCAGTGCGAGGGCGCGCTGGTGGCAGTCGACGGTCTCGCGGAAACGGCTGAGTCTGAAGTGGACGAACGCCAGGTTGAGCAGCACCAGCAGTTCGCCGGCCTGGTCGCCCTGGTCGCGGGCGATGCGCAGGGACCGCTGGTAGTGCTCGCCGGCCTCGCGGTGCCTGCCCAGCCTGTTGTACACCCCGGCGAGGTTGCTGGTGGTGCGTACTTCGCCGATGCGGTCGCCGATCTGCCTGCGGATGGCCAGTGCCGCTTCGAGGTGCTCGATCGCCTCGGCGTAGCGGCCGAGATGCATGGACACGCCGCCGAGGTTGTTCAGCGCGGCTCCGATCCGGGCGGGGTCGTCCAGACGGCGGGCGGCCTGCAGCGCGTGCCGGTAGACCGTGACGGCCTCGGTCAGGTGGTGGCCGTTGTCCAGGTAGGGCCGAAGTGCTTGGGAGAGTTCGCAGGCGTGGGCGTGGTGGCCTTGCGCGGCACAGTGGGCGGTGACGGCCACCAGGTTCGCTCGCTCGGCGTTGAGCCAGCGGGCGGCGTGGACGGAGTCGTGCAGCGGTGGGGTGGTGATCGCGGCGGACGGGGTGAGACCGCGTCCTAGCGGCAGTGTGGACTCCGCGAGAGTTGTCGCGTGCACGTAGTAGTCGAACAGTCCGGTCAGGGCGGATTCGGTGTCGGTGCACGCCAGCCGCCTGCCGTAGGCGCGGAGCAGGTCGTGGATGTGGAACCGGCCCGCGCCGTCGCGTTGCACCAGGTGGGCGCGGCAGAGCTGGCCGATGAGCCGTCCGGCCTCGTCGGGCGTGGTGCCGAGGAGTGCGGCGGCCGCGTAGTCGTCGAAGTCGGGTCCCGGATGCCGGGTGAGGAGCTCGAAAGCCCGTGCCGCCAACGGTGGCAGCGCTTGGTGGGACCAGTCGAAGACCGCGGTGACGGCGGTGCGCGGGTCGCCGCCCGCGTCCAGCTCGTCCAGGCCGCGTTGACGGTCGGCCAGCGCGAGCGCGAGGTCGGCGAGAGTGGTGTCGGACTGCGCGGCCAGTTCGGCGACGATGCGCAGTGCCAACGGCAGTCCGGCGCACCGTTGCGCGAGCTCGTCGATGCCTTCGCGGTGACCGATCAACCTGCCCAGCAACGCCCGTGCCTCGTGCGGTGGCATCGGGTCCAGCCGCACGCGGTGGGCGCCGTCGCGGACCACCAGACCCGCCAGGTCGTCGCGACTGGTGACGATCACGAGACAGCCCGCGGTGCCGGGCAGCAACGGGCGCACCTGATCGGCGGCGCGAGCGTTGTCCAGCACGATCAGCATGCGCCGGTCCGCGATCGCCGTGCGGTAGCGGCCGGACAGTTCGGCGGTGTCGAGGCCGAGGTCGCGTTCGCCCAGGACGCGCAGGAAACCCGCCAGGACCTGTTCCGGTGGCACGGGCGGTTCCGGGCCGTAGCCGCGCAGGTCGACGTAGAGGCAGCCGTCGGGGAACCGGCCGCGGGCGCCGTGTGCCCAGTGGACCGCGAGCGAGGTCTTGCCCACGGCGGCAGTTCCGACGATGGCCGCAACGGCCGCGGTCGTCGCCAGGTGATCCACTGTGCGCAGCTGGTCGTGCCTGCCGATGAACGGGTCGGTGTCCGGCGGCAGCTGCCACGGCACATGCCTGGTTTTCGTTGCTGGCGCGGACAACCCGGGGTCGTCGCGCAGGATTCGCTGGTGCAGCAGCCTGATCTCGGGGCTCGGGTCGGCGCCGAGCTCCGTGTCGAGCACCTGGCGCAACCGGTCGTAGGCTTGCATCGCCTCGCCCTGACGCCCGCCGCGGTACAGGGCGAGCATCAGCTGGCCCCACAACCGTTCCCGCAGCTCGTACTGGCCGGTGAGCTCGCGCAGCTCGGCGGCGATCCCCGCGTGCCGGCCGAGCTCGAGCCGGGCCTGGACGCAGTCCTCGATGACGTCGACCCGGCGGTCCTCCAGCATGCGGATCGTCGGCTGGACGGCGTCCGGCACCGGCGTTCCGTCCAGCACCGGACCACGCCACAGGCCGGTCGCCCTGGTCAGCAGTTCGGCCGCCTGTTCGTGGTCGCCGCGAGTGAGGCAGTCGCGGCCTTTCTGGGCCAGCGCGGTGAAGGCGAGGACGTCGAGGTCGTCCGGCCCGGCGGTGAGGAGGTAGCCGCCGTTGACCGTGTCGATGCGCGGCACGCCGTTCGCCGACCTGAGCAGCCGGCGCAAGTCGCTGACGTACGAGCGGAGGTTGACCGGCGCGGACGGGGGCGGGCAGCCGCCCCACAGGCCGTCGACGATCCGGTCGGCGGGCACGAAGGTGTTGGCGTGCAAGGCGAGCATGCCGAGCAGTACCCTGGCCATCCGTCGCGTGGGCAGCGCGGAACCGTGGTCGGCCAGGATCTCGACCGGTCCGAGGATGCGTAGCCTCACCGGCCAGAGCCTACGGATGCGAACGACACTCGTACGCACCCAATCGGAGTGAAGTATTTGAGACGTACATCGGGATGTGTACGTCGGCGTGTACGCGGACGGCCGATCGTCCGTGGCTCATGAGGTTCGGGATTCTTGGTCCGCTGGAAGTGTGGGACGGCGACGAGCCGCTCGTGATCGGGGGTCCTCAGCAACGGCATCTGCTCGCGGTGCTGGTGCTCAACGCCAACCAGGTGGTCTCGGCGGAGCGGCTGATCGAGCACCTGTGGGGGAGCAGGGCCCCCGCGTCGGCCCGGCAGCTGCTGAAGGGGTGCGTGCTGGGGCTGCGCCGGGCGTTGCGGGTCGGCCGGGCCGAGCGCCTGCTGACCCGTCCGCCCGGCTACCTGCTGGAGGTGCGGCGCGGTGAGTGCGACCTGGACCTGGCGGAGGACCTGGCCGCGGCAGCGCATCAGGGCGGAGCAGGGGAGCAGAAGGCGGCGCTGTTGAGGGAAGCGCTTTCCTTCTGGCGTGGTCCCGTGCTCGACGGTCTCGACGCGGAGGTGTGCCGGACCGAGGCCGAACGGCTGGGGGAGCGGCGGCTCGCGTTGCTCGAGGAGCGGATCGAGGTCGAGCTGCGGCTGGGCCGGTGCCGGGTCCTCGTCGCTGAACTGCAGATGTTGGTGCGGGAGCACCCGTTGCGGGAACGGTTGTGGGCGCAGCTCATGCTCGCGCTGTACGGGGCGGACCGGCAGGCGGACGCGCTGACGGCGTACCAGCGGATCCGGCAGTCGCTGGTCGAGCAGCTCGGCGTCGAACCGGGTGCGGTGCTGCGGCGGGCGCACCGGGTGGTGCTGACGGGCTCGTCCGCGGAGTCCGTCGGGGTGCGAAGACGTGTTCCCGCGCAGCTGCCGGCCGACGTGCCCGGCTTCGTGGGCAGAGCCGAGGAGCTGGCCTCGCTCGACCGCCTGGCCGGGCGGGTGCTGATCTCCGGGACGGCAGGGGTGGGCAAGTCGGCGTTGGCCGTGCGGTGGGCTCATCGCGTTCGCGACCGTTTTCCGGACGGGCAGCTCTATCTCGACCTGCGCGGACATTCCGCCGCCGAACCGCTTGCGGCCGCGGCCGCGCTGGTGGGTCTGCTCACCTCGCTGGGATTGGCCGCCGACGAGCTTCCCGGTGACGAGGCGGGGCTTGCGGCGTGCTGGCGGACCGAGGTGGCCGGGCGGCGTTTGTTGCTGGTGCTCGACGACGCGCGTTCGGCCGAGCAGGTGCGCCCGTTGCTGCCCGGCACGACGTCCTGCCTGACCGTGGTGACCAGCAGGGACACCCTGGCCGGACTGGTGGTGCTGGACGGGGCGCACCGGCTCGATCTCGGCCGGTTGTCCGGCGTCGAGGCGCTCCGGTTGTTGCAGAACCTGATCGGTGCGGAGGTGGCTGCCGAGCATTTGGCGGCGGCAGCGCTCGTCGACCAGTGCGCGCGGCTTCCGCTGGCGTTGCGGATCGTCGCCGAGCTGGCGGCCACCCGCGCTCTGCCCGATCTCGTGGGAGATCTCCGTGATCCGGGTGATCGGCTCGACCTGCTCGAGGCCGGTGACGACGAGCGCGCTTCGGTGCGGGAGGCGTTGTTCCGTTCGTACCAGCGCCTTCCGGCCACGACCGCGCACATGTTCCTGTGCCTCGGGCGCCACGACGTGGTGGACGTCGGCGCGGCCGCGGCGCTGGCGGGAACGAGCCTGCGGGAGGCGCGCCGTGATCTGGGACGGCTCGTGCGGGCGAACCTGATCTTCGTGACACCGGACGGCTATGCCATGCACGGCCTGCTGCGCGACTACGCCACTCACCGCGCTCCCACCGTTGGCACACCGAACGCCCACCCACTCGCCGCACGCTGACGCGGGAGAACGGAGACGGACCAGTGCGACTTGACGATTCCTCGTGGTACCGGGGGCTCACGCTCGCCGAACGGCTGCCTGTCGTTCGCGCTGAGGGGGCCTGCGCGGAACGAGCGGCACGGCGGTTCTCGCGGTGGCGCACGCAGCCGCCGTTCGACCAGGACGAGTGGTTCTCCCGGCGGCTCGCGGCCGACGGGATCACCGAAGGCTCGCTGCAGGCGCTGCTCGGCGAGGACGACGCTGCTTTGGGCGACAGGGTCGAGGCGCCCGCGTGGCTGGACGGTCTGGCGGCGTTCGGCGAGTCCGAGGGAGAACCGGAGTTCGCCGGCTTCAGCGTGGTCGCCGAACCGTTGTTGCGTCGTGCTCGCTCGACGGTGGCCGGCGTGATGGCGGAGGTCGCCGGTCCGCTGGACCCGGCTCTGGCGCCTGAGCTGGTCCGGGTGTGCGTCGAGGCCGGGATCGGTCCACTCGTCGAACGCACGCTCGCGCTGGAGCTCAACGTGGCCCGGTTGCGCGGTGAGCTGTCCGGTGACAGCCCCGCGGACCGCTATCGCGACTTCGTGCGCGGGCTGCGCGACCCGGCGGCGTTGTTCGCCGAGTACCCGGTGCTCGGCCGGCTGCTCGCCGGGCACGTCTCGAGCGGGGTCGCGGCGCTCGTCGAGTTCCTGCGCAGGCTGGGGGCCGACTGGGCCGAGATCTGCGCGCGCTTCCCCGGCGACCACGGTGTTCTGTCCACAGTGGAATCCGATCTGGGCGATCGGCACCGCGGTGGCCGGACGGTCATGCTGGCGACGTTCAGCGGCGGCCTGCGCCTGGTCTACAAGCCGCGGTCGCTCGCGGCCGACCGGCACTTCCAGACGTTCCTGGTGTGGGTGAACGACCGCGTGCGGGATCTGGGGCTGCGCACGTTCGGCGTGCTGGACCGCGGCGACCACGGCTGGACCGAGTTCGTCGGGTGGCGGTCGTGCGAGGACGAGACGCAGGTGAGCCGCTTCTACCGGCGGCTCGGCGCGCAGCTCGCGATCATGCACGCGCTGGGCGGCACGGACCTGCACTACGAGAACGTCATCGCGGCCGGCGAGCACCCGGTCGTGGTGGACCTGGAGTCGTTGTTCCAGCCCGAGGTGCACGCCCCGACCGGCACGGACTTCGCCACGCGGGCCGTGGTCGACTCCGTGCTGCGGGTGGGTCTGCTGCCGAAACGGGCCTGGGGTCACGACGGCGCGCCGGGGATCGACGTGTCCGGCCTCGGCACTCACGAGGACCAGCTGTCGCCTCGCGCGGCGCAGTACTGGACCGCGGTGAACACCGACGAGATGCGCATCGAACGCAAGCGGCTGCCGATCAGCGGCGGCCAGAACAGGCCTTCGTTGCGCGGCGCCGACGTCAACGCCGCCGACTTCGCCGACGACCTGCTGTCCGGGTTCCAGGACACTTATCGCGCGTTGCGGACACATCGCGACGAGTTGCTGGCGGTGGACGGCCCGCTGTCGTGGTTCACCGCCGACGAGATCCGCGTGATCGTGCGGCCGACGCACGTCTACAGCCTGATGCTGCGCGAGAGCGTCCACCCCGACCTGCTGCGCGACGGCCTCGACCGCGAGCGGTTCTTCGACAAGCTCTGGGTGTCGGTCAGCGAGTTCCCGTTGCTGGAACGGGTGATCGCCGCGGAACGGGCCGACCTGTGGCGCGGCGACGTCCCGATGTTCGTCACCCGGCCCAGCTCGCGCGACGTGTGGACCAGCTCCGGCTCGCGCGTCGCGGACTTCCTCGGCCGGTCCGGCTTCGAGCTGGTGCGCGAGCGGATCGCGGCACTGTCCGATGTGGACCTGGAGTGGCAGGGCTGGATCGTCCGCGGCTCGCTCACCGCGCTGTCGTTGAGCGACGGCACCGACGTGCCGCGAGATCGGATCCCGCGGATGCGCAGGCCCGTGTCCGACTTCCTTTCGGCCGCTCAAGCCGTCGGCGACCGGCTCGACCAGCTCGCGATCCGCCAGGACGGCGCCGTGTCGTGGCTCGGGCTCACCGCGTTCCAGGAGCGGTACTGGAACCTGTCCACGCTGGGCGCCGACCTCTACAGCGGCCTGTCGGGCATCGCGCTCTTCCTGGCCCGGCTAGGTGCCGCGGCTCGCGACGCCCGCTACACCGCGCTGGCGGAAGGCGCGCTGACGATGGTGCGGCGACACGTCGACCAGAGCGGCGGCCACGGCAAGATCGGCGCGTACTCGGGCAGGGGAAGCGCGGTCTACCTCTACACGCACCTCGGCGTGCTGTGGCGCCGCCCGGACCTGCTGGACGAGGCGTCGTCGCTGGCGGTCTCGCTCGGTGGCCTGATCGAC
The DNA here is from genome assembly GCF_040629405.1 of Lentzea sp. NPDC005914. Taxonomy (NCBI): domain Bacteria; kingdom Bacillati; phylum Actinomycetota; class Actinomycetes; order Pseudonocardiales; family Pseudonocardiaceae; genus Lentzea; species Lentzea sp. NPDC005914. The sequence goes on along the minus strand of NZ_JBEXVQ010000013.1, from coordinate 158,878 downwards.
TCCGACGACCAGTTCGACGTGCTCGGCGGGTGCGCGGGCGCCATCGGGGTGCTCGCCGGACTGCAGCGCCAGCGGCCGGACCCCGCGCTGGTCTACCTGATGCTCCGCTGCGGCGAACGTCTGCTGGACGCGGCCCGGCCCACCGGACCCGACTCCTGCGGCTGGGTGACACCGCTGGCGGACCGCCCGCTGACCGGCCTGGGCCACGGCGCCGCGGGCATCGGCTCGGCGCTGGCGGTGCTCGCCGAGGTGACCGGGCAGCGCCGGTTCGCGGAGACGGCGTCCGCGGCACTCGCGTACGAACGGGCGATGTACCTGCCGGAACAGGGCAACTGGCCGGACCTGCGCGACGACCCGCCGACGTGCATGACGGCGTGGTGCCACGGGGCGGTCGGGGTCGGGCTGGCCCGGCTGGCGTTGCCGTCGGCGTGGCGCGGGGCGCGGGAAGCTGCGGAGATCGCGCAGGCGGTGGAAACCACGCTGGCGCACGGGTTCGGTGCGAACCATTCGTTGTGTCACGGCGATCTCGGCAGCCTGGATCTGCTGCTCGCCGCCGGTCGTCCTGAAGCGGGCGAACGTGGCCGGGCGGTGCTGGAAAGCATTGGGGCGCAGGGGTGGTTGTGCGGCACGCCCCGGCACGCGGAGACGCCTGGGTTGCTCAACGGGCTCGCCGGCATCGGGTACGGCCTGCTGCGGGCGGCGGATCCGGCGGGGGTGCCCTCGGTGCTGATGCTCGAACCGCCGGCCGGTGATTGAGGGTGGCCCGGTTCCGGTGTTGGTGCCCGGTGGCGGAGCCCGGTGGCGGAGCCCGGTGGCCGGGCTTGCTTCCGGTGCCGAAGCCGGTGGCTCAGCCCGGTAACCCGACCGACCGTCGTTGCTCGATCTGGTTGTGCTCACCGCGGTCTTCGATCCGATTTCGCCGCTGACCCCACCACCGCCCGCGACCTGGCTGCTGATCCCACCCTCCGCCCGCGACCTCGCTGCTGACCCCACCACCGCCCGCGATCCAAGGGGGAAACCATGACCACCCCGCTCTCCGTGCTCGACCTGTCCGTGCTCACCACCGACTCCACGACGGCTGACGCGCTCGCCGAGACCACCGCGCTCGCCCGCGCCGCCGACCAGTTGGGGTATCGGCGGTTCTGGGTGGCCGAGCACCACAACATGCGCAGCGTCGCGAGCACCTCGCCCGCCGTGCTGATCGCGCACCTCGCCGCCGCCACCCGGACTATCCGGATCGGTTCGGGTGGCGTGATGCTGCCCAACCACTCGCCGCTCGTCGTCGCCGAGCAGTTCGCGATGCTGGAGGCGTTGCACCCCGGCCGGATCGACCTCGGCATCGGACGTTCGGCCGGCACCGACCCGGAGACCGCCGACGTGCTGCGGCGTGCGGGCGACGCCGAGTTCACGCCGGCGTTGCTCGACGTCCTGGGGCTGCTCGGTGATCCGCGCGTGGCGGAAGGGCTGTGGGAACGCTTCCGCGCCACCCCGCTGGCGGCCGGCACACCCGATGTCATGCTGCTCGGGGCGGGGGAGAGCAGCGCCCTGCTCGCGGCCGAGCTCGGGCTGCCGTTCGTGTACGGGCTCCACCTGAAGGCCGCGGGCAGCTCGCTCGACCCGATCCGCGTCTACCGGGACTCGTTCATCCCCTCGCTGAGCCTGAAGAAGCCGTACGTGATCGTGTCGGTGAGCGCGGTCGTGGCCGGCACGGACGAGGAAGCGGTGCGGCTCGCCAACCCGCACCGGCTCCGGATGCTCGAGATGGTGGCGGGGATGCGCACGTTGCTGCTGCAGTCACCGGAGGCCGCGGCCGCGCATCCGCACCTGGACAAGGCGATGCGGCTTCCGCTCAGCCTCATCACCGGGGCTCCGCGCACGGTGGCCACAGCGCTCGACGACCTCGTCACCGCGACCAACGCCGACGAGCTGATGGTCGTGACGGTGACGCACGGGCGGGAAGAGAAGATCCGCGGCCTCACGCTGCTTGCCGCCGTGTGGGCTCACGCGGTCGAGGCGGCCCACTGAGTGCGCACGAGGTCCGCGTAGATTCCGCCGCGTTCCAGCAGTTCCGCGTGCGTGCCGCGGTCGACGATCCGGCCGGCGTCGAGCACGAGGATCAGGTCGGCGTTCTGGACCGTGCTCAACCGGTGGGCGATCACGATGCGGGTGCACGCCAGCGCGCTCAGGCCGGCGTCCACCCGCGCCTCGGTCGCGGCGTCGAGGTGGCTGGTCGCCTCGTCGAGCAACAGCAAACGTGGGTTGTGGGCCAGCGCTCGGGCGATGGCGAGGCGTTGCCGCTGGCCGCCGGACAGGCCGTGGCCGCCTTCGCCCAGCACCGTGTCGTAGCGCATCGGCATGCGGCTGATGTCCTCGTCGATCTCGGCGAGCCTGGCGGCCCTGACCACGTGGTCCAGGTCCATCGACGGGTCGTTGAGCGAGATGTTCGCGCGGATGGATCCGTTGAACAGCAACGGTTCCTGCAGCACGACGCCGAACTGTCGACGCACGTCGCGCAACGACAGCGAGGACAGAGGCGTTCCGTCGTAACGAATGGTTCCCGCGGTGGGCTGGTAGAGCCCGAGCATGAGCAACGCCAGGGTGCTCTTGGACGCCCCGGTGCGGCCGACCAGAGCGACCTTCTGGCCCGCCTGGACGGTGAACGAGACGTCGTCGAGCACGCGCGGGCCGTTGGCGTCGTAGGAGTAGGAGACGCCGGAGAACTCCAGCCTGCCGGTGAGGTGCGGTGTCACGGCGCCGGAGGTGCGTTCGGGCGCGGCTTCGATCACGTCGACGATCCGGTGGAAGTGGACGCCGGCCAGCTGCAGCTGCTGGCAGGCGGTCACCAGCGAGGTCAGCGGGCCCAGCACCGAAATCGCAATGGCATTGAGCGCCAGCATGCTGCCCAGCTGCATCGAGCCGTTGAGAACGCCCGCCGTGCCGATGCCGAGCAGCACCAGCGGTGCGAACGTGCGGAGTCCACTCAGGACGGTGCTCACGCCCGCGCTCAGCCTGTTGCGCCGCACCGACGCCGCCAGCTCGCGCAGGAAGAGCGAGGACCAGAAGTCGAGCACGTCGTCCTCGGAGCCGGACGCCTTGAGCGTGCCGATGCCCCTGATCACCTGCACGCCGAAGCTCTGGGACTCCGACTGCGCCACCAGATATCGCTGGGTGAGGTCGCGCAACGGCCGGGCGGTCAGGAGCAGCACGAGCACCTGTGCGGCACCGATGGTGAGCGTCACCAGGGCGAACATCGGGCTCTGCGTGAACAACACGACCAGCAGGACGAGGACGAAACCGCCGTCGAGCGCCACCGACAACGTCTGGTTGGTGAGGACCTCGCGGATCAGGCCGGAGCTGCTCAGACGCAACAGGAGATCGCCGCTCGTGCGCTGGGCGAAGAACGCGTACGGCAGGCTCAGCAGGTGGCTGAACAGGCCGGTCATGATCCGGGCGTCGAACCGGCTCTGCAGGCGGATCAGCAGCATCGCGCGCAGGTAGCCCGCGACCAGGTCGGTGGCCACGACGACCACGACGCCGGCCACGACGACCAGCACGACGTCCGTGACGTGCAGCGGCACCACGTAGTCGACCAGCACCTTGGTGAAGGCCGGAATCGCGAGCGCCACGACCTGCAGCACCAGGGACGCGCCGAGCACCTGGGCGAGCAGGCCGCGCCACCCCGGCACGCGCAGGACCTGGCGCAGGTAGGCGGTGACGGGCGAGCGGCCCAGCCCGCGCCGGGTGAAACCGGGGCCGGGCGCCATGGTCAGCGCGACGCCGGTGAACTCGCGAGCGAACTCCTCCGCGTCGACGAACCGCCGGCCGGTAGCCGGGTCGACGATCTGGTAACCGCCACGCCGCTTCTTCTCCACGACCACGAAGTGGTTGAACGACCAGTGCGCGATCAACGGCAACGGCAACTGCGCGAACTGCGGCAGGTCGACCGAGAAGGCCTTGACCCGCAGGCCGAACTCCCGTGCCGCCCGCACGAGCGCCAGCGCGGTGATGCCGTCACGCGCGATGCCGAACCGCGAACGGCACTCGGAGATCTGCGTGCTGCGACCGTGAAAACCGAGGATCATGGCCAGGCACGCCGCGCCGCACTCGGTCGCGGTCAGCTGCAGGACCACCGGCATCCCGCGTCGCAGCCACCGCAGGAATCCCCTCACAGCGCCTCCAGGATCGAGCGGAAACCGACGCGAACCCAGACCTGGTAACGGCTTCCCGGCTCGACGGTTCCGACGTCCAGCCGCACAACGACTTTCCCGTCGGTCTGTCCGGCAACCGTGCCGCGCGCCGTTCCCTGTTGCAGCACCGCCGGCGCTCCAGAAACCGCGGAAACCTCGACCACGATCTCCCGATCCGTTGTCGCCACACCGCTTCCCCGCGCGTACCGAGGCACGGAAACCACGGCCGCACCGACCAGTCCGAGCACGACCAGACCGCACAGCACGCCCCAGGTCCGCCCCATCGAGCCTGGTTCCGCCGTCTCGGCGACCCCGCGACCGGACCGGTGGTGCTCGACCGCCTGCTGCCGGAAGATCTCCGCCACCACACCCTCCCCGAAGCCGAAGCCGAAGCCGAAGCCGAAGCCGAAGCCGAAGCCGAAGCCGGACGACCCCGGGACCGCGAAGGCCCCGAGGTCGGCGCGCGGAAACTCAGCTCTCGACCGGGTCCGCCGGCGGCTTCGGCTTGTTGTTGCAGCTCAGGAAGCCGCACGAGTCCAGCAGCTCCAGCCCGGCGCCCGCGACGAGGCTCTCGAGCGCCTCGTCGGTGAGCTCGAGCATGCCGGCCGGGTTCGCGGGCAGCAGGCTGCCCGCGGCACCGAGGCCGAGCCGGTACTCCTCGTCCTTCCAGTACCGCACGATGTCGTCACCCGACATGGCGTACCTCCTTCAGGTCTGGCCGGGGCACCAGCGGCGTCCGGTCCGGGTGCCACGCTGCCGGGACGCGGTGGGCAACCGGTGGGCATGCGGTGTGATCGCGGTCGCCGTCGTCGAACAATCGAATTCCGTGAACAGCAGGTTCGATTGTTCGAACGCGCACTTCTTGCTGCGCAAAGAAAAACGAGTAACGTCGGATTTCTCCGCCCGCCGTCCGTGAACGCGCTCAGGGATTGAGGGAGACATCGTGGTTCGAGAGTTGCTGAGGCGTGCCCTGCGCGGGTTGGCCGCCGCACCGCTGGTCGCCGCACTGTTGATCACCGGAGCCCCGTCCGCGTCGGCGGCGTCGCTGACCCAGGTGACGAACTTCGGGCCGAACCCGTCGAATCTCCAGATGTACCTGTACGTGCCGAACACGGTGAAACCCAGGCCCGCGGTTCTCGTCGCGGCGCACTACTGCACGGGTTCCGGACCGGTCTTCTACAGCAACACCGAGTACGCCAGGCTGGCCGACCGCTACGGGTTCGTCGTCATCTACCCGTCGGTGACCCGCGCCAGCAAGTGCTTCGACGTGTCCTCCCCGCAGGCGCTGCGCCACGACGGCGACAGCGACCCCACCGGAATCGTGTCGATGGTGCGCTATGTCCTGCAGCGCAACAACGCCGACCCGAACCGCGTATACGCGACGGGCGTCTCGTCAGGCGCGATGATGACCAACGTCCTGCTCGGCGCCTACCCCGACGTGTTCAAGGCCGGCGCGGCGTTCGCGGGCGTCCCGTTCGCCTGCTTCGCCACGACCAACGGCTCGGAGTGGAACTCCCAGTGCGCCAACGGTCAGCTCATCAAGACCCCGCAGCAGTGGGGCGACCTCGTGCGCCGCGCCTACCCCGGCTACACGGGCCCGAAGCCGCGCATGCAGCTGTGGCACGGCACCAACGACGACACCTTGCGCTACCCGAACTTCGGCGAGGCGATCAAGCAGTGGACGAACGTCGCCGGCATCAGCCAGAACCCGTCCACGACCGACCGCCCGATGCCCAACTGGGTCCGCACGCGTTACAACCTCGGCGGCACCGTCCAGGTCGAAGGCATCAGCATCACGAACGGAACGCACAACATCATGGTCGCCGGCATGGCCCAGTACGCCGTCGACTTCCTCGGACTGTCGCGCTAGACCGAGTGGCTGTAGGGCGTGCACACGCCCTACAGCCACTCCGTCGTCAGCGCCGGGTGGGCTGGAAGAGCGGCTCCGAAAGGACCGCGGCCGGCAGGAACGGGTTGGGGTTCGCCGCGCACACGGTTCCGACCGGCGGCAACGTGCCGTTGAGCAGGTACGCGTTGGTGTGGTCGGACGCGCACTTGTTCAGCCCGTAAGCCGTGTGGCCCCAACCCGCGTAGGTGAGCAGGCGGCTGCCCGCGATCAGGCGGTTGGCCGCCTGGGCGCCGCGGTAGTCCGTCACGCCGTCGAAGTAGTTGCCCACCACCAGAACCGGCGCGTTGGTCCTGGTCCGCCACGGTCCGGTGAAGCGGTCGTGGTTGACGGGCCAGTTCGCGCAGGCCGCATTGCCCCACCACCACGCCGGGCCGAACTCCGAACCCGCTGCGGCGTAACGAGCAGTCGAGCGGTAGGCCTCGAACGTGCGCGGGAACTCGGTGTCCGCGCACACGTTGCCGTTGTAGGCGTCGAAGCCGTTGTCGTAGTCCGGTTCCGCCGCGACGGAAACAGCGGCCGACGCGGCCGAGGTGGACGCGTCGGACAGCTGGTCGAACAGGGTGGCCGCGCCAGGCCAGTCACGCGGGTTGTACATCGCGCCGATCGCCGCGTTGATCACCGCGTCGTAGGTGTACAGCTGGTCGCCGAGCTGGATCGGCTTGGCGCGCACCGAGGCCAGCAACGCGTTCCAGCGCTTCTCCGACTGAGGACCGAACACGCACTTGGCCTCGTCGCAGTTGCGGAGGAACTCGCGGAACTCCTCCTTCGTCGCGATCCGGTCGGACTCGACCTGCCGCCCGCTCGACCACAGCTCGGGGTTCAGCACGCCGTCGATCACCAGCGCGCGGATGTTGTTCGGGAACAGGTTCGCGTACGTGGCACCGAGGAACGAGCCGTACGAGAAGCCGAGGTACGAGATCTTGCGGTCACCCACCGCGCGCCGCAGCAGGTCCATGTCCCGCGCCACGTCGGCGGTGCTCATGTGCCCGGCGATGGCCTGGTCGTCCCGGCACTCCGGGCCGAGCGTCCGGTACCGGTCGAAGAACGGCCGTTCCTGCGAGGCCTGGTACGGGAAGCCCGGCACGCCCTCGAAGAACTTGTCGAGATCGGCCTCGCTGGCGAAGCAGTGCAACGGGTCCGACCGGCCGATGCCGCGCGGGTCGAAGCCCACGATGTCGAACCGGCCCTGCAGGCTGGCGGACAGCCTCTCGCCGGCCCCCAGCGCGAAGTCCACGCCGGAGCCACCCGGTCCGCCGGGATTCAGGAACAGCGACCCGATCCGGTGCGCCTTGTCGGTCGCGGGCTTGCGCGCCAGCGCGAGGGACGTGGTCGCGCCGCGCGGGGTGCCGTAGTCCAGCGGCACCTTGACCGAGGCGCACTCGAAACCGGGGTGTTCCGGTCCGCACGCCTCCCAGTTGATCCGCGGGACGCCGGAATCCGCCAGCGCGACGGGCGCACCGGTGATCATGAGCGCGGCCGCCGCGGCGAGCACGGTGATACGCATCGACAAGCTCCCCTCTTGTCCGAAGAGGGGCCATTCCTACCCGCTCGCCGCGCGGCCCGTCGACCGCCGAAAGTCGCGACCTCCCGAGCGGGTTCAGTCCGGGCGTCGGTGCTTCTGGCGAACTCCCAGCCGGTCGGCGATCTGGTCGTGGATGGGCGTGCTCATCACGACCGGGTTCGGTGCTGAAGCCGACTGTGTCGGTCCGGGAGCGTCCTGGTCTGCAGGCATGCCAGGAGCGTAGGCATCGTCCTTGACCCATCAAGCACGCTGATCAAGAAATCACACTCGACGTACCCCATGAGGTGAATTCGAGTCAGCCGATTTATACCGAGTGTGGGGCTCGGAGCCCGCTGGACGACTACGTGTGGGTGTGCCCGATAGGGGTACTGCGCATTTCTCGGCAACGTGGAATCTCGCCGGCCGGACTCCGCGTTTGCGTGATCTCGCCGTGATGCTGAACCATCGGGTTCACCGACGGGCGAACGTGGAGCGTGACGTGGTCAGTGGCAAGCCGGGCATCGCGAAACGGCAGCTCATCCTGCTCAGCGGGAGGGCCCACCCCGAGCTCGCGCAGGCCGTGGCCAAGCACCTCGGCGCCCCGATCACCCCGCAGGCCGCCTACGACTTCGCGAACGGCGAGATCTTCGTCAGGTTCGAGGAGTCGGTGCGCGGCGCCGACGCGTTCGTCCTGCAGAGCCACAGCGCGCCCATCAACGACTGGCTGATGGAACAGCTGCTCATGGTCGACGCCCTCAAACGCGCCTCGGCCAAGCGGATCACGGCGGTCGTGCCGTCGTTCCCCTACGCGCGTCAGGACCGCAAGTACGCCGGACGTGAACCGATTTCGGCCCGGCTCGTCGCGAACATGTTCAAAACGGCCGGCGCGGACCGGATCGTCACGGTCGACCTGCACACCGCGCAGGCCCAGGGCTTCTTCGACGGCCCGGTCGACCACCTGCACGCGATGTGGCTGCTCACCGACCACGTCCGGTCGCGCTACGACAGCGAGGACCTCACGATCGTCTCGCCGGACGCCGGACGGACCAGGCTCGCCGAGAAGTGGGCGGACCTGCTCGGCGGGTGCCCGATCGCGTTCATCCACAAGACCCGCGATCCGTCGCGCCCGAACGAGGTCCTGGCCAACCGCGTGGTCGGTGACGTCGAGGGCCGCACGTGCGTCGTGGTCGACGACATGATCGACACGGCGTTGACGAGCACCGGCGCGGCCCGGCAGCTGCTGGAGCAGGGCGCGAAGGACGTCGTGCTCGTGGCCACGCACGGTGTGCTGTCCGGCGAGGCGTACGACCGGCTCATCGCGAGCAAGTCCCGCGAGGTGGTCCTCACCGACACCCTGCCGATCCCGCACGAGAAGCGGTTCCAGGGCATGACGGTCCTCAGCATCGCCCCGCTGCTCGCGCGGGCGATCCAGGAGGTCTTCGAGGACGGCTCGGTGACCAGCCTGTTCGACGGGAATGCCTGACCGCGGGGTGCGTTGTGCTGTGACATGGGCAACGAGCAGCAGCGTGGCCGGGTGAGGGTCGAGAACTCGGCGAAGCGGGTCCGTGCGTACTTCGGTGGCGAGCTGGTCGCGGACACGACCTCGCCGCGGCTGGTCTGGGAGATCCCGTACTACCCGGCCTACTACCTGCCGCTTTCCTCGGTCCGCGCCGAGCTGAAGGCGACGGGGGAGACCAAGCACTCGCCCAGCAGGGGCGAGGGCGTCGTGCACGACGTCGTGACGGCCGGCGGCACGGCCGAGGGCGCGGCGCTGACCTACCCCGACTCGCCGATCGAGGAGCTGCGCGACGTCGTCCGGTTCGAGTTCGCGGCGATGGACGAGTGGCTCGAAGAGGACGAGCCCATCTACGTGCACCCGCGGAGCCCGTACGCGCGTGTTGACGTGCTCGGCAGCTCGCGGCACGTTCGAGTCGCGCTCGACGGCGTGACGCTGGCGGCCTCCTCGCAGCCCAGGATTCTGTTCGAGACCGGCCTTCCACCGCGGTACTACCTGCCCCTGAGCGACGTGCGGTCCGATCTGCTCAGGCCGTCGGACACCCAGACGCACTGCCCGTACAAGGGGACGGCCACCTACTGGAACGTCGAGGTCGGCGGCGTCGTGCACGAGGACCTCGTGTGGATCTACCGGGCACCCCTGCCCGAGAGCCAGAAGGTCGCCGGGCTTGCGTGCTTCTACAGCGAGCGCGTTGATCTCTACGTCGACGGCGAGCTCCAGGAGAAGCCGAAGACGCCCTGGTCGTAGCGATCCATTTCACAGTCTGCAAAGTTGCAGAGACTGCAAAACAATCCGGTACGCTGCCCCTGTGAACCAGCCGGGGGAGAGCCTGCGCGACCGCAAGAAGCGCCGCACGCGTGCGGCGCTCGAGCGGGCGACGGTGCGTCTCGCGGCCGAGAGGGGCTACGACCACGTCACCGTTGAGGAGATCGCCGCCGAGGCCGACGTCTCGGTGCGCACGTTCTTCAACTACTTCGCGAGCAAGGACGAGGCGCTCATCGGCGCGGACCCCGAGGCGGGCCCGCGCATGGCCGAGCGCATCCTGGCCGCGCCGGACGAGGTCACGCCGTTCGAGGCGTACCGGTCCTCGGTGCTCGCCGAGATCACCGACGAGCTGAACAACGCCCGCGACCTGTGGCTGCTGCGCAAGGAAGTGCTGATGCAGCGGCCGGACCTGCTCCTGCGGGCGTTCGCCAACAGCGCCGAGTCCGAGCAGCTGCTCGCGAACGCCGTCGGGCAGCGGGCAGGACTTCCCGAGTCCGACATGTACCCGCGCCTGCTCGTCGCCGCCGGGAGCACCGCGTTCCGCTGTGCGGTGACCCGCTGGGCCCTCGACGACAACGTCGCGCTGGGTGACCTGGTCGGTGAAGCACTCGACCTGTTCGGCACCGGGCTGGCTCACGTGCCACCGCACCACCGCGAAGGGGGATCATGAGCACCGAAACCGAAGTGACACCAGTCCACAGCAGACGCGAGGTCGTTCAGGCCATGTGGGGCCTGATGCTCGGCATGTTCGTGTCGATCCTCGCCAGCACCATCGTGTCGAACGCGTTGCCGCGCATCGTCGCCGAGCTCAAGGGCTCGCAGTCGGTCTTCGCCTGGATCGTGACGACCGAGCTGCTGGCGATGACCGCGACCGTGCCGTTGTGGGGCAAGCTCGCCGACCTCTACAACCGCAAGCTGCTGATCCAGGCGTCGCTGGGCCTGTTCGTCGTCGGTTCGCTGATCGCGGGCTTCTCGCAGAACATCGAGATGCTCATCGTCAGCCGGGTCGTGCAGGGCGTGGGCGCCGGTGGCGTCACGGCGCTCGCGACGGTCGTGATGGCCGCGATGATCCCACCGCGCGAGCTCGGCAAGTACTCCGGCATGTTCGGCGCGGTGTTCGGCGTCGGCACCGTCGCGGGCCCGCTCATCGGTGGCCTGCTCGTCGACACCTCGTGGCTGGGCTGGCGCTGGTGCTTCTTCATCGGCATCCCGTTCAGCCTCGCCGCGATCTACATGCTCCAGCGCACCCTGCACCTGCCGGTCGTGCGCAAGCAGGAGACGAAGATCGACTACCTGGGCGCCTTCCTGATCGTGTCCGGTGTCTCGACACTGCTGATCTGGTCCTCGCTGGCCGGCCAGAAGTTCGACTGGTGGTCGGGCTGGACCGCGGGCCTGGTGTCGCTGGGTGTTCTGCTGCTGGCGGCCGCCGTCCGCGTCGAGGCCACCGCGCACGACCCGATCGTGCCGCTGTCGATCTTCCGCAACCGCACGGTCGCGCTGGCGACCGTGGCGAGCGCCTTGGTCGGTGTCGCGATGTTCGGCGGCACGGTGTTCCTGTCGCAGTACTTCCAGTTGGCGCTCGGCAAGACGCCGACCCAGGCCGGTCTGCTCGGCCTGCCGCTGATCTTCGGCCTGCTCGTCTCCTCGACGGTCGCCGGTCAGCTGATCACGAAGTACGGCAGGTGGAAGGCGTTCCTGGTCGCCGGTGGCGTGGTCATGGTCGGCGGCATGCTGCTGCTGTCCACGATCAGCTCGTCCACGACGGTGTTCATGGTGTCCGCGGACATGTTCGTGCTCGGTGTCGGCGTGGGTCTGATGATGCAGAACCTGGTGCTCGCTGCCCAGAACGACGTGCCCGCTCGCGACCTCGGTGCCACCACGTCGACGCTGACGTTCTTCCGCTCGCTGGGCGGCGCGATCGGGGTGTCCGCTCTGGGTGCCGTGCTGGCGAACAAGGTGTCGTCTCTGGCGGCCGAGAAGTTCGGGCCGATCACCGGCTCCGGTGAGGCCAAGGTGCCGGACCTCGCGGTGCTGCCGCCCGAGATCAAGGCCGTGATCGCGGACATCTACGCGACCGCCACCGCCGAGATCTTCCTGGTGGGCGCGCCGTTCGCGGTGCTCGCGCTGCTGGCGGTGCTGTTCATCAAGGAGAAGCCGCTCAAGGAGCAGAGCGGTGACGACAGGCTGGTCGCCGAGATGGCGGCGGGTCACTGATCGTTCCTGTCGTACCGGGCGGACCCCTGACTTTCGTCGGGGGTCCGCTCTGCCTTTCGGGCCGGGATTTCGCGTTCGCGGCTCCTTACGTTGTGTCTCATGAACATCTGGGGTGCAGCGCTCACGCTGTTCGTTTCCACGTACATGGGGGAGGCCTCGCTTCCCGGGGTCGCGGTGGCGATCACCAAGGGGGACCAGGTGGTCGCGGTCCAGGGCTTCGGCCACGACTCGGCCGGGGCGCCGATCACCGAGAACTCGAAGATGGCGATCGCGTCGGTCAGCAAGTCGTTCACGGCGTTGGCGGTCCGGCAGCTCGCGGACGCGGGCAAGATCGACCTGGACCGGCCCGTGTTCGACTCACGCGTCACGCCGCGTCAGCTGCTCTCCCACACATCGGGGATCAGCGACCGCACGTTGCCGGAGAAGAGCCTGCCGCAGCCCGACTCGCCCGAGGGAGCGGTGGAACGGGCTCGTGAGGTCCTGCGTTCGGCCGTACCCGACGGCCAGTTCCGGTACACCAACACGAACTACCACCTGGCCGCGCGGCTGGTCGAGCTGGCGTCGGGGGAGAAGTTCAACTCCTATCTGCGGTCGCACGTCTTCGAACCGTTGGGCATGCGGGACACGGTCGCGATCGACGTGACACCGCGCGATCTGCCGTCGGACTACCGGCGCGGTTTCGGATACGCCTACGGGTTCTCGGTTCCGTTGACCGAGCCTGATCGGTTCGTTGCCGGGTCGGACGGCGTGATCACCACCGCCGCGGACATGGCGAAGTGGCTGGCGGCGCAGCAGAAGCTGGCACCACAGGACAGGATGGGCTGGGAAGCCGATTCGCAGGGACGGTTGCGGCACAACGGGATCTGGTTCACGAGCACGGCCGGGCAGGTGCTGACCCCTTCCGGATACGGCATCGCGGTGATGAGCAACAGCGGCATCGGGCTTGGCAACGAAGGCACTCATGCGCTGGAGAACGGCATCGCGGACATCGTCGACGGCAAGACGCCCGCTGAGCCGTCGTCGTATCGGCTGATGATCGATCTCGTGCTGGCCGGGCTGACGTTGTTGTCGCTGGCGCTTGGAGTGCGAGCGTTGCGGCGGCCTCGGAGGCTGGACAAGGCGTGGCAGGTGCTCAGGTTCGTGCCGCTGGGAGTGCTGCTGGCGTTGCCGACGTTGCTGGGACTGCTGTACGGCGGTGGGCGGGACATCACGTTCTACCAACTGGCGCACTATTCTTTGCCGCTTGTGGTGTGGTTGGGCGTGTCCAGTGCGATGAACGCGAGTGTGGCGGTCGTGAGGTGGGTGCGATGAGGGTCGTGGCGCTCGCGGCGTGCGTCGGCGCTGCGTTTACCGTGTCGTTCTTCATGCGCGACCACGTGCCGCCGTGGACGGTCGCGGTGTGTGTTGTGTTGTTCGTGGCCGCCTTCCTGCTCGGCCGCCGGATGGAACCCGGCTGGCCCATCATCATGTTCGCGGCGGCGGGCCTCATCGAGGCCGTGCATCTCATCGTCGTGGGACTGGCGGTGGCGCTGCCGTGGTTCCTCGGCCGGGTCGCCTACCAGCAGGCAGCCTTGGCCGCGGCCGGGGTGGAGGCCACGCACCTGCGCGAACGGACCCGGATCGCGCACGAGGTGCACGACACGCTGGGCCACGAGCTGAGCCTGATCGCGTTGCAGGCCGGCGCGCTGGAGATGAACCTGCCCGCCGAGCACCAGGCCGCGGCCGCACAACTCCGCGTGGCCGCCTCCGATGCCACGGAACGGTTGGCGGACCTGGTGTTCCTGCTGCGCGACGGCGATCCGCCCGCGGTGGTGGACCTGCGGGATCTGGTGGACCGCGCGGTGGCGTCCGGGTTGCAGGTCGAGTTCACCGTGGAGGGACGTTTTCCGTCCGTTGTGGAGCGAACCGTGCATCGGGTGGTTCAGGAGGCGTTGACGAACGCCGCGAAGCACGCGCCGAAGTCCTTGGTGGTGCTGAAGGTCACGACGGCGGATGCGACCACGGTGGTGGAGGCGAGCAACGACCTCGGGCTGCGGCGTGGCACGGGCAGCCGGCTGGGCTTGATCGCGTTGCGCGAACGGGTGCGGATCGCGGGAGGTACCCTCCGGACCAGCCGTGACGACGGCAGGTTCGAGCTGGTGGCAACACTTCCGCACGCGGGGGACTCGTGATTCGCGTTCTGCTCGCCGACGACGAGGCACTGGTGCGTGCGGGCGTGCGCGCCATCCTCGGTTCGGATCAGGCGATCGAGGTGGTCGCGGAGGCCGGCGACGGTCGTGAGGCGATCGACCTGGCGTTGAAGCACCGGCCCGACGTGGTGCTGCTGGACGTCCGGATGCCGCGGCTCGACGGGCTGGCGGCGGCCCGGGAGCTGGCGCGGCTGGGGTTCGGCGTGGCGATGCTGACGACGTTCAACGACGACGGCTACCTCGAACAGGCGCTGGACGGCGGCGCGCGCGGGTTCCTGTTGAAGTCGGGTGATCCGCGCGAACTGATCGCGGGCGTGCACGCCCTGGCGTCCGGTGGTGCCTACCTGGCGCCCAAGGTGGCGGCGCGGATGATCACGCGGTTCCGCGGCGGGCGGGTCAGCGAGGCCCGGTCCCGCGTGGAGTCGCTGACCGCGCGGGAACGGGACGTGCTGGCGTTGCTCGGCGAAGGCCTGTCGAACGCGCAGATCGCGCGCCGGCTGGAGCTCGTCGAGGGCACGGTGAAGGGGCACGTGAGCGCCATCCTGACCCGGCTCGGGGCGGAGAACCGGGTGCAGGCGGCGATCGTGGCGCACGAGGCCGGGCTCATCTCCGGCTAGTGCCGGCTCAGATCGGGAAGTGACCGTGTTCCGAGGCGACGGTGACCCAGCGGGTGGCCGAGAACGCCTCGATGCCCCACCTGCCGCCGAACCTGCCGTACCCGCTGGCTTTGACGCCACCGAACGGCGCCTGCGGTTCGTCGTCCACGGTCTGGTTGCCGACGTGGACGATGCCCGTGCGGATCCGGCGCGCCAGGGCGAGGCCGCGCCGCGAGTCCTCGGTGAGGATGCCGGCGGTGAGGCCGTGCTCGGTGTCGTTGGCGATGGCGACGGCCTCGTCGTCGTCCGCGACCGTGGTCACGACGACGGCGGGACCGAAGATCTCCTCCTGGAAGATGCGCATGGCCGGGGTGACGTTGTCCAGCACGGTCGCGGCGCCGTCACCACCCGCCCGCACGCGAGCGCCCGCGTCGACGGCCTCGGTGACCAGCGCGGCCACCCGGGAGGCGGCGCCCGGGGTGATCACCGGGCCGATCACCGTGCCGGGGTCGGCGGGGTCGCCGTGAGGCAGCGAGGAGACCTTGGCGGCCAGCTTCGCCGTGAACTCCTCGGCCACGGATGCGTGTACCAGGATCCGGTCGGCCGACATGCAGATCTGACCGGCGTTGAAGAAGGAGCTGAACGTGGCCGCCTCCACCGCGTGGTCGAGGTCGGCGTCGTCCAGGACCAGCAGCGAGTTCTTGCCGCCGAGCTCCAGCACGGCGGGCTTGAGGTGCCGGGCCGCGAGGGTTCCGATGATCCGGCCCACCTCGGTGGAGCCGGTGAAGTTCACCGCACGCACGCGCGGATCGGCGATCAACGCTTCCGCCACCTCTGCGGCGTCGGCAGGCGCGTTCGTCACGACGTTGAGCACGCCCGCCGGCAACCCGGCCTCGTGCAGCACGTCGGCGATGAAGTGACCGGCCGCGATCGGCGCGTCCTCGCTGGGCTTGAGCACCACGGTGTTCCCCGCGGCGAGCGGGGCCGCGACGGCCCGCGCGCTGAGGATGATCGGCGCGTTCCACGGCGAGATCGCCGCCACCACGCCGAGCGGTTCGCGCACCGCGAGCGACAGCTGGCCCGGCGTGTCCGTGGTCAGCACCTCGCCGATGGGCGCGGTGGCGGCCGCGGCGGCCTCGCGCAGCATGTTGGCGGCCAGCATGACGTTGAAGCCGGCCCACCCGGCGACGCCGCCGACCTCCTGAGCCATCAGCGCGATGGCTTCCGGGGTGCGCTTCTCCAACTCGTCCGCCGCGCGCAGCAGGATCCGGCGCCGGGCGGACGGCGAGGTCGCCGCCCACTCCGCGAACGCCTCCTGCGCCGCGTCGACCGCACGCGTCACGTCCGCCGCTCCAGCAGCGGCGACCACGGCGTACACCTCGCCCGTGAAGGGGTTGAGGTCTTCAGTAGTGCGGCCGTCCGCGGTGGGAACGCTTTCGCCGCCGATGAATAGCTGACGCTTTTCGCTTGCCACGGTTGAAGATTCAACCGGTCAGCCGCGCTGACCGCCAGGGTCGATTTCCGATGGATGGAAACCCGGATCCAGCATCCGCCCGATGCCCCGCGCGGCCACCTGCAACGCGGCGACCAGCCGTCCGCGCACGTTCCGCAGATCCGGCACGACGATGCCGAGAGCCGCCACGACGTGCCCGTCCACCTCGACCGGCACCGCGACACTGCACGCACCGAGCGTCATCTCCTCGAACGTCTGCGCGTACCCGTCCCGGCGGATCCGGTGCAGCTGCGCCCGCATCCGGCCGGGCTCGGTCACCGTGTACGCCGTGATGCGCGTCAGGTGGTGCAGCAGCACCTCCTCCTGCACCTCGGCGGGCGCGTGCGCGAGCAGAACCTTGCCCACGCCGGTTGAGTGCAGCGGCAACCTGCTGCCCGTCGAACTCACGATCGGCACCGACGCGTGGCCCGACACCCGGTCGAGGTACAGGACCTCGGTCCCTTCGCGCACGGCCAGGTGCACGACGGCGCGCGTGGCCGCGTGGATGTCGTGCAGGAACGGCTCGGCGACCCGGCTGAGGTCGACCTCGCCCGCCGCGAGCAGCCCGAGCCGCCAGATCCGGCGGCCGATGACGTACTCGCCGGAGTCCAGCCTGCGCACCGCACCCCACGCCTGCAGTTCGGCGAGCAGCCGGTGCGTCGTGCTGATCGGCAGGCCGCCGCGGCGCGCGATGCCGCTGAGGGTCTGGCGGCGGTGGCGGGCGTCGAACGTGCCGAGCAGCGAGAGCAGCTTGGCGGAGACGGTGGCGGCCATCCCGGAATTCTGCACGCCTTGCTTAGGATCGGCCGGTGGCCGGATCACAAGAGGGAAAGCTCCGCGCGCTGCACCGGGCACTCGCCGCGCGCCCCAACGAGCCGGTGCTGTTCGCCGACCTGATTCGCGAGGTCTGGGGCGAGAGTCCGCCCACGGGACCGATGCCCGCGTTGCGCACGCTGGTGAAGCGCCTGCGACGGTCCATTCCGGACGAGATCGTCACGGACGCGTCCGGGTACCGCCTGAAGGTGCGCACGCCCGGACCGTGCCAGCTGCCGGCGGACCTGCCGGACTTCGTGGGCCGCGAGCACGAGCTGGAACGTCTCGAACTTCAGAGCGACCTGATCTCGATCACCGGGCCGCCCGGCGTCGGCAAGACGGCGCTCGCGGTCAGGCTCGCCCACCGGCTGCGGGAGCGGTACGTCGACGGGCAGCTGTACGTGAACCTGCGGGCGTTCGCGTCCGGGCCGCCGGTGACGGCCGAGCAGGCGCTGAGCGGGTTCCTGAGGGCACTCGGGGTTCCGCAGCCCGCGATTCCGGTGAACCTCGACGCGCAGGTCGAGCTGTACAAGTCGAAGCTCGACGGCAGGAAGGTGCTGGTCGTGCTCGACAACGCCGTCGAGGACGTGATCGAGCCGCTGCTGCCGGCCTCACCCGGCTGCCTGGCGATCGTCACGAGCCGCCACGACCTGCCGGGGCAGCTGCGGCTCGACGTGCTGGGCGACGACGCGGCACACGACCTGTTGACCAACATGCGGGTGGAAGGCACTCCCGAGGAACGCACGGAGCTGGTGCGGCTGTGTGCGCACCTGCCGCTCGCGTTGCGGATCGCGGGGGCGAACGTCGCGCACGGGCACATCGAGGACTACCTGGACGAGCTGCGCGGCGACCGGCTGGACGTGCTGGAGATCGACGGCGACACGGCCGTGCGGGCCACGTTCGAGCTGTCGTACCGGGCGCTGACCAGCGAGGCGAAGCGCGTATTCCGGCGGCTCGGGTTGCCTCCGGGCGCGGACCTCGGGCTGGACGCGGCCACGGCACTCGCCGGGCGTGATCCCGAACCCCAGCTCGACGAACTGGTGCGCGCCGGCCTCGTCGACCACATCGGCGTTCGCTATCAGCTGCACGACCTCATCAGGCTGTTCGCCGCAGACACGGCGGACGACGACGATCGGGCCGGGCTGCTCGACATGTACGCGTGGTACCTGCGGACCGCGCACAACGCCGTCCTGCGGATCGTGCCCGAGACGAACCTCCTGACCGAGCCCGACCTGGACGGCCCGAGCCTGAGCTTCACCGACCGGGACGACGCGGCGGCGTGGCTGGAGGACGAGCACTCCAACCTGGTCGCGGCGGTGCTGGCGGCACCGTCGCCATACGCGCAGCAGCTCGCCGACGCCCTGCGGATCTACCTGCACATCGGCCGGTTCGAGACCGAGAAGGCGCTGGTGTTCCGCGCGGGGCTGCGCACCGCACGGGCGGCGGGCGACCTGGCCGGGCAGTCCGCCGCGTGGTACGGCCTGGGCATGTCGTCGTGGACGCGCGGCGAGTATCCCGCCGCGCTGAGCAGCTACGAGCAGGCCATGGAGTGCGCGCCGACGCCGTTCGCGGTGGCGTCGATCAGGAACGCGACGGGCCTCGTGCTGCAGGAGATGGGCGAGGGCGGCCGGGCCGACGAGCAGTTCGTGGAGGCGTTGCGGATCAGGCGGGAGCTCGGAGACGTACGCGGCGTCGGCAGCGTGCTGATCAACCTTGCCATCTCCTCCGGCACGCGCGGTGAGCTGCGCCAGGCCGCCGAGTACTTCCAGGAGGTCAAGGACCTCAGCGAGCGCAACGGGCTGCACAACCAGGTCGCTCTCGCGCTGGACAACATCGCCGTCGCCTGCTTCGAGCTCGGTGACCTCGACCGGGCGCTGGCCGCGAGCGTCGAGGCCGTGCAGCTGAACATCAGCCAGGACCAGCAACGCGCGCTGGCCAACGCGCTGGCCAGCCAGGCCCGCATCCACGCCGAACGGGGCGAGACCGCCGAGGGGCTGCGGGTGGCGGAGCAGTGCTTCGAGGTCGCGCGGGAAGCCGAGCACCCCAAGGCGCGGATCGACTGCCTGGTCGCGATGGCGGTGCTGGAACCGGCCAGGGCGAGGGAGCACGCGGGGGACGCGGCCGAGCTCGGCCGCAAGATCGGCTACGGCCCCGGCGTGATCACCGCGTCGATCCTGCTCGCCGAGGCCACGGCGTCGGTCGAGCTGATCGACGAGGTGCTCACGATGATCCACGAGACCAACAGCATGATGGACCACTCACGGGCGTTGCTGGTCCGTGCGCGCATCACCCGGTCCGTTGAGGTGGCACGGGAGGCGCTGGAGGCGGCGGAGCGGTGTGGCCAGGCGAAAGTCGCTTCAGACGCACGGGAGTTGCTGGTAACACTGGGCGCGTGACGTACCTGGGCGAGGGCTGGGACAGCAGGGCCGAACTGGTCGGCGGCTGGGTGGAACGCCGGCCGCGCCGTCCGGAGATCGGGCCACAGCTGGTGCGCGAGACCGTGGTGATGCCGTGGCTCGCGCCGCTGCTGCCCCTGCCCGTCCCGGTGCCTGTCGTGATGTCTCACGACCCGCTCGTCGTGCGGCACGAGCTGGTGCCCGGCGAACTGGCCACGCTGAACGCGACCCAGGGCCGGCAGCTGGGCGAGTTCCTGCTGGCGTTGCACGCGCTGCCGGTCGAGGAGGCTTCGGCACGAGGTGTCAGCCCGAGGACGCTGCCGGTCGAACGGTTTCGCGGCGAAGTGCTGCCGCACGTGCCGGAAGGCGCGACGCTGCTGGACGCGCTGCCGGGCGTGCCCGCGGACACGCTCGTGCACGGCGATCTGGGCCCTGAACACGTCCTGGGCCGCGACGGCGTGCTGACCGGTGTGATCGACTTCGGCGACCTCCACATCGGGGACCCGGCGGTCGACCTGGCCTGGGCACTGCACGGCACACCACCGGAGTTCGCGGACGCGCTCGCCGGCACTTACGGCGTGACTGACCAGCTGCGACACCGGGCGTTGATCTGGCATCAGCTCGGACCGTGGGACGAAGTGCTGTACGGCAACGACATCGGCGACCCGCAGGTGGCGGCGGGTGGTCTGGCGGGTGTGCGTGATCGGCTGAAGATCTGGGTATCCCCGACCAGATAGGTCGCCCTCTTAAGGAGAGTCGAGATGCCTTGGGTTCGCCGGCACCGCCGCAGCGCCCCGTACAGCTGGTTCCGCACCACCACGGTCCGCAGCCACTACCGCAGGCCCGCCGGTGGGATGTGGATCCCGATCCTGGTCGCGATCGCCGTGATCGTGCTGCTCATCGCCCTGTTCTAAAGGGGTAGGGTCGAAGGCATGGGACAGTTGGGTGAGTTGTTCCCGGGACGCAAGCTCCGCAGCGAGGCGACGGACTCCGGCACCGGCGAGGACTTCGAGGAGACCGGTCCGCTCGACCTCACGGCGGGGGCCGTGCGGCTGAGGCCGCGGCCCAAGCCCGCCGCACCGGAGCCCGAGAACACCGACTGATCGTCGGTACTACCCTGAGCCGGTGCTCGCCGGCCTGCTGTTCGTCATCCCCGCGTCGATCTTCCTGTACGGCATGGTGCGCGACCGGCGCAGGCTGAGCAACGCGGTCTGGCTCGGCATCACGCTGGTGATGCTGCTGCTCCTGCTGGCGGAGGCCGGGCGCGACAACCCGGTGCTGAGCCTGCCGCTGCTGCTCGCCTTCATGCTCGCCGTGCTCGGTCTTCTGTTGCTGCCACTGGCTTTGCTCGCGAACGGCCTGGTCATGGTCCGCCGCGAGGGCCGGTCGCTGGGCAACTTGCTGTCGTTGCTCGCCGGGCTCGCCCTGATCGGCGAGATGATCTACTTCGGGTGGGGCATCGGCCAGCCCAACGACTGGATCCGCGGCAGCGCGATCGGGTTGTTCCTGGTGTCCGCGTACATCGCGTTCCTGTTCGTGAGCCTGCTGCTGTACTCGGTGATCTACGGCCGCACCGGGCGCCGCACCGGGTTCGACGGCATCGTGGTGCTCGGCGCGGGCCTGGTCGGGTCAAAGGTGCCGCCGCTGCTGGCGTCCCGGCTCGACCGCGCGTTGCGCCTGTACCACCGCGAGAGCGAGGCCGGTCGGTCGCCGATCATCGTGGTGTCGGGCGGGCAGGGCGCTGACGAGGAGGTCTCGGAGGCGTTCGCGATGCGCCGGTACCTGACCGAACGCGGCGTGCCGGAGTCCGACATCGTGCTCGAGGACCAGGCCACCACGACCGAGGAGAACCTCCGCTACAGCAAGGAGTTGCTGGCCGAACGCGGGCACACCGGCCGTGTTGTCGCGGTGACGAACAACTATCACGTGTTCCGCACCGCCGTGCTGTCGCGCAAGCAGGGGTTGCGGTTGCAGGTGATCGGTGCGCCGACGGCCTGGTACTTCGTGCCGAGCGCGTTCCTGCGGGAGTTCGTGGCACTGCTGGTTCGCAACCCGGTCGTGCACGCGTTGGCGTGCGTGTTGCTGATGGCGGGCGGGCTCGCGCTGACCCAGATCAACTGAGCCCGCCCGCCAGCGTCACCTCACGGTGATGTTGGAGTTGCCGCTGCTCCGGTAGCCCTCGGTCGCGAGGATCATGTAGTAGCTGAAGTTGCCGAGCCGCATGCCGGCGCGGTTCCACGCGTCGAAGTGGTTGCCGGTGGTGATGGTTCCGCCCGTCCGCTTCTGCTGCCGGACGCTCCAGAACTGCGGGAACGTCTTGTTGCCTTCGACGGAGGGCGCGTTGTAGCGCATCGTCTGGTAGATGTCGTACGTGCCACCGTCGCTGGTGACCGTGCCCTTGTACGTACCCGTGGGCCGGTACGTGCCCCAGTTGTCGACGATGTAGTACTCGACGAGCGGGTTCGACGTCCACCCGTAGAGCGTCAGGTACGCGTTGCCGGAGGGGTTGAAGCTGCCCGAGTAGGTCACGGTCCGCCGTGAGCCGTTGCTCCAGCCCTTGCCACCGACGAAGTTGCCGACGTTGCTCCACGACGTGCTGTAGTTGCCGCCGGCGCCGAAGTCCATGCAGACCCTGCCGCCGCCGTCGGTCCAGAACGAGTAGTAGTAGCCGTTGTTGTTGCCCGTCTGGCTCGAGCACGTGGCGGCGATACCCACGTCAGCGCCGGCGACGCCGGGCAGCAGCGCGGCGACGAGCGCGGTGCAGGCACCGGAGATGAGCAGTGCGATGCGACCGGGAACGCGGCCCGCTCGAATATTTGTTTCAACCATGCGGGGTACTCCTCACCGGAGTCGGCCGGCAGCGCGGACATGACCGCGCACCGGATTCGAGGGAATCCAGTTCGTCGGCGCTTTGGGGGATTATTCGACGCTAGCAGTGCCGAACCGGCTCCGGTGGGTGCTCAAAGGTTTCGATAAATTTTCGAAAACTCTTTCGGTGATCCGATCCTGTCGAATTCGGATTGTCGAATTCGACGAACGTTCAGGGTGTGCCGGCGATCAGCGTCGCAGCGTCAACAGGCCCGGCCGGTAGGGCAGGAGGCCGTAGTCGCCGCCGGAGTTCGGGTCACGTCCCTGGTAGAGCAGCTGCAGGTTGCAGGGGTCGATGGTCTTGGTCTGGTCGGGGTTGCTGCGGATCAGGTCGCCGTGGCTGATGTCGTTGGTCCAGGTGGCGCCGCTGTTGGCCTTGCCGGCGAACGGGTTGCTCTCGGTGGCGGCCTGCGGGGTCCACGAACCGTTCAGGCTGCTGGAGGTGAACGAGCGGAAGTACCGGCCGTTGCGGCCCATCGCCTCGACGATCATGAGGTACTGGTTCTGGCCCTGGACCTTGTAGACCTCGACGCCTTCGAACAGGTTGGCCTGCGTGTCGCTCATGATCGTCGTGTAGCTCGAGCCGAAGCTGCCGGGGAAGTTACCGATCGGCATGCTGGCCCGGTAGATGCTCCCGTTGTCACCGGCGAAGAACAGGTACATGTTCGTGCCGTCACCGATGAGCGTCTGGTCGATGGGGCCCGTGCCGGAGTTGGGGATGCTGCCGGTGAAGAGCGTCTGCTGGGCCGACCAGCCGTTCGCGTTGGTGGGGTCGCTCGACGTCCGGTAGCTGAACGCCGTGCCGCCCCACTGGTAGGTGAGCACCCAGATGTTCTTCGGGGCGAAGTAGAACAGCGTGGGGGCGACGGTGCCGCTGCTCATGCCGTTCTGGCTGGCAGAGGCCATGTCGGACCAGTTCGTGAAGGTCCCGAAGTTCATCGATCCCCAGGACGTCCGCGTGTCGTGCGTCGTCGCGTAGACCAGGTGCTTGCCGTTGTAGACGACGTGGGTGAAGTCCTTGAGCGAGACCCATCCCTGCTTCGGGTTCGCCAGCGAGCCGGTCGACGACCACCGGTAGGTCGACGGAAGCGTGCACGTGCCGGGCGGGGTGGTCGTCGTGGTGGTGGGGCCGGGCCCTCCGCCGACAAGGACGAGCTGCCACTGCTGGTTGGTGCCGCTGAGGTCGCTGTACTGGACGACGTTGGCGCCGTCGGCGGTGGAGGAGCCCTGGACCTCGACGGCCTTGTTGCTGGTGCGGTTGATCAGACGCACGTGGCCGCCGTCGGAGTCGGCGAGGCGGAACTGCTGGTTGCCGCCGCCGTGGTCGGTCCACTGGATGATGCCGGCGCCGTCGGCGGTGGAGGCGCCGGAGACGTCGAGGACCTTGTCCGACAGCCGTGACTTCAGCCGGTAGTAGCCGCCGCCGGAGTCGACGAACTGCCATTGCTGCTGGTTGCCGTCGTTGCGGGCCCACTGGGTGATGCGGGCGCCGTCGTTCATGGCGAGGTTGTAGACGTCCAGAGCCTTGCCGCTGTTGCGGTTGACCAGCACGTACCAGGCGCTGGTGTCGACCGTCGCGGCCGACACGGGCGCCGCGGTGAAGGCCGCCACCAGCCCGCCGAGCAGCACGGCGGCGACGGCGGCGGCACCGGCCATGCGTCGCCTGCCGGCTCGTGGGACGGCTGTGTGCGAAATATGGCCCGATCCGGCCATGGGTGTGCTCCTCTTCGTTGAGGTGGGGGCACACCGCGGTACGGGCAGCGTACGAACGGCGATTACGCCAGCGTCGACAATCGGAGAACCAAAGACAGGCGACGGACGGGGATGCCACAGCCGCGGGTGCCATTCGCGTGCATCAAACTGTGGGGGACGATCTCCGCGCGGTCAAGACGCGCAAGAAATGTTTCGAGGGCCGATCGGGCGAAAGCGGCGCGCATTCCGAGTTGCTAAAACAAGCGAGAATTCTTTAGCTCAGGAAGGCGGGGGCCGGGCGACCGGCCCCCGCCGTTGTTCACCTGGCCTGCAGGAGGCCCTTCATCTCGGTGATCTCCTGCTGCTGACCGTCGATGATCGCCTGGGCGAGCTTCTTGGCCTCGGCGTCCTTGCCCTGGTCGAGCTCGGTCTTCGCCATCTCGAGGGCACCTTCGTGGTGCTTGATCATCATGTCGAGCCACTGCTGGTCGAACTCGGCGCCGGTGACCTTCTCGAGCTCGGCCATGTCGTCGCCGCTCATCATCCCGGACATGTCGTGGCCGGAGTGGTCCTGCATGGAGGGGGCGCCCCACTCCTTGAGCCAGGAGTTCATCCGGGTGATCTCCGGGTCCTGGGCCTTCTCGATGCGTTGGGCGAGGTCGCGGACCTTGTCGTCGCTGCTGCGCGACGGCACGAGCTTCGCCATCTCCAGCGCCTGCTCGTGGTGCGGGACCATCTTCTGCGCGAACGCGATGTCCGCCTTGAGGTCGGGCGCGGCCGGCTTCTCGGTGCTGCTGCAGGCGCTCAAGATGAGCATGCCGACGACAGCCCCGATGAGGGACTTCTTCAAGACGCGGTCTTCTCTCTGACGTTTGTGGACAGTGCTGAGTGGACTGTCGAACTCAGTTCCGCAGCACGCAGAGAGAAGTGAGGAGTGATCTTCCGCCCGGTGGCGGACGTTGAGGGGTGCTCAGCGGCACTTCGGACGGGAGCGCCGCGAGCCGGGGGAGTGCCGTCCGGACCAGGAACCACGCCGTCAGCGCCACGGCCGCCGCGACCAGGACCGCGAGACACATGTGCAGCAGGTTGTGCTCGTGCGGTTGCTCCTGCTGCTGGCTCATCGTGTGCCCGGCGTGCGGAGTTTCCGCCGCTGCGACATGGTGCATCCCGACGACGGCGAAGACGAGCGCGCACAGCAGCACCCACTGGGTGGCCCGGCGCCTCGTCATGGGGCACACCCTACCGGGGTACGGGTTGATACCAATACCCCCTAGGGGTATGGTCGGCTCGACGTTCGACGAGGAGGACGAGATGGACCACGCTCCCGCAAGCCTGACCAGGCAGGCGATCTCCGCGACGCTGCACTGCCTCACCGGCTGCGCGATCGGCGAGGTGCTCGGCATGGTGATCGGCACGGCGCTGGGCTGGGGAAACCTCGCCACGATCGTGCTGGCCATCGTGCTCGCGTTCGTGTTCGGCTACTCGCTCACGATGCGCCCGGTGCTGCGCTCGGGCCTGTCGTTCAAGGCGGCGCTCGGCGTCGCGCTGGCGGCGGACACGGTGTCGATCGCGGTGATGGAGATCGTCGACAACGGCGTGATCCTGGTGGTGCCCGGCGCCATGGAGGCGGGCCTGGGGACCTGGCTGTTCTGGGCGTCGCTGGCGGTGTCGCTGGTGATTGCCTTCGTGGTCACGGTGCCGGTGAACCGCTGGATGATCGGGCGCGGCAAGGGCCACGCGGTCGTCCACCAGCACCACCACTGACTGGAAGGGCCGGGACGTTTCGTGACGTCCCGGCCCTTCGGTCACCAGACCAGCGAACCGGAGTCCACCGAGGTGACCCGCGTGCCCTGGCTGCTGACGCCGCCCGTCACCCGAGTGCCGTCGGTGCCGATCGACTGGTCCTTGCCGTCGGTCCCGATGGACTGCTCCTTGCCGTCGATCCCGGCTTCCCGGTCGTCCGCCGCGGTCACGCGCGTTCCCGATTCCCGGTTGTCCACCCCGGTCACCCGCGTGCCCTGACCACTGTCATCCCCGGCGGCCGATGCCGTGCCCACTCCGAGCACGAGCGCCGCTGCTGCGAGCACCAGTACGCCCGCTGTCTTCTTGCCCACCATGTGACCTCCCCAGTTCGGTGGTAGGTCCAGGATGCCCGCGTGTGCTTGCAAGAACTTTGAACCCGCAGGTCAGACCGCGTCCAGTTCGGCGCGCGTGAACCTCATGACCCAGTTCGTCTCCCAGGTCTCGCCGCCGTCGTAGGAGAACTGCTGCTGCCACACGGGCTCGTCGCCCGCCGTCCAGTCGAACCGCAGCTTCACCGCGTGGCCGCCCACCACGTCGTCGCCGAAGAACACCCCGTGCCCGTCAGTGAACCGGCCCTCGAGCGGTGGGTCGAGGTGGCCGGGAGCGCGGGTGGACGCCCACCAGATGCGCCAGACGTCGGCGGAGGGGTCGTACTGGCGCAGCGTCATGCCCTCCCAGCCGTCGGCGAGGAGGTTGTCGATGTTGGCCGCCCCGCCCAGGACCGGCCTGCACTCGCTCGTCGCCTCGAACTCGACCCAGTCGGTGCCGCGGCCCACGATGTCGGCGATCTTGCGGTTGGCCACGCGCCACCGGCCGTGAAAGAAGTCGAAATCGTTCTTACTCATGGCCAGGACGCTAAAACGCCATCACTGACACCCGATGTCAGTGATCGAGTATTGACGCAAAGGTCTGGACCATTTTACCGTTCCGGGCAGGGCCGCCGCCCTAGCCAGGAGGTCCTCGTCTTGCGACTGCTCTCCAGAGTGGTCCCGGTGCTAGCACTGCTAGCCGGGACCGTCATAGCTGTGACCAACGCGCCCATCGCCGCCGCGGCCCACGAGGACTGCCGGCCCGACGGGCTGTACAGGACGCCGGGCGTCGACGTGCCCTACTGCACCGTCTACGACACCTCCGGGCGCGAGAACCTGGGGCCGGACAAGTCCCGGCGGGTGATCGGGTACTTCACCAGCTGGCGGACCGGCAAGAACGGTCAGCCCGGCTACCTCGCCAAGGACATCCCCTGGACCAAGGTCACGCACCTCAACTACGCGTTCGCGCACATCGATGCGCAGAACAAGATCTCGGTCGGCGCGAACGACGCGAACAACTCCTCGATCGGCATGGAGTGGCCGGGCGTCGCGGGCGCGGAGATGGACCCGTCGCTGCCCTACAAGGGCAACTTCAACCAGCTCACGAAGTTCAAGAAGCAGTACCCGAACGTCAAGACGCTGATCTCCATCGGCGGCTGGGCGGAGACCGGTGGCTTCTTCAACGCAGACGGCACGCGCAACGCCTCGGGCGGCTTCTACAAGCTCGGCCAGTCGCAGGCCGCGATCGACACGTTCGCGGACAGCGTGGTCGGGTTCCTGCGCCAGTACGGCTTCAACGGCGCTGACATCGACTACGAGTACGCGACGTCGAACAACCACGCGGGCAACCCCGACGACTTCTGGATCTCCAACGCCAACCGCGGGAACCTGTGGACCGGCTACTCGGCGATCATGAAGACCCTGCGCGAGAAGCTCGACCGCGCCGGCGCCACCGACGGCAAGCACTACATGTTGACCGCGGCGGTGCCCGCGTCCGGCTGGCTGCTGCGCGGCCAGGAGTCGTACCAGGTGGTCAAGTACCTCGACTACCTCAACGTCATGAGCTACGACCTGCACGGCTCGTGGAACCACTTCGTCGGCCCGAACGCGGCTCTCTACGACGACGGCAAGGACGGCGAGCTGTCCGCGGGTGGTGTGTACACGGCGCCGCAGTACGAGGGCATGGGCTACCTCAACAGCGACTGGGCGTACCACTACTACCGCGGTGCCATGCAGGCCGGACGCATCAACCTGGGCGTGCCGTTCTACTCGCGCGGCTGGCAGGGCGTCACCGGTGGCACGAACGGGTTGTGGGGCAAGGCGGCGCTGCCGGACCAGTCGAAGTGCCCGCCCGGCACCGGTACCTCGGTCGGCTCGACCACGCCGTGCGGCAACGGCGCGACCGGCATCGACAACATCTGGCACGACGTCACGGCCGGTGGCGCCGAGGTTCCGTCCGGCGTGAACCCGCTGTGGCACACCAAGAACCTCGAGGCCAAGGTCACCGGTTCGTACTCCGCGCAGTACGGCCTGGACCCGGTCAACGACCCGACGGACCGGCTGACCGGCACGTACACGCCCTCCTACGACTCGACGCTGAAGTCGCCGTGGCTGTGGAACAACGACAAGAAGGTGTTCCTGTCCACCGAGACCGAGCAGTCGATGGCGGAGAAGGCGAAGTACGTGCGCGACAAGGGTCTCGGCGGCATCATGATCTGGGAGCTCGCCGGCGACTACAAGTACGACTCCGCGAAGAAGGAGTACTTCATCGGCGACACGTTGCTGTCGACGATCAACACCGGCCTGAACGGCGCCGCGCCCTACGGCAACCTGAAGGCTTCGTCCCAGCAGTCGCAGTCGCTCGCGGTCGACGTGGACGTCTACGGCTTCGCGCTGGGCGACAACAACTACCCGATCACTCCGAAGATCAAGTTCACCAACCGCTCGACCGTCACCATCCCCGGTGGCACGAAGATCGCGTTCGACTACGGCACCAGCGCGCCCGGCGGCATGGCCGACCAGTCCGGCTTCGGGCTCAAGGTCGTTTCCAAGGGGCACAGCGGATCGAACGTCGGCGGCCTGAAGGGCGACTTCCAGAAGGCGGAGCTGACGCTGCCGTCGTGGCAGTCGCTCGCACCGGGCGCGTCGGTCGAGATGACGGTCAGCTACCAGCTGCCGATCTCGACGCCGTCGAACTTCGTGTTCACCTTCGGCGGCCAGTCCTACGCGATCACGGCCGACTACCCGAAGATCGGCGGCGGCACCACGCCGACCACCACGTCCACGACCACCACCACGACGACGACCACCACGAACCCGCCTGCCTGTTCGCTGCCCGCGTGGGACCGCGAGCAGGTCTACACGGGTGGCAACGAGGTGTCGCACAAGGGTCGCAAGTGGAAGGCCCAGTGGTGGACGAAGGGCGAGGAGCCCGGCACCACCGGTGAGTGGGGCGTCTGGCGCGACCAGGGTGCCTGCTAGTTCTCGCAAGTCAGGAAACTGTCAGGCGCGGGCCTTAGGCTGTCTCTCGTGACCGCCCAGGACCCGCGCCTGCAGGAGCTCGTCCTGCTCCGCAAGGTGCGCGACAGGATCGACCGCGAGTACCGGGAGCCGCTCGACGTGGCGGCGCTGGCCCGCGGCGTGCACCTGTCCGCCGGGCACCTGTCGCGCGCGTTCAGGGCCGCGTTCGGCGAGTCGCCCTACAGCTATCTGATGACCCGCCGCATCGAGCGCGCGATGACCTTGCTGCGGCGCGGCGACCTGTCCGTCACCGAGGTCTGCTTCGAGGTCGGCTGCACGTCGCTCGGCACGTTCAGCACCCGTTTCTCCGAGCTGGTCGGCATGTCGCCGAGCCAGTACCGCAAGGTCGCCGCCGAGGACGGCCAGGGCATCCCGAACTGCCTGGCCAAGGCCGTCATGCGTCCGATCAGGAATCGAGAAGCGGCGGCCGGTTCGCCCGATTAGGTTGACGGGCATGTCAGTCATCATCGCCGCGGCCTTCCTGCCCGCAGACGACCCCGAGAAGTCACTCGGCTTCTTCCGCGACGCGCTCGGCTTCGAGGTCCGCCAGGACGTCGGCAAGGGCACCATGCGCTGGATCACCGTCGGACCGCCCGACCAGCCGGAGACCGGCATCGTGCTGCACCCGCCCGCCGCCGACCCCGGCGTCAGCGAGGAGGAGCGCCGCACGATCGCCGTCCTCATGGCGAAGGGCGTCTACACGGCCATCTCGCTCGCGTCCAAGGACCTGCAGGGCGCGTTCGACCGCGCCAGGGCGTGGGTCGAGGAGTCAGGTGCGGGTGAGGTGCTGCAGGAGCCAGAGGACCAGCCGTGGGGCGTGCGCGACTGCTCGTTCCGCGACCCGGCCGGCAACCTGGTCCGCATCAACCAGCTCTGACGCGCGAGAACAAGTCGCCGATCGTCTCGAGCTCTCTGCCGTCCGGATGCGACGCGTCCGGGCAGCAGAGACCTTCGCCTCGCGCTGCGCGGGCCGCCGCCCGGGCTTTCCGCCGCGTCCGTACCCACCTGTATGAGAAAACCGGTACTGGTGATCGCGCTGGCGGCGTTCGTGGTCGCCGCCGCCGCGGGATTCGTGTTCGTGAAGTTCGCCGGCGGGCCGCGGGCGAAGGCGGGTGAGTGCGTCGCGCTGGCCAACCGCAGCGACAACCGCGCGGACGTCTCGAGCGCGGGCTGTGCGACGGGTGACGTGAGGTTCAAGGTGGGCAAGGTGCTCGCCGACGCAGCCGCGGGCTGCCCGGCGGGCGACGACGAGTACGTGCAGGTCGTGCCGAACTCCGGCGGCGGCAAGCTCTGCCTGCTGCCCAACCTCGCGGAGGGCGCGTGCTACCGGCCCGCCGACGACGAGGACAGCTGGGTCAAGGCGGAGTGCGCCGGGGAGGAGACCGTCAAGGTCACCAAGGTGATCTCGTCGGCGGGGGACGCGGTCGAATGCCCGGACGGCGAGAACTCGGCGTCGATCGTCTACGCGGAACCGCCGACGACGTACTGCCTCGCATTCGTGCAGCGGTCAACCGGTGAGACCGCGGGTACGTAGAACAGGCTATGAGCGCAACTCGCGTTTCGGCGCCGCGGCTCTCCCCACGGGTCGTGGCGCTGAGCCGTGAGGTGATGCTGCTGGCGTTCATCGGCGCGGTCACCTTCACGGCGACCCGGTACGTGATCGTGGACTGGGGACCCGCACCGTGCGACGACCCGGTGGTCGGCCTGGTGATCGCGGGTGCCTCGATGGTGCCCGCCCTGCTCCGGCATCGCCTGCCCGGGGTGGCGGTGCTGACCGCGGCGGCGTTGTTCGGCTGGTACCCGGCGGCCGGCATCGCACTGGCGGTGGCGGCCTACAGCGTGGCGGCGCGGGTCCGGAACGAGCGGTGGCGGACCACCGTGCTGGTCGTGGCGGCCCTGCTGCCGGTCGTGATCGGGCTGGTCGGGTCGGGGTACCAGTGGAAGGCCGTGCTCGTCGACTTCGGCGTCTCGGTGCTCGTCTGCGTGGCCGGTCCGGTCGTGGTGCAGGCCCTTCTCGTGCAACGCGAACAGCTGATCAGCGCCCTGCACGAGCAGACCCGTTACGCCGGGTCGACCGCGCGGCTGCAGGAACGGACCCGCATCGCGCAGGAGATGCACGATCTGCTCGGCCACCGGCTCAGCCTCATCTCCCTGTACGCGGGGAGTCTCGAGCTCGACACGACGACGCCGCGCCACATCAGCGACCCCGCGCGGCTCATCAGGGGAACCGTGCGCACCGCGATGGACGAGCTGCGGGCGACCCTCGGCATTCTCCGCCAGCCCGAACCCGCCAGCACGCAGCCCGCGGACCACACCGGCACCAGGGCGGACGTGTTCCAGCTGGTGCGGCAGGCCCAGGCGGGAGGCGTCCACGTCAGGCTGGAGTGGACGGGCGACGACCTGACCGGCGTCGCCAGCCCGGTCCGGCAGGCGGTGCACCGGATCGTGCGCGAAGGACTCACCAACGTCTGCCGTCACGCCCAGGGCGCGCACGGGGAAGTCGTGGTGGAGCACGGCAGCGACTGCGTCCGCGTCGGCGTGTTCGACGACGGCGGGACGGCGGCCCCGGCGCCGGGCACGGGTCTCGGGCTCGCGGGCGTGCAGGAACGGGTTCGGTTGCTCGGCGGCAGCTTCGAGGCCGGCCCCCGGCAGGGACGCGGGTTCCGCGTCACCGCAACGCTTCCGCTCACCGCGACCAGCCCGATCCCGGTCGCCTCCGACGGCCCCGCCCGCCCCGACGACCAGCTCGCGCGCGCGGGCATGTCCGCGGTTCTGGCGACCGGGCTGATCGGCGCGGTGGCGATTCTCGTCGTCACCTTCAACACCGTGATGTTCGACTTCCAGAACGTCCAGGCACAGCTGCCGTTCGAGACTCTCGCGCTCGGCAGCACCCGCGACCAGGTCACCGACACGGCCGGGCCGGACAGTCCGCTCGCCCGCCTGGCGGCCCGCGGGGTCGAACCGGCGCGACCCGCGAACGCGCAATGTTCTTACAGCTACTACCAGGAGGGCGAATGGACCATGATCGAACGCTACTGCTTCCACCGGGACCTGCTCGTCCAGAAGACCCGCTTCGAACTGCCGAAGTCGTGACCGCGCAACCGATCCGGGTGATGCTGGTCGATGACGAACAACTGCTGCGCGAGGGAGTCCGGCTGGTGCTGAGACACGCCGCCGACATCGAGGTGGTCGCGGAGGCGGGTGACGGCGAGGAGGCGGTGGAACGTGCCTGCGCGGTGCCGGTCGACGTGGCGCTCGTGGACATCCGCATGCCCGGCACCGACGGCCTGACCGCCGCCGAGCAGCTGGCCGTGCGAGCGCCCGCGGTCAAGGTCGTGATGCTCACGACGTTCGGCGAGCAGGAGTACATCACGCGGGCGCTGCGTGCCGGGGCCGCCGGGTTCATCCTCAAGGACAGCGGGCCGCAGGAGCTCATCCACGCGGTGCGGGCGGCGGCTCACGGGGGTGCGATCCTCTCGCCGCGCATCACCAAGGACCTCATCGCGACGCACCTGACGGCTGCCGACAGCAGGGCCGTGAAGGCGCAGCGGCTGGTGGGGACGTTGAACGAACGCGAGCGCGAGGTGCTCGTGATGGTCGGTGCCGGCGCGTCCAACGCGGAGACGGCGCGGCTGCTCTACATGGGGGAGGGGACGGTCAAGACCTATGTGAGCCGCATCCTCGCGAAACTGGGCTGTGCCAACAGGACCCAGGCCGCGATCGTCGCGCACGACGCGGGACTGCTGCCGGACACCTGAGTTTTCCTGGTTGTCGAACGGAGAAGGCCTCCGGGCCGCTGCCGGGCATCGGGCTTTCTCCTGGCCGTGACGCGGGGAAGGAGCCCGGGACCGCCGCGGCCCAGGCTCCTTCTCCGTCCTCACGATCGGGTTCGCTCCCGGTAGACCACGAGCCCGATCGCCCCCGTCAGGCGGCGCACTTGCGCGCCGCCGCGGCAGCCTGGTTGTTGCGGCCGGCCGCCTGGTCCGCGGCCTTCTTGGCCTTCGCGGCCCGGTTCGCCAGCGCGGTCGCCTGCTGCTTCGCCTTGGCCGCTGCCGCAGCGGCCTGGTCGGACGCCTGCTTGGCCTGGTTCGCCTTGGTCACGTCGGCTGCCTGTTTGGTCTGCTGTGCCTTCTTCGCGGCCGCGTCGGCGGTCTGCTTGGCCGTGTTCGCCTTCTGCTGGGCCTTCTGCGCGGCCTGCTGGGCGCGCTTGGCCGTGTTCGCCGCCAGCTTGGCTGCTCGCTGCGCCCGGCCGGCCTGGTTCTTCGCGTTGGTCGCGGCCTGGTTCGCTGCCTGCTTCTGCTGCGCGGTGCAGTTGGCGGCGGCGGTGGTACTTGTGGTGGGGCTCGCGGCGCTTGTGCCGGTGAGTCCGACGCTGACCGCGGCGGCCAGGACTGCCACCATCACGCCACGCTTCACCACCTGCTTCTGGTTCGGCATCTTGGTTTTCCTCTCGTGTTCGACGCTTCCGACGGGGGAGTACGGGGGTTCGCTGCCTGGCCGTTCAGCGCGCGGAGGACAGCGGACCGATCGGAGCGGGTGCCGAGACGACCGGCCTTCGAACTAGAGACGATCGGCAACTTGCGGCCGGCGCCACCGGTTACTGTCCGAAGTAGACGCGCCGCCGTCGACCGGCCGGCGCGAGGGGCTTATCGTCTGCGGTGTGATCAGGGTTGTCGTGGTGGACGACGAGGCGTTGGTGCGGTCGGGGTTCGAGCTGATCCTGCGCGCGGCCGGGGACATCGACGTGGTGGCGACCGCGGCCGGTGGGCAGGCGGTGCGGGAGGTCGGGACGCATCGGCCGGACGTGGTGCTGCTCGACATCCGGATGCCCGACGTCGACGGCCTCACGGTGCTGCGCACGCTGATGGCGATGGCGCAGCCGCCGGTCGTGGCGATGCTGACCACGTTCGACTCCGACGAGTACATCGCCGAGGCGCTGCGGTCGGGTGCGGCCGGGTTCATCCTCAAGGACACCGAGCCGACGCAGCTGGCGCAGCTCGTCCGCACGCTCGCGAGCGGGGGAGTGGTGCTGTCGCCGAAGGTCTCCCAGACCGTGGTCGACGGGTACCTGGGCCGCGGCACAGGGCCCGACGCCTCGGCGGTGGCCACGCTGTCCGTGCGGGAGCGCGAGGTGCTCGTGCTGGTCGCGGAAGGCCTGTCGAACGCCGAGATCGGCGCGCGGATGCACCTGAGCGTGGGCACGATCAAGGACCACGTCAGCGCGATCCTGACCAAGCTCAGCGTCGGCAGCCGCGTTCAGGCGGCCTTGCTGGCGCAGCGGGCGGGGTTGCTGTGAACGGGGCGCGGTCCTTCGACGCCGCCCTGGTGCTGGCGGCGGGCCTCGACGTGTGGCTGACGGCCGACGGCGACCAGCCGGTCGCCACGGTGCTCGCGTGCGTCGCGGTGCTGGCGCTGGTCGTGCGGCGCCGGTTTCCGCGACTGGTGTTCGTGCTGACGTTGCCGGCCCTGTTCGTGTCGTACTCCGGCATCTCGTCCCTGATCGCGCTCTACACCGTCGCCCGCTACGAGCCCGATCGCCGCAAGCTGGCGGGCTTCGCGCTCGTGGTGGTGGCCGGCAACACTTTTCCCGACCCGTACGAGATGTTCGTCGCCGCCGATCACAAGACGATCCTGCTGAACGTCCTGTATGGCTCGATGACGGCGCTCGCACCGGCGTTCCTGGGCCAGCTCGTCCAGGCCCGGCACGACCTCTCCCTGCGGCTGCGGGAGATCAACGAGGCGCGCGAGCACGAACGGCTGCTGATCGCCGAGCAGACCCTGGCCAAGGAACGCGCGCAGCTCGCCCGCGAGATGCACGACGTGGTGTCGCACCAGGTGAGCCTGATCGCGGTGCGCGCGGGGGCGTGGCAGGTCAGCACGCCCGACCCGGCGTCCCGCGAGGCCGCGACGACCATCCGCCAGCTCAGCGTCGACACCCTCGACGAGCTGCGGCACATGGTCACGTTGCTGCGCGCGTCCGGCACACTCGCGACCGAGCTCATGCCGCAGCCGACCCTGCTCGACCTGGACCGGTTGCTGGCCACCAGCGGCATCGACGTCCGGCTAGACGGGGAGGTGCCGACCGAAGCCGTGCCGGTGGTGCAGCGCGCGGTCTACCGCACTGTCCAAGAAGGACTGACGAACGTGCGCAAGCACGCCCCGGGAGCCGCCGCGACGGTGCGGATCGACCGGGTGGGAGCCGAACTGACCGTGACGATCACGAACGGCAGGCCGACGCGGCCGACGGTTCCGCTGCCCAGCGCGCAGCACGGACTGGTGGGGCTGCGGGAGAGGGCCGAGCTGCTCGGCGGTGCGGTGGAGACGGGGCCGACGCCGGAGGGCGGGTTCCGGGTGCGGCTGCGGGTGCCGTTCGACCGCGTCTGACCAGCCACCTGGCGGGGCGTGTTCCGGCCGGGTGGCAGGCTGTTCCGGCCGCCGGGCCGATGTGGTGACCCGGCGCTGTCTGTGACGCTCGATGCCGCCCATCCCAGACGGCAGGAGTCAGCTCATGTTCAGCCGGATGCTCAACGCTCTCGGCGTCGGCGGCCCGTCGGCCGATACCGTGCTGGACTCACCGCGCACCGTGCCCGGCCAGGTGATCACGGGCCAAGCGCACCTGCAGGGTGGCAGGTCCGAGGCGGTGATCAGCCAGGTCGTGCTGTCGCTCGTCACGAGCGTCGAGGCCGAGCACGGCGATCGCGAGTTGCACCGGGTCGTCGCACGCCGGGCAATACGGGTGTTGCCGGGCGAGGTGGTGTCGATCCCGTTCCAGCTCGCGGTGCCGTGGGAGACACCGATCACCGCTGTCGGCGGCCTGTGGCTGCCCGGCGTGTCCGTGGGGGTGCGGACCGAGGTCTTCGTGGCGGGCGTCTCGGTCCACGACGACCTCGACGTCGTGCAGGTGGAGCCGGCGCCGGGGCAGCGGAAGGTGCTGGAGGCCTTCGGGCAGCTGGGTTTCCGGTTGCGCGGGTCGGGGGTCGACGCCGGCCGGTTGCCGGGGGTGCGGCACGAACCGGGGTACTACCAGGAGATCGAGCTCGTCGCGCCTGCCCGGTACGCGGACCGGATCGGCGAGGTCGAGCTGACGTTCGTCGCCGGAGAGCACGAGCTGCACGTGATCCTCGAGGCCGATGGCCGCGGTGGCGGGCCTTTGGGGCTCTTCCACGCGACCCACCAGGCCGTGCTGACCCTCGACTGGCCCGCGCTCATCGGCGCGTGGCTGGAGGAGGTCGCCTCCGAAGGGTGAGCTTTCCCCGACCACGCCAGGGAAAGCTCACCTCATCGGCTCAGAGCCGCTGGAGCGCGAACCGCTGGTTCAGCCCGCTTCCCGCGGTCCACTGCGAGATCCGGGCGCCGTCCGCGGTCGAGGCGCTGAACACGTCCATGGCCAGACCGCTCTGCCGGTTGACGAAGCTGACCACGCCCAGGCCCTGGTCGACCACCTGCCACTGCTGGGCGGGCGAGCCGGTGTCGGCCTGCTGGGTGATGTCGGCGCCGGTGCTCGAGCTCGCGACCTGGAGCACGAGACCGCTGTGCCGCGCCCGGATGCGGTAGTAGCCGCCACCGGAGTCGACGAAGTCGAACACCTGGTTCAGCCCGCCCGTGGCGGCCCACTGGATCACGGTGGCGCCCGCCGCGGTGGACGCGCCGTTGATGTCGACCAGCTTGTTGCTGTGCTGGGCGACGAGGTGGTAGTCCACCCCCGGCTGCACCCCGGTACCGCCGCCGCCCGCGGTGCCGACCGGAACGCGGGACAGCGCCAGCGCCTGGCCGAGGTCGGGCAGCGGCTTCAACCGGTACGTGTAGGTGTAGTCCCGGTTGGGGAAGATCTTGTAGGTGTCGAGGGGTTGCGCGCCCCAGCTGTCGTTGCCGCCGACGCCCGTCTGCCGCAGGTTCAGCCGCAGCACCACGTCCTGCCGCCGGGTCAGCTGGTAGTCGTGGCGGACGCCCTTCGAGAGGTCCTCGGGGGTGAAGTACGACGCGTTGACCTCCAGCGGCTGGTCGCCGTACGCGAGCAGGCCGCGGCCGCTGCCGTTGACCAGGGCGACCCAGCGGACGTCGGTCTTGTTGCCGTTCTCCTGCGGCCGCAGGTAGCCGGTCCACTGCTCGGCCACGGTCGAGGAGTACACGCCCACGTCGGAGCCGGTCTTGCGGTCCCACTGGTTCTCGTGCGGGCCCCGGCCGTAGTAGCGCAGCCGGGAGAGCTCACCCGGCAGGAACAGCATCGTGCCGACCTCGGGGATGTAGGGCAGGGACGACGACCCGGGGTGCAGGGTGTTGTCGACCTTGATCTCGCCGTTGCCGTAGATGGTGTACGTCATCGTGAACGTCGAGACGGTGCTGGTCGGCAGGGTGCCGCTGATGGTCACCCGCACCGCGCGGTCGGACGGCCGTTCGAGCGCCACGCGGCTCACCGTGCGGTTCGCGCCGGCGTTGCGCCACGTCCCGTTGCGGTTCGGGTGGCCGTTGCCGTTGTCGTTGTCCGTCGGCGCTCGCCAGAAGTTCGGTGTGGGACCGGAACTCAGCAGCCGCATGCCCATCGCCTCGTAGGAGGTGATCACGCCGTTGGACTTCGCGATGGCGACGGTGAAGTCCTGTCCGGTGACGGTGATGCGGTCGCCGGTCTCGGTGGCGGTCAGCACCGGCACGGACGTGACCGGTGTCGGCACGATCGCCGGGCTGTTGAGGTTGACGGGCAGTTGTTGCTTGGCCACCTCGAAACCGGCGCCCGCCCACGGCGTCGCCGTCCGCAGCTTGAACGACAGCTGCAGGAAGTGTTCCTCGCCCGGCGCCGGGTTGGCCGGACGCTGGACCGGCAGCTGCACCGTCTTGGTGGACAGCGGCGCGATGTCGGCCTGCTCCGCGGTGAGCTGTCCACTTTGGACCACCGTGCCGTCGGCGACCAGCGCCCAGTCGGCGACGAACTCGCCGACGTTGCTGAAGAGGTACTCGTTGGTGATCCGGACGGTGTCGAAGGAACTGCCGGCGGCCACGTTGATCGCCTGGTAGACCTGCTTGACCTCGACGGCCTTGCCGCTGATCCGCCGGTTGGTGGTGACGATGCCGTCGCCGCTGAAGGCACCGTCGTTCGGGTTGTCGCCCCAGTCGCCGCCGTAGGCCTGGTACGTGGCGCCGTTCGAGGCCTTCCAGGTCAGTGCCTGGTCGACGAAGTCCCAGATCCAGCCGCCCTGCAGGATCGGGTTGGCACGGATGATGTCCCAGTACTCCTTGAGGTTGCCGGTCGAGTTGCCCATGCTGTGGGTGTACTCGATCATCACGTACGGCCGGGTGTCGGAGGTGTTCCGCGCCCGGTTCTGCACTCCGGCGGGGCTTTCGTACATCGCGGACCGGATGTCGCTGACCTGGGGGCGGTTGTCGCCCTCGTACTGGATGATCCGGGTCGGGTCGGCCGCGCGGATCCAGTCGCGCATCGTGACGAAGTTGCTGCCGCCACCGGCCTCGTTGCCGAGCGACCACATGATCACCGACGGGTGGTTCTTGTCGCGGTGCACCATCTGCGCTGCCCGGTCGAGCACGTTGGAGGTCCAGTCCGCCTTCGAGTCCGGGTAGTTGTCGCGGATGCCGTGGGTCTCGAGGTTGGTCTCGTCCAGGACGTACAGGCCGTACTCGTCGGCGAGGTCGTACCACACCGCGTTGTTCGGGTAGTGCGACGTGCGGACCGAGTTGATGTTGATCTGCTTCATCACCGTGATGTCGCGGACCATGTCCTCACGGGTCAGCGCCGCGCCGTGGTCCGGATGCATCTCGTGCCTGTTGGTGCCGCGCAACGACACGGGCTGGCCGTTGATCCGCATGAGCCCGTTCTTGATGGCGAACTCGCGGAAGCCGACCCTGGCCGACACGGTCTGGATCACCGTGCCCGCCGGGTCCTTGAGCGAGAGCACCGCGGTGTAGAGGTTCGGGTGCTCGGCGGACCAGAGCCTCGGCCCCTGCACCGCCTTCGAGCCGCGCCCGGTCGCCTCCTGGCCAGGCGAGGGGGAGTTCACCGCCGTGCGCAACGGTTCCGGCCACACGGGCTGCTGGTTCTGGTCGTACAGCTGGGTTTCGACCGTGAACGTGCCCGGCTGCTGCCCGCCGCTGTTGCGCACGGCCACCGCGACGCCGAGGTCTGCGTTGGTGTAGTTGTCCCGCAACGGCGTGGTGATCGTGAAGTCGCGCAGGTGCACGGGCGGCAGCGAGTAGAGGAAGACCGGCCGGAAGATCCCGGACAGCCGGATCATGTCCTGGTCCTCCAGCCAGTCGCCGTCCGGGTACCGGAAGACCTCGACCGCGATCAGGTTCGACCCGGTGCGCACCTGGTCGGTGATGTCGAACTCCGAGGGCGTGTAGGAGCCCTCGCGGTAACCGACCTTCGTGCCGTTGACCCACAGGTAGAACCCGGACTTGACGCCCTCGAAGTGGATGTGGATCCGCCGCCCCTGCCAGGTGGGCGGAAGCGTGAACGTCCTGCGGTACTGGCCGACCGGGTTGACGCGTTGCGGCGCGAACGGGGGCTGCGCGTTCTCGTTCTGCCCGTTGCCGCCCCACCACGGGTAGGTGACGTTGACGTAGATCGGGTTGTCGTAGCCGTGCAGCTGCCAGTTGGCGGGCACCGGCAGGTTCGCCCAGCCGCTGTCGTTGACGTCGGTCCGCCAGAAGTTCAGGTCGCGGTCCGCGGGTTTGGTGACGTGCTTGAACTTCCACGTCCCGGTCAGGTCGAGCCGGAACGGTGAGTTCGAGCGGTCCGCCGCCAGCGCCTGCTGGAGATCGGCGTAGGGCATGAACGTGGCGTGCGCGGGCTGGGCGTTGACCTGGAAGATCCCGATGTTGTTGTTCCACTCGGGGTAGCCGTTGGGCGGGTCGGGCCATGCCGCGGCCGTCACGTCCCCGCTCGCCTGTGCCGCGGAGGCTTCGGCAGTGCGGGCCAGCGCGGGTGCGGCGAGAGCCGCCAGGCCGGTGCCGAGGATGGTGCGGCGCCGGATCCTGTGCTGGTGGTCCGGTGAACGCTCGTCTGGTGCGTTGGACAACGTCGTCTCCTAGCGTTCGCCAGTCAGCAGGAAGAGTTGGTTTGCGTGAGCAGGCCCAGCCGCCACGGCAGGCTGTTGTAGTCGCCACCGGAGTTGGGATCGCGTCCCTGGTACAGGTAGCGCATGTTGCAGGGGCTGATGCTCAGCGTCTGGTCACGGCCGGACCGGATCATCTCGCCGTGACTGATGTCCCGCGTCCACGATCCGGCGGGGAACGTGACGTTGGCGGCGCCCGCGAGCGGTGAGCTCTCGGTGTCGGCCAGCGCCGTCCACGGGCCGGAGATGCTGCTCGACGTCCAGGACCGGAAGTACCGGCCCTGCGCCCCGATCGCCTCGACGATCAGCACGTACTGGTTCGCACCGTCCACTTTGTACACGTTGGACGCCTCGAACAGCGCGTACTTGTCGGAGTCCTGCGCGGCGATGACCGGGTCGCTCATGCCGTTCGGGAAGCTCCCGACCGCGGTCTGCGACCGGTAGAGGTGACCGTTGTCGTCGGAGGAGAACAGGTGGCAGTTCACCGCGTCGCAGATGACCCACATGTCGACCCAGTAGCCGCTGCCGATGTTGTCCCTGATGATCTTCGGCATGTCCTGGTAGAAGTGCTTCGGCGCGGTCCAGCCCGCCGGGTTGTTGATGTCGGGGTTGGTCGAGTAGGCGGCGTTGCCGTCCTGGTAGACCAGGTACCACAGGTTCTGCGGCGCGAAGTAGAACACCTCGGGTGCCGCCCGGTAGCCGGCGCCGATCCCCGACCTGTCGAGGTAGAAGTGCGGTGCCGCGCTCGCCTGCGCCCAGTCCGTGAAGCTCAGGTAGACCATGTTGTACCCGGCCGCGTTCGCCACGCTGGCGAAAACGTGCCACTTCCCGTCGTGGTACACCACGGTCGGGTCCTTGATGCCCGCGATGTTGTGCGTCGAGTCGGACTTCGGCGCGATCAGCTGCTGGCTCGAGCTCCACGAGTACCGCGACGGCAGCGGACCGGGTCCGGGGCCGGGGCCCGGGTCGTTCAGGCCGGTCCACTGCTGGTTGGTGCCGCCGTTGCAGGACCAGATGATCACCTTGGTGCCGTTGGCGGTTCCCCGGCCGTTGACGTCGAGGCACAGTCCTGATTGGACGTTCGTGAGCGTGCCGTTGCTGCCGACGTTCCACTTCTGGTTGTTGCCGCCGTTGCAGTTCGCGATGACCGAGTTCGCGCCGTTGCCCGTGCCGGAGGTGTCCAGGCACCGCTTGGAGTCGCCGGTGTAGACCGAGATCTCACCGGACGCGGCGCGCGTCCACTGCTGGTTCGTCCCGGTGTGGCAGTCCCAGATCTGCAGCTGGGTGCCCGCGGAGGTCGACGAGTTCGGCACGTCCAGGCACTTGTTGGCGGAAACGGAGCGCAACGTGCCATTGCCGCCACCACCGCCGCCGCCGTTCAGCGCGTCGAGCACTGCGGTGTACGCCTGCTTCTTGTTGTAGTTGCCGTCGAACAGCAACGGGGTGTCGCCTGCCCGCCACGAGTACTTGTCCGTGATGCCCCACGGGGTGATCCCGGTGCAGCGCGTCACGGCCATACAGGCCTGCGTCACCGCGCGGTACGTCGCGGCTTGGGCGGAACCGGAGCCGCCGACGTCGAGCTCCGTGATCTGCACGTCGACGCCGAGGTCGGCGAAGCGTTGCAGGTTCGCCTGGTAGCTGCTCAGGTTCGCGCCCTGGCCGAGGTGGCTCTGGAAGCCGACGCAGTCGATCGGCACGCCGCGGGTTTTGAAGTCGCGCACCATGTTGTAGATGCCGGTGCTCTTCGCGTTGATGCCGTCGGTGTTGTAGTCGTTGTAACAGAGTTTGGCGGCCGGATCGGCGGCGCGGGCGGTGCGGAACGCGTCCTCCATGTAGCCGTCGCCGAGCCGCTGCTGCACGAACCATTGACGGCGGCTGCCGTTCTCCTCGAACGCCTCGTTCACCACGTCCCAGGCGTAGATCTGGCCCTTCCAGTGACCGGCCACCTGGGTGATGTGGTTCGAGATCGCCGCGCGCAGGTCGTTGCCGTTCAGGCCGTTCACCCAGCCGGGAATCTGCTGGTACCAGACGAAGGTGTGGCCGCGGACCGACATGCCGCGGCTGCGCGCCTGGCTCACGATCTGGTCCGCCGGGCCGAAGTTGAACTGGTTGCGGCCGGGCTCGACGGTGTCCCATTTCATCTCGTTTTCAGGTGTGACGCTGTTGAACTCCGTGCCCCACGTGTTCACGTACGCCGAGTCGCCGAGATGGCTCTGGGAGATCGCGGCGCCGAAGTAGCGGCCGCTCTGCGCCGCCGCGGCACCGAGCGTGCTCGCCGCGGCGGCCGCGGGCGTGGAGGCGACCGCCAGCGTCGCTGTCAGGGTGGCTGTGGTGAGTCCGGCGGCGGTCAGAGCGGCGAGCGCCGATCTGCCACGCCGTCGCAGGGATGGACTGGTGGACATCGAACCCCTCGTTTTCGTCGTTGAAAAAGGGCTTCAGGGCAGGGCAGGCTAGCCGAGCGCCCATTGCTGGTTGCTGCCGCTGTTGCAGGTCCAGAGCTCGACCAGGGCGCCCTCCGCGGTGGACGCGCCGGTCACGTCCAGGCACAGTCCTGATTGGACGCCGGTGATCGTGCCGTTCGGGTTGAGCTGCCACTGCTGGTTCGCCTGGCCGTTGCAGCTCCAGGTGATCACCTTGGTGCCCGCCGTGGTGCCCGCGCCGTTGGCGTCCAGGCACAGGGTGGCGCCGCCGACGGTGACGGTCAGCCGGTTCTCCGCCGTGCGGGTCCAGTTCTGGTTGGCCTGGCCGGTGCAGGAACGGATCTGCAGCTGGACGCCGGAGCTCGCGCCGTCGAGGCACTTGCCCGCGCCGCTCGCGTGCAGCGGTCCGCTGCCGGTGCTGGCCCCGATGGTGTAGCCGGCGGCGGTGATGTTGGCCTGCACCGCGTCCTCGGTGGCGTTGGACGGGTAGCCGGCGGTCATCACGCCCTCGTAGAAGGTGCCCGCGGAACCGATGCTGTTGTCGCCGCCGGTGCCGAGGATGATCGCGCCTTCCTTGCGCATCGGGTTGTACCCGTTGACGTTCGGGCGCTTGCCGTCGTAGTAGGTGGACAGGCCGCCGGTCTGCGCGTTGCCCGCGCGGATGGCCCAGTGGTTCGGCTCGCCCTTGATGATCGCGGTCAGGAACCGGTGGTTCACCGACGGGTCGTTGGCGTTGTAGCCGGCGTTGACACCGGAGAACAGCCCGTTCTCGAGGTCCGCCATCACCCACGGGCCGTTGCCCGTGCCGTAGCCCCAGACCTTGATGTTGCCGAAGTAGATGGCTTCCATCGTGCCGTTGCCGTTGTCCCGGCTGTTGCGCTCGGCGTTGCCGTAGTCGAAGCAGCAACCGCCGTTGTAATGCGTGCCGTTGAAGATCGCGTACATACCCTCCGGCTGGTCACCGGTCGCCGTGCCGGTGGCGTTGTTGTTGCGGTAGCCCGTTCCCGGAGCCACGAAGACGCCGTACGCCTTGTGCCCGCCGACCGTGATCGGTGCCGCGGTCGCGTTCGCCAGGTTGTCGTAGCCGCCGGGTGCCGGGCCGGGGAATCCGCCCGGCGGTGCCTGGGTGAGATGGTTGTGCCTGGGGGACTGGTCGTAGATGACCGTGATGAGGCAGGTCGTGTTGGCGCAGAACGAATCTTGTGCCGCGGCGTCGGCCACTCCGCCGGCCTCCAGCACGCCGATGTCCCGCGTCGTGTTGTCCGACGAACGACGTACCTGGTAGAGCGCACCGGCGTAGGAGCCGTACAACGCGCGGGTCGTGC
Organism: Lentzea sp. NPDC005914; assembly: GCF_040629405.1. Lineage (NCBI taxonomy): Bacteria > Bacillati > Actinomycetota > Actinomycetes > Pseudonocardiales > Pseudonocardiaceae > Lentzea > Lentzea sp. NPDC005914. Next base: position 114,800 of record NZ_JBEXVQ010000013.1, on the reverse strand, counting down.
TGTGCGCGGCCACGCAGGGCGTGTTTCCGGCGGCGTAGATGTCGCACGGGCCCTGCGCGGCGGCTTGCGACGTGCCCGCCGTGGCGCCCGCGGCCAGTGTCATCGTCGCGCCCACACCGACGAGCAGTCTGACGAGCCGTGTTGATCCGGATGACATCGAGGAACTCCTTTGTTCGCAGGGAGATCGCCACTCAAGTCCACAATGGACTACGAGGGTGATCGAGCGCAGAGCTCGATGCCGCGCCGAACGTCGTGCGTTCGGAGCGGTGTCAGGTCGTCACGATGTCGCGCGGGCGGACAGGGCACGCGACAGGAGGCGGCCTAGAGGAGGTCGTGTCTTCGCCGGTGCGGGTCCGGTCGTCCGATCTCGGTGTGCGGCAGCCGCCCGGACGCGGCCGGCAAGGGCGCGCTCACGGCGTCAGGGGCATGCGTGCGGTGGCGGACATGCGTCCCTCCCTCGATGCTTCAGTGCATCGGTTCAGTGCGATACATCACACCAAACACCGGGAAGTTTGTAGCACACATCCGGAAGACGGGTCCAGGTCAGCCGAAGACGCGGCGCTGGATCTCCCGGCGGTAGTCGTCGAGGGTCCGGTCCACGTGCGCGGCGGCAGCCGCGGCGGCCGCGTCCTCGTCGCCGTCGCGGATCGCCCGGTAGATCGCGGCGTGCTCCTCCACCGCCTCCGCGGTGTGGCTGCCGACCGCTCCCCGCAGCCCGATGATGTTGGACTGGCGTTGCAGGCGGCGGGCTTCGCGCACCGCCGCGACGAGGAACTGGTTGTGCGAGGCGGCGGCGACGGCCAGGTGGAACTCGTCGTCGCCGCGGTCGAACAGCGCCGCCTGGCCCGTCGTGTGCCCTTCCCGGCACAGCTCGGCGGCGTCGGCGATGGCGCGCAGCTCAGCGGGGGTGGCGCGGGTCGCGGCATGCCGTGCCGCCGCGCTCTCCTGGACCCGGCGGAACTCGAAGAGCATGTAGACGTGGTCGAGGTCGGTGGGCAGGAAGAAGCCGCCCCACCTGGACGAACCCAGCATGCCCTCGTCGTCGGCCACGTAGAGCCCGCGGCCCTTGTGCGCGCGGACGCGGCCGAGTGCCGAGAGGATCTTCACGGCCTCCCGCACCACGGTGCGGCTGGTCCCCATCCGGCCGGCCAGCTCGTTCTCGGTCGGCATGCGGTCGCCGGGGCGGAGCTCGAGCTCCGCGATGAGCTGCAGGATCCGCTCGGCGACCCGCTCGTAGCCCGGCCGGTAGGGGGCGGGTGACACGTGCACGGCTTCGGCATCCACCGAGACGGCTCCTTCATGAGTACGACTTTGTCGTTCGTCGAACCAGAATACATGCGCGTCGAACGAGCAGGACAGGCCATCGAATGAGGTGTCGAACCTGGCCAGCGGACTGATCAAGCAGCAGACCTGGGCAGCAAATAAGCATGCTCATCTTCTTGACGCCCTCTTCGGCTGGCTGCTCTGATGTACCGCCGGGTACAGCCCGCACATGACCGATCGCGATGAGTGACGCACTGTAGTGGAGCAGCCGATGAGTCGTCGATGGAAAGCGCTTCCCACGTTGCGGCTGCTGGCCTCGGTGGTGCTGGCCGCCGGCCTGGTGACCGGCGTCTCGAGCCCGGCGCTGGCCTCCACGAACCAGTTCCGCGGGGTGAACTGGGCCGACCAGAGGGACAACTTCGTCAACGGCGTGCTGTACCCCTCCGGCCTCAGTGCATCGGACACCTACTCCTCGGCGGCGGTCGTCGCGGACCGGGTGATCGGCCGGCTGTACTCGATCACCGGCGCCAACACGGTGCGCGTCCCGATCAACGAGCCGACCGTGGCGAACTACTGGGGCACCTACACCGGCGCGCTCGACGCCGCGCTCACCAAGGGCAACGTGATCTTCGCGTACTGGGCGCACACCGGCGGCCGGCCGCCGAACACGACGGCGTTCGACCAGATGTGGGACAAGGTGATCGCGAAGTACGGCGGCAACCCGAACGCCTACTTCGAGGTCATCAACGAGCCGCACGGCTACAGCACGGGCGACCTCAACACCATGTACAACGGCTGGCTCGCCAGGTACTCGAGCGTCCCGCGCGGCAGGGTGGTCCTCGACGGCGCCGGTCTCGCCCAGAACGTCGCCGCGGTCGGCAGCGACAGCAGGCTGAACGGCACGTTGCTCGCGGTGCACGACTACTCGTTCTTCGCGGGCTACGAGAGCGAAACCGAGTGGGGCAACCACATCGCGAGCTACATCGGCGGCTACGCGAGCCGCACCATCGCCACCGAGTGGGGTGGCGCGATGGGGCCGGGCACCAAGAACGGCGTGTACTTCGACCCGATCGACTACAGCATCCCCAGCGGGTCGTACATGGCCGACTACATCCGGGGTGTCAGCGCGAAGCTCCGCGAGCTCGGGATGGGCAGCGTGTACTGGCCCGGCCTGCGCGACGGCGACTGGTACAGCATGACGACCAGGACCGGCAGCGGCCAGAACATCGAGCTGTCGCTGACGAACCCGTCGGGACTGCAGCAGCTGCGGTACTCCTGGGGCGTGGGCGAGGCCGGCAGCACCACGGTCGAGATCCGCAACATCGGCACCGGCTGGTACGTCGACGGCCTCGGACGCACCACCGACTCCGCCGCGGGCCAGGGCACCGGCGGCACCAGCGCGAGCCAGCGCTGGACCGTCGAGAACGCGGGCTCGTACGTCCGGCTGAAGAACACGGTCACCGGCCTGTACCTCGACGGCGCCGGTCGCTCGTCCAACGGCGCCGAGGTGAGCCAGCGCGCGGGCAGCACCGCGACGAGCCAGCAGTGGACGGTGGTCACGGGCAAGAGCCGGGGCAACGACGTGCGCCTGCGCAACCGCGCCACCGGCCTCTACCTGGACGGCATGGGCCGCACGTCGGCCTCCGCCTCGCTCGGGCAGTGGAGCGACAGCAACAGCACGAACCAGCAGTGGCGGATCGTCGCGGCGGGCTGACCTCGTCACGAGATCATTTCCGGCCTTTCGGCGAACGCTCCGGAGCGTGCGAGGGCGGCGAGGACGCAGGCTCCCGCCAGCGGAAGCAGTGCGAGCACGACCCAGGCGACGCGTCCGTGCTCGAGCAGGGCGCCGCTGACCGTGCTGCCGACCAGCACGGCCGCACCGCCCGCGGACGCCAGCACACCGAAGTAGGTGCCGAGCCTGCGTTCGCCCGCCAGCGCGGGAACGAGTTCTTTCGCCTGCGGCACAGCGAGCATCTCGCCGAAGATGAGCAGCACCACGAAGGCGACCGCTCCGGTGACACCGGGCGGCCGCACCGCGACCACGGCGAACGCGAGTCCGATGAGGACGAACCCGCCGACGAGGGCGCCGGCCCTGCCGAGCACCCTGCGGCCGAGGGCGGACACGGGCAGCTGGAAGAAGATGATCAGCGTGGACGCGAGCGCGAACAGCAACCCGAGCGTCCTCGGGTCCGCACCTGCGCGGTTCAGCTCGACCGGCAGCGCCAGGTAGAGCTGGTTGTAGGACACCAGGTAGGCCGAGTAGCCGGCGGCGAACAGCAGGAAGACCTTGTTGCGCACCACTTCGCGCCAGCCGTCCAGCACCGGTTCGGCGCGATGCTCGCCCGGCAGCCGGGGCAGCAACCGCGCGTGCAGGATCCCGATCGCGGTGAAGACGGCCGCGCCCACGAGGCAGGCGGCGCGGAACTGACCGGCCAGCACGACTCCGAGCAGCGGTCCGGTGACCGCGCCGATCTCGCCGCACACCGCGAAGACCGAGAACACGCCGGCCCGCCGGTCCGGCTGCGTCTCGCGGGCCAGCGACGCCTCCACGGCCGGGGCGAACAACGCTCCGGCCACCCCCACGAGCACGACGCCCGCCAGCACGCCCGGCAGTGACGAGGCGAACGCGAGCACGGCGAACCCGGCGACCCGCACGGCACAGCCGGCGAGGATCGAGGGTTTCGGCCCGTACCGGTCGGTGAGCGTGCCGCCGAGGACGAACAGGCCCTGCTGGCTGAACGTCCGCAACCCCAGCACCAGGCCGATCACCCAGCCCGCGAGCCCCAGGTCACCGGCGAGGTGACCGGCCAGGTACGGGACGACCAGGTAGAAGCCGACGTTGAACAGCAACTGGCTGCCGACGAGCAACTGCGCCACCGGGCTGAGCGAGCCCAGCCGACCCAGCGCGCGCCCGCGTTCGAGTACCGCCCCCACACCGAACTCCGCTCATCTCTCATGGACCGCCGAGCGGCAACGTCAGGTGGGAATCAACCCTAACCAATTCCCGCTGGAAAGACGGAGAGATGTTTCGGAGTTGCCCGGGAGAGATGGAGCACATATTGCGCGATGGCTATTGCTGAATATGTCGGCTGCTCAGACGCGTGTGCAGGAGAATCCGTTGAGGCTGAACGCGCCCGGGGTCGAATTGTTGCCGCCGCCGCTGCCGGTGAATCCCATCAGCACGGACTCCCCGCGGGCGATCGCCTGGTTGTACGGCATGGCGGTCGCGGCGACCTCCGCACCGGACTGCTTCGACGTCGCGTTCCACATCTCCGACACCGTCTGCCCGTTGGGGAACTTCCACTGCAACGTCCACCCGGTGACATCGGTCGTGCCGGTGTTGCGAATGGTGACGTCGGTGCGGAATCCGCCTGGCCACGTGTTCGTGACGCGGTATTCGACGGAACACCCCGTCACCGGCTTCGGCGCGGGCGGGGTGGTGTTGCTCGGGGGCGGGGTGGTCGGTGCGGAGGTGGCCGACGGCACGCAGGGCGGCCCCCAGCGGCCGAGCTTCTTGGCCGACGCCTTCTCCTCGGCTGCCTTCATCGTGGCGTCGTCGGCCGCGTCGTTGCGCACCATGCCGAGTTCGACGGCGAGCACCGCGTAGTCCGTGCCGTCGGCCAGCCGCAGCGAACCTTCCGGCGTCGGCTCGACCGGTTTCTCGAGCAGCATGGTCCGTGCGAACGTGCCGGCCGCGTCCGCCCAGCACGCGTCGGGCGTGGCGAGCCCCCGGACCTTGAGCTCCTCACCGTCGGAGAGCCGCACGGTCCGCACGTCGAGGACCTGCTGGACGGTCACGCCCGACGCGGCCCTGGGAGGTTCGATGATCGCCGGGATGTACGGGGGCGTCGTCGTTGTCGAGGAGGAGGGTGGGGACGCCTGGTGGTTGCCGCCTCCGCACGCACTGGCCGTGCTGGTCGCCAGAACGGCGGCGACCAGCACCCATCTGAGAGGTCTTGTGCGCACAGTGCCCAGCAGTCGTCTCAATGTTCCCCCTGCGCCCGTGCGCCGTCGGCGATCGAACCAACCTGAGTTCGGCCGAACGGCCTGACTTCGTCCCGGCAGGCTACGGCGAGTACGCCGAACGCGGAAGAACTTTCGTGTAATTCGTTTCGCGCGTTCATTTCGACGCCATTCGATTCGAATATCGTCGAACGGCCAGGAGAAATCGTTGTCAGCGGGCAGCGGTGCTGCCTCGCTCGGTGAGTTGCGGCTGGAGCAGGCGCACCTCCGGCGGGTGTTCCTGCCCGAGCCGCGCCATCACCATCTCGACCGCGATCGCGCCCAGTTCCTGGGCGGGGACGGCCATCGAGGTGAGCGGCACGGCCAGGCTCTCCGCGAGGTCGTCGGGGCACAGCGTGATCACCGACAGGTCGGCGGGCACGTCCAGCGACCGGCGCCGCAGGTCGAGCAGCAGCTGGCCGAGGACGGCCTCGTTGTGCACGACCAGGCCCGTGACGCCGCGTTCCGGGCTCAGCACGTCGTCCAGGCACGCCGCGACCGAGTCGTAGCCGGGGGCGCACGAGTGCACCGACGCGGTCAGCTTCCGCTTGGCGGCCGCGCTCTGGAACCCGTCCAGCAACCGTGCGGCGTAACTGGTCCCGCGGTCGTACACGGAGGGATGCGAGCCGATCAACGCGATCGACCGGTGCCCGAGGTCGGCCAGGTGGTTCACCATCTGCTTGCCCGCCGCGGTGAAGTCGAGGTCGACGCAGCTCAGATCCTCGTGGTCGTCGGGCATGCCGAGCAGGACCACCGGCGCGTCGAGCGCGCGCAGTTCGGGAACGCGCGGATCCGCGCTCTCCACGTCCATCATGACGATCGCGTCCGCCATGGACCGCGCGATGACCCGGTGCGCCTCGCCGGGGCCGGCCTCCTTGGTCAGCAGCAGCACGTCGTAGTCGTAGTTGCGCGCCGTCGCCACGATCGACGAGACGAACTGCATGATGACCGGCATGTTCTGGTCGGACCGCAACGGCATCACCAGGCCGAGCACCTGCGAGCGGTTCGACGCGAGCGCCCGCGCACCGGCGTTCGGGTGGTAGCCGAGCGCGACGATGCTCTGCTCGACGCGGCGTTTGGTCTCCTCGGAGATGCTCCGTTTTCCGCTGAGCACGTACGACACGGTGCTCATCGAGACGCCGGCGTGGCGGGCGACCTCCTTGATTGTGATCATGCCCGCCTTTCGGATCGCCTCGGCTGGAGGCGATCATCGTAATCCGCGGCGGGTGGTTCTCGGCCGGGCGATCGGGGCGGACGGCCGTCGTTGTGCCGCGGTGGGCGTTCGACCGCGCTGCCAGGCTGTTCGATCGGGCCGTAGATCACCTCGTCGATCACACCCGTCGATCGCGTCGTCGATCACGCACTGTTTCGTTGAGGTTTCGGAGTGTTATCAGTAGGGTTGATTCTCCGGGAGCGCTCCCATTCCGCCGCTGTTGCTCGATCATCGGAGAATGGAGGCTCATCATGCATGTCCGCAGCACCTCCTGGTCCGCCACCAGACGGCGGGGCGTCATCGCACTGGTCATCGGCATGCTGGCCTGCTCGTTCGTCTGGGCGCCGTCCGCGTCGGCGCACGGCACGATCGTCGGCCCGCCCACCCGCGCCTACCAGTGCTGGAAAACCTGGGGCAGCCACCACATGGACCCCGTCATGCAGCAGCAGGATCCCATGTGCTGGCAGGCCTTCCAGGCCAACGCCGACACCATGTGGAACTGGATGAGCGCACTGCGGGACGGCCTTCGCGGGAACTTCCAGGGGTCCACACCGGACGGACAGCTGTGCAGCAACGGCCTGTCGCGCAACAACTCCCTGAACGTCCCCGGCAAGTGGAAGACCACCGACATCGGCGGCAACTTCTCGATGCACCTCTACGACCAGGCCAGCCACGGTGCCGACTACTTCAAGGTCTACGTCAGCAAGAACGGGTACGACCCGGCCACCCAGAGACTCGGCTGGGGCAACCTCGACTTCATCATGCAGACCGGCAGGTACGCGCCGGCCAAGGACATCACGTTCAACGTCCAGACCTCCGGTGCCTATCGGGGCAACCACATCGTGTTCACGATCTGGCAGGCGTCGCACGCGGACCAGACCTACATGTGGTGCAGCGACGTGAACTTCGGTTAGCGAACGGCCGGCCCGGCGCAGTGGCGCGCCGGGCCGGTCTTCATCGGATCACCGGCCGGCACCGAGGTGTCGGCCGTTTCGTTTCGCGGCTTGCTGAACCCGGCCTCCGACTGTGGTCGAAGCGCTTCGATTTAGCGATGGGGCGTGGTGGCGACCCATCTGACGTGGTGTTTGCTGGTACTTCGGGCACGAATGCAGTCGAACAATCTTCCTGGTTCCATTCGACGTGTTCGATGTTAGATTTGCGATGTCGAACCGCTTCGACGCCGGGCGGCGCGGATTCCGTTCAATGATGTGCGGAAAGGAACCACGATGAACAAGCTCGTGCGCGCGTTGATTCTCGCGCTGGCGGCCGTCCTCGCCGTGTCGCTGGGCACCAGTACCGCTCTCGCCGCGGCCTGGAGCTCGTCGGACAGGTGGGGCACCTGGTCGAACGGCGGCTACACGGTGCGCAACAACGTGTGGGGCAACGGCTCCGGGCCGCAGTCGATCTGGGCCAACTCCTACAGCAACTGGGGTGTCTGGTCGAACCAGCCCAACACCGGCGGGGTGAAGTCCTACCCGCACTCGGAGAAGATGGTGAACCGCCGGCTCAGCTCGCTCGGGAGCCTGTCGAGCAACTTCAACGTCTCGTACCCGAACGCCGGGTCCTACACGACCGCCTACGACATCTGGGCCAACAACAACGCCTACGAGATCATGCTGTGGATGAACAAGGTCGGCAACGTCGGCCCGATCGGCTCCTGGCAGGCGTCGGCGACGGTGGGCGGCCACAGCTGGAACGTCTACCGCGGTTCGAACGGCTCGAACGAGGTGTTCTCGTTCGTCCGCACGTCCAACACCGGCTCCGGCTCGGTCGACGTCAAAGCGGTGATGAACTGGATCCGCGGTCGTGGCTGGTTCGGTGACGTCACGGTCGGCGCCGTGCAGTTCGGCTACGAGATCACGTCGTCCAGCGGTGGGCTCAACTTCACGACCAACAGCTACTCCGTCTCGGCTGGCTGACCGCCGGGGAGTGTGAACAGGGCACCGTCCGCGCGGACGGTGCCCTGTCGGCGCGGTGATCGCCAGGAGGATGCGGCCCAGCCGGGTAGCAGGGTGGTTCCGGACGGCTGATCGGTCACGACGCTGATGCCATGACGCTGGCGGAAAGCATTGCGGAGAAACAGAAACCTGGCGTGGTCCAGCTTGTCGGAATCGAGTTGGGGCGTGGCCTCGCGGTATTCGGGAACTTCGCCGCGCACATCGGCCCGGCCCCCTCCGAGGCCGGGCGGCCGCGCTGGCGATCTGCGCGGCGTTGCGGATCTTCGGTGAACCCGCGAGGCGACCCGCTGAGGGTGAATCACCCGGCCCACGTTCCGGGTCGTACCACTAGGTCTCGGCGCACAGGGGACCGCTCGACTTCCTGCCGAACCGGGCTACCGCAAACCGCGCTCCCGCAACCACTCCAGCTGCGTGACCGCGTTCGAGCCGTGCCCGCCGCCGTGGTCGGCGAACGGCCACACGGTCATGGTCCGGTCCTCACCGCCGTAGTGGTTGAAGGCGGCGTACACAGTGGACGGTGGACAGATCGGGTCCATCAGCCCGACGCTGAACAACGCCGGCGCCGTCGCCCGCCGCGCGAAGTGGACTCCGTCGAAGTAGGACAGGGTGGCGAAGGCGGGCTCGACGCGATGCCTGCTGTGCCAGCGCAGGTACTCCGCGAGCTCCTGGTACGGGCCCTCGCCGCAGATCTCCGCCGCTCGCCGGAAGTGGCACAGGAACGGCACGTCCGGCAGCGCCGCCGCGACGCGGGTCAGCCCGGCGGCGGCGATCGTCAGCCCGCCGCCCTGGCTGCCGCCCGCGACGATCACCCGGTCGCGGTCGAGACCGGGCAGTTCGGCGACCGCGTCGACGGCGCGGACGCAGTCGGTGATGAGCCGTCGGTAGTAGTAGTTCTCGGGTGAGTCGATGCCGCGGGTCATGAAACCCTTGGCCCACTGGGGGCCGCCGCCCGCGTCCCGGTCCGGTGTGTCGTGGCCCTGGCCGCGGCTGTCGACGACGAGCTGGGCGTACCCGGCGGCGGACCACAGCAGGTGGTCGGTGGGCAGGCCGCGGCCGCCGCTGTAGCCGATGAACGTGACGACCACGGGCAACGGGCCCTCGGCGCCGCGCGGCCGCAACAGCCAGGCCGCCACCGGTTCGCCGTTCCAGCCGGGGAAGCGGACGTCGTCCACCTCGACGGTGCGCAGCAGGTGCCGTTCGGTGACCGGCTCGGCTTTCACCGCACCGCCGCGGGCGCGCGCCTCGGCGAGGGTCCGGTCCCAGAAGTCGTCGAAGTCCTGCGGTGACGGCATTTCCGGCCGGTAGTCGATGAGCTCGTCGAGAGGGGCGTCCGTCAGCGGCATCGAGGCTCCTTCTGGAGGTGCTGCGAAAAGGGGGTGGCCCGTCTCCCGCCAGGAACGGGCCACCGGTCTCGGGATGGTGAGGTGGTGGCCCGCCATCGCCGGAAGGCGGGCCACCGGTCTCGGCCAGGCGACACAGGCCTGGCGAGCAGGGTGGTGGCCCGCCGCCGCCGAGGTGGGCGGGCCACCGGTCTCAGCCGGCTGAGAAGCGGAAGGCCGCCAGCCGGAACGTGCCGTGCAGGACCACCCGCAGGTCGTGGACCCCTTCCGCCGGCACCGCGAGCGCGGCCGAGGCGGTTGTCCAGTCGTAACGGCCGCCGGTGACCGGCACCGGGATCTCCGCCAGCAGGCCCGAGTCCGTCCAGAACTCCAGCCGCTCGCCCGGATCGTCCGAGGCGATCTCGGCCTCGACCCGCACGGCGCCGGACAGGTCGGCGGACCGGAACAGCAGCGTCGCGGACTCGGGTCCGGCCGCGGTGACGGCGTCACCGGTGACGCGGGTGGCGTCGACGATGGTCGCGGCCGAGTAGTCGTCGAAGTCGACGGCCAGGACGCGGTGGCCGACGCAGGCACGCGGTGACGGTGCCGGGCCGGCCACCGTGAGCGGGGCGGTGAGCACGACGTTCTCGGCAGAGCGCGCGACGAGCACCTCGTAGTCGCCGGGATCGACGGTGAAGGCGCCGGTCGCCACGTCCCAGTGGGAGAGCACGTCGGCGGGCAGCCGGAAGGTCAGCACCCGGCTCTCCCCGGCGGTGAGCCCGACCTTGCGGAAGTCGGCCAGCCGCAGGCGCGGGGCCTCGTAGCGGGCGTCGAGTGCGCGGACGTAGAGCTGGACCACCTCGCTGCCAGGACGCAGGCCTGTGTTCGTCAGCGTCACCGAGACGTCCACCGAGCTGCCCTGCGTGACGGTGGCGGAGGAGAGGACCAGGTCGCGGTGGGCGAAACCGGTGTAGGAGAGGCCGTGGCCGAACGGGTACAGCGGCGGCGTGCGGTGGTACTGGTAGGTCCACCCGGCCTTGATGACGTCGTAGTCGAGCGGGTGCGGCAGCTCGTCTCCGCCGCGGTACCAGGTCTGCGGCAGCCGCCCGGACGGTTCGGCCTCGCCGAGCAGCACCGCGGCCAGCGCGCGGCCTGTCTCCTGCCCGCCGTGGGAGGTCCACACCACGGCGGGCAGGTGCTCGTTCGCCCAGTCCAGGGCATAGGGGTAGCTGCTCATCACGACCAGTGCGGTCTCGCGGCGCACTCCGGCGACCGCGCGCAGCAGGGAGTCCTGGGCGGCCGGGAGTTCGATGCCCGAGCGGTCCTCGGTCTCGCGACCGTGGATGAGCGGGTGGTTGCCGAGGACGACCACCGCGACGTCCGCGGACGAGGCGGCGGCCAGCGCCTCCGCGGTGCCGTCGCGCAGCAGCTCGCGTTCCCAGCGCTCGGCGGCCTCCGGGGTCTCGGCGGTGACGCTCACCCGGCCGTCGACGGGATCGACGACGGCGTACCGGCCTGTGAGGACGTTCTGGAACAACACCGAGTCGTCCACCGGCACCAGGCGGAACGTCTCGCAGACGTCCCAGCTCTTGATCTGCTCCTGGTCGGCGGCGAGTGAGCCGTCGTCGCGCTTGAGGCTCAGGTAGCGCCCGGTCTCGACGGACCGGAACGTCAGCACCCCGTCGCCCCAGTCGACGACGTCGAACACGGTCTTGCCGAGCAGCTCGCCGTTGGTCCGCGAGCGCAACGCCATCCGGTCGGCGCCGTCGGCGACGATCACCTCGCCGTCGCCGAGCACCGCCTCGAGGCCCTCGGCGACCGTGACCTGGTACGGCAGCGTGCCGCTGTACCAGTCCTCGCACAACGTGTCGGCGAGCGGGCCGATGACCGCGGTCCGCCGCGTGCGGGTCGCGTCGAGCGGCAACAGGCCGGTGTTGCGCAGCAGCACCACCGACTCGGTCGCGGCCTGCAGCGCGAGGGCGCGGTGCTCGGCGCAGTCGATGACCTCGGGGCCGATGCCGGCGTACGGGTCGAGGTCCGGGTCGAACTCGCCGAGGCGGAAGCGGATCTCCAGCTGGCGCCGCACCGCGCGGTCCACGTCGGCCTCGTCGATCAGGCCGCGGTTCAGCGCCTCGCGGAGCCTGCCGAACGGGGTCGCGCTGTCCTCGCCGTGGTCGGTGAAGCTGTCGATGCCCGCCTTGAGCGCGGCGGCGTGCGACTCGGCGTGGTCGTCGAAGTAGTGCTCCGGATCGACCAGGTTGGACGGTGCCTCGGCGTCGCTCACCACGAACAGCTCGTGCCCGGTCGGCTCGGCCCAGCGGCGCAGTTCCGTCTCGATGAGCGGGGTGACGTGGCACGGACGGCCGTTGACCAGGTTGTACGCGGCCATGGCGCCGGTGGCGGCACCGGAGGCGACCACGGGGCGGAAGGCCGCGAGGTCGTACTCCTGCAGCACGCGCGGGCGCAGCGACGAGGAGGTGACGCAGCGGTCGTCCTCGTTGTTGTAGGCCAGGAAGTGCTTGAGCACGGGTGCCGAGCGCAGGAACCGGTGGTGGTCGCCGGTCAGCCCGCGGCAGAACGCCACGCCGAGACGCGCCGTGTGCACCGGGTCCTCGGAGTAGCCCTCCTCGTTGCGGCCCCAGCGCGGGTCGCGCAGCAGGTTCAGCACCGGCGCCCACGCCTGCAGGCTGTTGGTGCCCGACCCGATGGCGGGCGGGCGGTGGTAGTGGAACGCCCGCTGCTCGACCGAGGTGGCCTCGGCGACCCGGCGCACCAGCTCCTCGTCCCAGGTGGCACCCAGCCCCACGGCCTGCGGGAAGACCGTGGCGAGGCCCAGCCACGCGACACCGTGCAGCGTCTCGCTGCCGGTGCGGAACGCGGCGATCCCCAGGCGCGGCACGGCCGGTGAGTACTGGTGCAGCATCGCGATCCGCTCGTCGAGCGTGAGCCGCCCGAGCAGGTCGTCGATGCGCTTGCGCGTCGACAGCGCGGAGTCGCGGAAAGGCAGCCTCTCGGCCGCGGACACGGACGCGGTAACCACGTGGAAACCCCTCGGATCGGAGCTAGCAGCGAAGCGTTTCGACGGTGGCACGCTTGGGTTTCTGCTGTCAACGGTCTTGTTTCCTGCGACGTGCGTCACTAACCTCCCCGACATCTGTTTAAGCGCTTCGACACTTCGACGATGAAGGATCGGTTCCGCCATGGGCAACGAGTTGAACCGCAGAAGCTTCCTGAACGCCGCCGTCTCGGCCGCTGGGCTCGTCGCGATGGGACCGTTGCTGTCCGCCTGCGGCGGAAGCGGAGCCCAGCGGGCCGGGGTGAACTCCGACGCCGGTCTCAAGGCCGTGCTGCCGGCCTACGTGCCGAACACGTCGATCAAGCCGGACATCCCCTCCGTGGCGGGTGGCGCCGACGTGATGACGGATCCCGGCTTCCTCAGCTACCCGTCCACCAGGGCGGCGACCGTGTCCGGCATCCCGGGCAAGGGCGGCAGGTACTCGGCGGTCACGCCGTTGTGGGGGACCATCCCGCCGGCGGACAACAGCTTCTACCAGGCCATGAACAAGGCTCTGGGCGCTCAGTTCGAGATGAAGCCCGCGGACGGCAACAACTACAACACGATCATCCCGACGATGACCGCGGCGAAGAAGCTGCCCGACTGGGTCACCCTGCCCGCCTGGTGGAGCCCGAACTTCAACACCGGTGGCCTGGTCGGCAACCAGCTCGCCGACCTCACGCCGTACCTGTCCGGCGACAACGTCAAGAAGTACCCGAACCTCGCGGCGCTGCCCACCGCCGCGTGGAGGGCGGGGGCCTGGGGCGACAAGCTGTACGGGATCCCGTCGTTCTCGACCGGGTTCAAGGTCTCCGGCTGCACCTTCTACCGGCGTGACGTCTTCGAGGCCAAGGGCATCACCGCCGACCAGGTCCGCTCCGCCGAAGACCTGATGAACCTCGGCAAGGAGCTGACCGACGCCAAGGCGGGCGTCTGGGCCTTCGACGACGTGTACCGCTACACCTACACCGCGTTCGGCGCGCCGCTGAAGTGGAAGGTGGACAACGGAAAGCTCGTCCACCTGTTCGAGACGCAGGAGTTCCTGGACGCGGCCGACTGGAGCCGCAAGCTCGCGGTCGCCGGCTACGTCCACCCCGACGCGCTCGCCGGCGACAACGCCGCCGGAACCACCCGGTTCTACGGGGGCAAGACGCTGATCTCAGGCGGTGGCACGGGTGGGTGGAACCTCGCCGACCACCAGTCCGGCCAGGCCGCGAACCCGAACTACCGGCGCGGCGCGTTCAACTTCTTCTCCGCCGACGGCAAGAGCGCGCCCCGCGTCTACACGGGGTCGGCCACCGACATCATCAGCTACCTCAACATCAACCTGAAGCCCGAGCAGATCGAGGAATGCCTCTCGATCGCGAACTACCTGGCCGCGCCGTTCGGATCAGCCGAGTACACGATGGTCAACTTCGGCGTCGAGGGCACCCACTTCACCATGGAGGGCGGCGTGCCGACGCCCACCGACGCGGGCAAGAAGGAGGTCCAGGCGCAGACCTTCCCGTTCCTCGGCGCACCCGCCCAGGTGATCAGCAACCAGTCCGCGCAGAACGTCACCAAGGACATCACCGCCTGGCAGGCCGCCAACGTGAAGGCCCTCACCAAGCCGGTCTTCTGGGGCATGAACATCAGCATGCCGCAGGCGCAGGCCACGGCCGAGGCCGCGCAGCCCGTCGAGGACACGCTCAAGGACGTCATCCACGGCAAGAAGTCGATCCAGGACCTGAAGGACGCGGCCGCGACCTGGAAGTCCAGCGGCGGCGGTGACCGGCTGATCCAGTGGATGAACGACAACGTCCTGCAGAAGTACGGCACGGGACAGTGACCACGCTGCGATCGGACCGCACCCGGCCTCCGGCGAGGCTGAACTGGCGGATCAGGCTGCGACGGGACCGGTCGCTGATCCTGATGACGCTGCCCGCCGTGGTCCTGCTGCTGGCGTTCAACTACGCGCCGTTGTTCGGGCTCGTCACGGCGTTCCAGGAGTACGACCCGCTGGCAGGGGTCTGGAACAGCCCGTGGGCCGGGCTCTACCAGTTCGAACGGCTGATGAGCGACCCGCTGTTCTGGGGAGCGGTGCGCAACACGCTGTACCTGAGCTTCGTGCAGCTGGTCCTGTTCTTCCCGGTGCCGATCGCGCTGGCGTTGCTGCTCAACTCCGTGCTGTCCCAACGGGTGCGCAACTTCATCCAGTCCGTTGTGTACCTGCCGCACTTCTTCTCGTGGGTGCTGGCCATCACGATCTTCCAGCAGATGCTCGGCGGTGCCGGCGCGGTCAACCACTTCCTGCGCAACAACGACATCGGCACGTGGGACGTCATGACCAACCCGGACACCTTCGCGCTGCTGGTCACCTCCCAGGTGATCTGGAAGGAGGCCGGCTGGGGGATCATCGTGTTCCTGGCCGCGCTCGCCGCCATCAACACCGACCTCTACGAGGCGGCCGCGGCGGACGGCGCGGGCCGGTGGCGGCGGCTGTGGCACATCACGCTGCCCGGGCTGCGCGCGGTGATCGTGCTGATGCTGGTGCTGCGCCTGGGCAACGCGCTCACGGTCGGGTTCGAGCAGTTCCTGATCCAGCGCAACGCGGTGGGCCACGACACGGCCGAGGTGCTGGACACCTTCTCGTTCTACTACGGCATCGCGACCAACGACTACAGCTACGGCGCGGCGGCGGGCCTGTTCAAGGGCGTCATCTCGTTGTTGCTCATCTGGGGCGCGAACAAGCTGGCGCACGCCTTCGGGGAAGACGGGTTGTACCGACGATGACACTCACCATTCAGCGTGCCGGCGGCAGCGCGCAACCTGTTGCACCCCAGGCGGTTCGCCCGAAGCGGAAGAACGCACGCCCGGCGTGGGAGGAACCGCCGACCCTGGCCGGGGACGCCGCGAAGGGCATCACGCTGGGCGGCGTGCTGCTGGCCATGCTGGTGCCGTTGTGGATCATCGTGGTGACCAGCCTGTCCACCCAGGCCGCGATCAACCGGGCGGGAGGCCTGGTGATCTGGCCGGACGGCCTGACCTTCGAGGCCTACCGGGTGATGCTCTCGGACTCGACGGTGCGCAGTGCGCTGCTGGTGAGCTTTGGCATCACCGGGATCGGCACCTTGGTGTCGATGGCGGTCTCGGTCATGTGCGCCTACGGGCTGTCCAGGTCGGGGTCGCTCGGGCACCGCTTCCTGCTGACGCTGCTGATCATCACGATGTTCGTCAACGGTGGCCTGATCCCGACGTTCCTGGTCGTCACCGGCCTGGGTGGTTACGGCCAGTGGTGGGCGTTGATCCTGCCGAGCGCGGTGTCGGTGTTCAACATCCTGATCCTGCGCGCGTTCTACTCGAGCACGTCGGTGGACCTGATCGAGGCGGCCAGGATCGACGGCGCGGGGGACTGGCGGATCCTGTGGTCCATCGTGCTGCCGACGTCTCGCGCGGTCACCGCCGTGATGGCGTTGTTCTACGGCGTCGGTTACTGGAACTCGTTCTTCAACGTCATGTTGTACATGCCGACGGACAGCGAGAAGTGGCCGTTGCAGTACGTGCTCTTCACCTATGTCAACCGGGGCAACGGCATGCCGGGCTCGGTCAACTCCGGGTTCGGTGACCAGTTCTCCCAGACGGCGCCGCTGGCACTGCAGATGGCCGTCGTGGTGCTGACGCTCGTGCCGTTGCTCATCGTTTATCCGTTCGTGCAGAAGCACTTCCGCACGGGTGTCCTGACCGGCGCGATCAAGGGTTGATCTCATGGTGACGATTGCCGATGTGGCCAGGCACGCGGGCGTGTCGTCCAGCACGGTGAGCTACGTGCTGAGCGGCAAGCGCGCGATCTCCGAGGAGACTCGGAACCGGGTGCGGATTTCGGTGCGGGAGCTCGGTTACCACCCCAACGCCGGCGCACGGGCTCTGGCCGCTCGGCGGTCGCACATCGTCGCGCTGATGGTGCCGCTGCGCACGGACGTCTACGTCCCGGTCATGATGGAGATCGCGATCGCGGTGACCATGGCGGCCCGTCAGCACGGCTACGACGTGCTGCTGATCACCAACGACGAGGGACCGGACGGGGTCAAGCGGATCGCCGCCAGCGGCCTGGCCGACGGCGTGATCCTGATGGACGTCGAGCTGGACGACGAGCGCATCCCGGTGCTGCGCGCACAGGGCGTCCAGGCCGCGCTCATCGGACTGCCGGACGATCCGCAGTCACTGTCCTGTGTGGACCACGACTTCATCGCGGCGGGTGCCCTGTGCGCGGATCACCTGGCCGATCTCGGGCACAGTGAGATCGCTTTCATCGGGTACGGGTCGGGTGTCTACCACCGGCACGCCGGTTACGCCGAGCGCACGCTCACCGGTTTCCGCGACCAAGCCGAGCAGCGCGGTCTGCGGTTCCTGCACCGCTCCTGCGAGGGCACCTACGAGAGCACCGCGGGGACGCTCGCCCGGATTCTCGCGGACCGGCCGGGCACCACGGGTTTCGTGGTGCAGAACGAGGGCGCGATCGGCCCGCTGCTCACGTTGTTGCGCACCAGCGGGCGGACTGTGCCCGAGGACGTCTCGGTGATCGCGCTGTGCCAGGACCAGCTCGCCGAGCAGTTCGCGCCCAGGCTCACCGCGGTGACCGGGTCGGCGCAGGAGCTCGGGCGGGTCGCCGTCGACCAGATCATGCGCAGGCTCACCGCGGCCGCCGCCGGTGACCGGCCGGTGGACGACCGCGTCCTGCTCACGCCGGTGCTGACCGTCCGGGACAGCACGGGACCCGCGCCTCGTCAGCAGTCCTGACCTTCTCCGCACTCCCCATGAACGCGAGGAGTTCCCGCATGCCCACACACTTCCGAGATCTCGGCGCCGCACTCGAATGGCGCGCCAAAGGCGAGACGCTCCGCGTCGAGGCGTGGGGATCGGACGCCGTCCGGGTCAGGGCCACGCCCGGCGGGCCGTTGCTCGAGGATCTGCCAGGAGCATTGCTCGACACGCCGCCCGCCGGTGCCGAGGCGGAGATCAAGATCGGCGAGCACCACGCGACACTGGTCAACGGCAGGATCACGGTCCGGATCGACGCCGGCACCGAAGGAAAGCTCACGCCCGAGCTCGGCGCGTCCGCGGGCAGGCTCACGTTCCTGCGGACCGAGGACGGCACCGAGCTCCTCGCCGAGCAGTCCGCCCACTTCTGGTGGCCGGGCCCGCGCATGGCCACCGCCACGGGCAACGGCTACCACCGGCTCGAGCAGCGGTTCCAGGCTTATCCGGGGGAACGGTTCTACGGCCTCGGCCAGCACACGCACGGCATGCTGGACCAGAAGGGCGCGGTCATCGACCTGGTGCAGCGCAACGCCGAGGTCACCATCCCGCTGCTGGTCTCCGACCGCGGCTACGGCCTGCTGTGGAACTCGCCCGCCGTCGGCCGGGTGGAACTGGCCGAGACCGGCACGCGCTGGGTGGCCGACAGCGCCCGCCAGATCGACTACTGGATCACCGCCGGTCAGCCGGCCGACGTGCTGAGCCGGTACGCGGACGCGACCGGTCACGCGCCGGAACTTCCCGAGTGGGCCTCGGGTTTCTGGCAGTGCAAGCTGCGCTACCGCACCCAGGACGAGCTGATGGAGGTCGCGCGCGAGTACAAGCGGCGCGGGCTGCCGTTGTCCGTGATCGTCTGCGACTTCTTCCACTGGACGCATCTCGGCGAGTGGAAGTTCGACCCCGCCGAGTGGCCGGACCCCGCGGGCATGGTGCGCGAGCTGGACGAGATGGGCGTCAAGCTGATGGTCTCGGTCTGGCCGTCGGTGAGCCCGGCGAGCGAGAACTACCACCCGATGCTGGACCAGGGGTTCTTCATCGGCACGGAGTTCGGGCCGATGGCGCACGCGGACTGGCCGGACAAGGGCCTCGGCGCGTACTCCGCCCAGGTCGCCTTCTACGACGCCACCAACCCCGACGCCCGCGAGTTCGTGTGGGAGCGCATCCGGCGCGGGTACCACGACCTCGGCATCAAGGTCTTCTGGCTGGACGCCGGCGAGCCCGAGCTCAAGCCGGGGCACCAGTACAACCTGCGCTACCACGCCGGTCCCGGCCTCGAGGTCGGCAACCTGTACGCGCGCGAGAACGCCCGCACCGTCCACGATGGACTCAAAGCGTCGGGCGAGAACGAGATCATCTCGCTCAACCGCTCCACGTGGGCGGGCGCGCAACGGTACGGCGCCGCGCTGTGGTCCGGTGACATAGCCACGGACTTCGCCTCGCTGCGCACCCAGATCAAGGCCGGGCTGAACGTGATGATGTCCGGTATCCCGTGGTGGACCACGGACATCGGTGGCTTCCACGGTGGCGACCCGGACGATCCCGCGTACCGCGAGGTCCTCGTGCGGTGGTTCCAGTACGGCACCTTCTGCCCGTTGTTCCGGCTGCACGGTTTCCGCGGCGACGAGCAGGTGCTGGAGCCCGCGATGACGGGGCTGGCCAACGAGGTCTGGTCCTACGGCGAGGAGGCCTACGAGATCCTCGCCGGGCACCTCCGGCTGCGGGAACGCCTGCGCCCGTACGTGATGGAGCAGATGCGCACGACGTCGGAGACCGGTGTGCCGCCGATGCGCCCGGTGTTCCTGGAGTTCCCCGGCGACCCGGCGGCGTGGCAGGTCGAGGACGCGTTCCTGCTCGGCCCCGACCTGCTGGTGGCTCCGATCACCGAGGCCGGTGTGAGTGAGCGTGAGGTCTACCTGCCCGCCCGTGCGCGCTGGACCGACGCGTGGACCGGTGAGGAGCACGAGGGCGGCCGGACGGTGACCGTCGCGGCCCCGATCGAGCGCATCCCGTTGTTTCTGCGCGACGGTGCTCGTCTCCCCGTGCGGGAGGACGCATGAGCTGGACCGATCGGCTCGGCGGGCTCGCGTTCGGCGGTGACTACAACCCCGAGCAGTGGGACGAGCAGGTGTGGAAGGAGGACGACGAGCTCATGCGCGAGGCCAGGGTCAACCTGGCCACGGTCGGCGTCTTCTCCTGGGCGTTGCTGGAACCGGAGGAGGGCCGCTACGACTTCGCGTGGCTCGACGCGCACCTGGATCGCCTGCACGCCAACGGGGTTCACGTCGACCTGGCCACGCCGACCGCCTCGCCGCCGCCGTGGTTCACGCTGGCCCACCCGGATTCCATGCCCGTCACCCCGGACGGCACCCGGCTGGTGCACGGCAGCCGCGACACCTATTGCATCAGCGCCCCCGCCTACCGCGCCGCGGCCAAGCGCATCGCTGCTGTGCTCGCGGAACGCTACGGCGACCACCCGGCGTTGGCGTTGTGGCACGTGCACAACGAGTACGTGACGTTGTGCTGGTGCGATCACACCGCCGCCGCGTTCCGGGTCTGGCTGCGGGCGAAATACGGTTCGCTGGACGCGCTCAACTCGTCGTGGGGCACGGCGTTCTGGAGCCAGCGGTACGGCAGCTGGGAACAGATTCTGCCGCCGCGCGCCACCCAGTGGCACCGCAACCCCGGCCTCACGGTGGACTTCAGCCGGTTCTTCTCCGACGAGGTGATCGCCGCCTACTCCGAGCAGCGGGACGCGATCCGCGCGCACAGCGACCGTCCGGTGACCACCAACATGATGCTGCCCGGCTACCAGAACATCGACCTGTGGGCGCTCGGCCGCGAGGTCGACCTGGTCGCCATCGACTTCTACCCGACCGCTCCTGGCCTGGACGCGGCCGCGGAGGCCGCGTTCACCGCCGACCGCGCCCGCTCGTTCGCGGGCGGACGGCCGTGGCTGCTGATGGAACAGGGCACCAGCACCGTCTACGACCGGGGCCGGACGCTCGCCAAGGAACCGGGCGAGATCCTGCGTCACTCGCTCGGCCACATCGCGCGCGGCTCCGACGGCGCGCTGTTCTTCCAGTGGCGCCAGTCGAAAGCGGGCGCCGAGCAGTGGCACTCGGCGATGGTCCCGCACGCCGGGCCGGACAGCCGCGTCTTCGCCGAGGTGACGGCGACAGGTGAGGCCGTGGCCCGCCTCGCCGAGCTGGCCGGGTCGACCGTCACAGCCGAGGTGGCCGTGCTGCACGACTCCGACGCGTGGTGGGCGCTGAACTCGGACGGCCTGCCTTCGTCCGAGCTCGGCTATCACGACCGTCTGCGGGACGCCCACCGCGCGTTGTGGGACGCCGGCGTGGTTACGGACTTCGCACACCCGGAAACGGAGCTGAGCCGCTACCGGTTCGTCGTCGCTCCGGCGTTGTACCTGTTGTCCGACGCGGGCGCGGAGAACCTGCGCCGCTACGTCCTCAACGGCGGCACATTGCTCGTCCAACACTTCAGCGGCGTCGTCGACGACCGGCTGCACGCGAGGCTCGGTGGCTACCCGGCCGCGCCGTTGCGCGAGGTGCTCGGCATCCGGGTCACGGAGTACCGGCCGCTGCGGCACGACGAGCGGATCACGCTCTCGGACGGTTCGCACGGCACGGTCTGGAGCGAGACCGTGCAGGTGCGGGGTGCCGAGACGATCGTCGACTACACCCACGGCTCACTGGCGGGTTCCCCCGCGCTCACCCGGTACGGCTACGGCACGGGAGAGGGCTGGTACCTGTCGACGCGTCTCGACGACGCGGACTACGCCCGGTTGATCGTCCGGCTGCTGGACTCCGCGGGCGTCGCTCCGGTGCTGCCGGGCCTACCGCCGGGCGTCGAGGCGGTCACGCGCGAAGGATCGGACGGCCGCCGCTGGCACGTCGTGCTCAACCACCGCCCGGAACCCGTGTCCCTGCCGGAAACCGCCCACGACCTGATCACGGGCGGACCGGTCGGGGAAGTACCGCCTGGCGGCTGCGTCGTGCTGCGAGGGGGAACGCCGTTGTGAACACGATCCACTGGGGTCACAGCGAGTTGTCGTGGGACTTCGACCTCACCGAGGGCAGCCTGCGCCGCTCCGGCACGTCGCTGCCGCTGGTGGAGGTGACCGCAGCGAACCACGGCCGCATCTGGTCGGGCAGTCGCCTGATCGACACCGCCATCGGCGAGCGGCTGCGGTACCGCGGCCACCGCACACCGTCCGAAAAGGACTGGCAGGTGCTCGTCATTGAGCTGCACGACGAGGAGTCCGGCCTGGCCGTCGAGGTGACCTACCGTTCGCCGGACGGCATTCCCGTGGTGCGCGGCGAGGTCGTCGTGCGCAACGAGGGGAGTGCCCCGGTGCGCCTGGAATCGGTCACGTCGCTGGTCGCGGGCGGTCTCGCGGCACCGGACGACGCCGACGTGCTGTGGGCGGAGAACGACTGGCTGGCGGAATGCCGGTGGCGCCGCGAACCGATGCGCCTGAAGACGCCGGAACGCGGCGGACGGCATCGCGACATCCGCCACAAGGGTGCGATGTCCGTTGCGGGACAAGGCGTCTGGTCCAGCTGCGGCCATCTGCCGATGGGCGGGCTGACCGACCGCACGACGGGCCGGACGTGGGTGTGGCAGATCGAGCACAACGGCGGCGGCTGGCGCTGGGAGTGCGGGGAGCACGACAGCGCCGGTTACCTGGCGCTGTGCGGGCCGGAGGAGTTCGACCACGGCTGGAGTCGGGTGCTGGCGCCCGGCGAGGAGTTCCACACCGTGCCGGTCTCCCTGGCTTGCGGCGCGGGGCTGGACGCCGCGTTCGCCGCGTTGACCCGCTACCGCCGCGCGACCCGCCGGCCGCACCCCGACCACGAGGGCCTGCCGGTCATCTTCAACGACTACATGAACTGCCTGATGGGCGATCCCACCACGGCCAAGCTGCTGCCGTTGATCGACGCCGCGGCTGAGGCAGGTGCGGAGTACTTCGTCATCGACGCGGGCTGGTACGCGGAGATGGGCGAGAGCTGGTGGGACAGCGTCGGTGCGTGGCAACCGTCCCGCACCCGGTTCCCCGGTGGCCTCCAGGAGGTGCTGGCGCACATCCGGGAACGCGGAATGGTTCCCGGACTGTGGCTGGAACCCGAGGTCATCGGCGTCAACAGCCCGCTGGCGGACACCCTGCCGGAGGAGGCGTTCTTCCGCAGGGACGGCGTGCGAGTCGCCGACTGCGCCCGCTACCACCTCGACCTGCGGCACCCGGCCGCTCGCGCCCACCTGGACGAGGTGGTCGACCGGCTGGTGGGGGAGTGGGGCGTCGGGTACCTGAAGCTCGACCACAACATCAACCCCGGTTCCGGCACCAGTTCCCGTGCCGGCGAGGTGCCAGCCGACGGCTTGCTCGGCCACAACCGCGCCCAGCTCGACTGGCTCGACGGCGTCCTGGACCGCCATCCGCGCCTGGTGCTGGAGAACTGCGCATCCGGTGGCATGCGCATCGACCACGCGCTGCTGTCGCGGACACAGCTGCAGTCCACCAGCGACCAGCAGAACCTGGACCGCTACGCGCCCATCGCGGCCTCCGCGCCCACCGCGATCACGCCGGAGCAGAGCGCGGTGTGGGCCTATCCGCAGGCGGAGGACTCCCTCGACGAGGTCGCCTTCACGATGGCGAGCGCTCTGCTCGGCCGCATCCACCTGTCCGGCAAGCTCGCGGACCTCTCTCCGGAGGCGAGTGCGCTCGTCCGCGAGGCGTTGGCCGTGTACAAGGAGATCCGCGCCGACCTGCCGCACGCGGTGCCGTCCTGGCCGCTCGGGTTGCCTGGCTGGGACGACCCGTGGATCGCGCTGGCCATGTCCACGTCCTCCGTCACCTATCTGACCCTCTGGCGCCGTTCCGGTGCGGAGGACACCGTGACACTGCCGGGTGTGTCCGATGTGGACGTTGACGTGCTCTATCCGGCCGCGAGTCCCGCGTCCGCACGGTGTGGCGCCGCCGAACTCGTGGTGACGCTGCCCGCGGCGCCGTCCGCTGTGCTGTTCCGGCTCACGGCCAGAGGAGCTGACACGTGACGAACCCCGTGATACCGGGAATGCATCCCGACCCGAGCGTGTGCCGGGTCGGCGACGACTACTACCTGGTGTGCTCCAGTTTCGAGTACTTCCCCGGCATTCCGGTGTTCCACAGCCGGGACCTGCTGAACTGGACGCAGATCGGCAACGCGCTGGACCGCACGAGCCAGCTGCTGCTGACCGCCGAGACGCCGTCGTCGGCCGGGATCTACGCGCCGACGCTGCGTCACCACGACGGCAAGTTCTGGCTGATCGTCACGAGCGTGAGTCACGGCGGCGGCAACATGGTGTTCACCGCAACCGATCCGGCCGGTCCGTGGTCCGACCCGATTCCGTTGCCGGACATCGGCGGCATCGACCCGGATCTGGCCTGGGACGACGAGGGCAACTGCAGGTGCACGGTCGCCGGGGTGTCGCAGTACCGGATCGACCTGGCCACCGGCCAGACGCTCGGCGAGCCGGCCCGGCTCTGGTCCGGCACGCCCGGCGCCAAGGCCCCGGAAGCGCCGCACCTGTACCGGATCGGCGAGTACTGGTACCTGCTGATCGCCGAGGGCGGTACCGAACGCGGCCACGGTGTCTCGATCGCGCGCGGCCCGGAGCCGGACGGCCCGTTCGAACCCTGTCCGGCCAACCCGATCCTGTCGCACCGCAGCACCGACGAGCCCGTCCAGAACACCGGTCACGCGGATCTGGTGCAGGGTCCGGACGGGTCGTGGTGGATGGTGCTGCTCGGCGTGCGGCCCGGTGGCGGGACTCCCGGCTGGCACGTGCTCGGCCGGGAGACGTTCCTCGCCCCGGTGAGCTGGGTCGACGGGTGGCCCGTCGTCGGTGAGCTCACGTCCGGCCCCGTCAGTGCGGTGACCGAGCGGGACGACTTCGACGACAGCGAGCTGCGGCCGTGCTGGATCTCCGTCCGCGATCGCTCCGAGCAGCACTGCACCACGAAGGAACGGTCCGGCTGGCTGACCCTGCACGCTCGCGGGTCCGGTCTGGACGATCCCGGTGTCGTGTTCGCGGGTCGCCGACAGCTTCACCTGTCCTGCCGTGTGCGCACGCTGATCGATCCCGCGGACGGAAGTGGTGGTCTGGCGGTCCGGTTCGACGAGGAACACCACTACGAGATCGAGGTGGTCGCCGGCGAGATCCAGGTGATCGCCCGCATCGGTCCATTGCGGACAGTGGTGGCGTCACAGGCGGTCGCGACCGGGACGTTGATCCTCGGTGTCCAGGTGGACGAGGCGCGGGAGCTGCGGGACTCGCGCTCAGGGCCGGACACGATCTCTTTTGGCGTCGAGGAGTCCGACGGCACGTTCACCGTGCTCGCGACCCTCGACGGCCGGTACCTCTCGACCGAGGTGGCCGGCGGTTTCACCGGACGGGTCATCGGCGTCTACGCCGCGACAGGAACCGTCCACTTCGACTGGTTCGACTACGTCGCCTGAGATTGCGGAGCGCCCATGTTCACGTCAACCGGCAAGACACGCACTGCTCGACGACGGCTCGGCGCCGTCTTGGCCACGACTCTGTTCGCGAGCCTCACCGTCACTTCGACCCAGGCCGTCGCGGCCGAACCGGGATGCCGGGTCACGTACGCCGTGACCGGCCAGTGGGAAGGCGGCTTCAAGGCCGACGTCGCCGTCACCAACCTCGGTGCCGCCGTCGACGGGTGGAAGCTGGCCTGGGAGTGGCCGTCCGGCCAGCAGGCGGGCAACGCCTGGAACGCCAAGGTCGCCGAGACCGACGGCCAGGTCACCGCCACCGACACGGGGTACAACGCCAAGATCGCGTCGAACGCGACGGTGAAGTTCGGCTTCATGGGCACCTGGGAAGCCGCCAACACGGCGCCGTTGTCGTTCACGCTCAACGGTGTCACGTGCGTGCACGGTGGCAAGCAGCTCACCGCGATGGAGGCCACCGCGGCGATGCAGCCGGGCTGGAACCTCGGCAACACGCTCGACTCGACCGGCCCTGACGAGACGTCGTGGGGCAACCCGCGCGTCACGGAAGCCTTGCTGGACAACGTGAAGGCGCAGGGCTTCAAGAGCATCCGCATCCCCGTCACGTGGAGCGCGCACCTGGGGCAGGGGCCTGACTACACGATCGAGGCGCAGTACCTGGCCCGCGTCAAGGAGATCGTGCGCTGGGCGTTGGCGCGCGACCTGTACGTGATGCTCAACATCCACCACGACTCGTGGCAGTGGATCTCGAAGATGCCCACTGAACACGACCGCGTGCTCGACCAGTTCGACAAGATCTGGACGCAGGTGGCCGGTGCCTTCACCGAGTTCGGGCCCAAGCTGACCTTCGAGAGCTGGAACGAGCCGCAGTTCGCGGGGAGCACCGGCAAGCCTCAGGAGATCGCGCTGAACGCCGAGCTCAACGCGTCGTTCCACGACGTCGTGCGCCGGTCGGGCGGCAACAACGCCACCCGCCCGCTGGTCCTGCCGACCCTGCACACCTCGTCCGACCAGGAGTACGTCGACCCGCTGGTGGCGCAGATCCGCGGGTTGAACGACCCCAACCTGATCGCGACGGTGCACTCCTACGGCTACTGGCCGTTCAGCGCGAACGTCGCGGGCGGCACGCGCTACGACGCCACCGCCCAGCAGTACGACACCGACTCGTTCGACCGCGTGTACAACAGCTTCATCGCGCGGGGCATCCCGGTGATCCTCGGTGAGTACGGGCTGCTCGGGTTCGACCGGCACACCGGCACGATCGAGCAGGGCGAGAAGCTGAAGTTCTTCGAGTACGTCGGCAACTACGCCCGTGCGAAGAAGATCACCACCATGCTGTGGGACAACGGTCAGCACTTCGACCGCACCACGTTCCAGTGGAAGGACCCGGAGCTCTTCGCGCAGATCAAGTCGAGCTGGACGACCCGTTCCGCCACGGCCTACACCGACCAGGTGTTCACCGCGAAGCCGAGTCCCATCACCGCCAGGACGATCAAGCTGAACCTCAACGGCACGTCGTTCTCCGGCCTGTACAACGGCAACATCGCCCTGACCCGCGGCCGCGACTACACGCTCGACGGTGACCAGCTGACCCTGACCGCCTCGGCGCTGACCAGGCTGAGCGGCTCGCGGACCTACGGCGTCAACGCGGTGCTGACGGCCCGCTTCTCCCAGGGCGTGCCGTGGCGGTTCTACGTGATCACCTACGAGCCGCCGGTGCTGTCCGGCGCCACCGGCACGACGGCGAAGTTCGAGATCCCGACGAACTTCCGCGGCGACCAGCTCGCCACCATGGAGGCGAAGTACGACGACGGCACCTTCGCCGGTCCGCAGGAGTGGACGTCGTTCAAGGAGTTCGACGTGTCGTTCGCGCCGAACTACACCGACCGCCTGACCACCCTGAAGCCGGAGTTCTTCGGCGTGGTCAAGGACAATCAGCGGGTGACGCTGACGTTCCACTACTGGAGCGGCACCAAGGTGACCTACTACGTCACCAAGTCGGGGAGCGCGGTCACCGGCACCGCCTGACCCGGTCCATTTCGGACCAGAACTGCCGAGGACCGCATCCGGTCTTCGGCGGTTCTTCGTGCGGCCGCTGTGGTCGTTGCGGTATGGCCGCGTCGACCAGTTCCGGGACCAGGACAAGGTCATCGCCGTCACGGAGGGCGTGGGCGCATCGGCCATGAGCCGGCGGTTTGCCTCCCGGCGGCCGCCACGTGCGCCGTAGTCGAAATCGACGAGGCTCGTCGTGGCCGACCTGCCCGGCGGCGGGCTTCTTGGCGGCCGCCTGCGTTCGACGACGTTCGAAAGCCTTCGTCGAACGCCGTCGTCGATTGGTTCCGGCGCGTTCCCGGTGTGGTGCTTCTCCGCTACGGTCCGGTCTTGAGAACGTTTCCAGACAAGGATTCGCCGCGTCGTCCACAGAGGACGATCGTGACTTCTCTCGCCCGCGGCATGGCCATTCCAGGAGGAACCGGGTGCACAGGTCAAAATCGGCGGCAGCTGCCGCCCTAGCGGTCGCTCTGACGGCGGCCGCCACGATCAGTGGAGCTCCCGCGGCTCGAGCCGCCGCCGGGTGCAAGGTCGACTACCAGGTCACCACCGAGTGGCAGGGCGGGTTCATCGCCTCCCTGAACGTCACGAACCTCGGCGACGCGGTCACCGGTTGGCGGCTGACGTGGTCGTTCGGTGGCGGCCAGGCGGTCTCCCAGATCTGGAACGGAACCGTGCGCCAGTCCGGCGCCCAGGTCACCGTCGACAACGTCGGCTACAACGGCTCGCTCGGCACGGGGGCGAGCGCCGGGCTCGGCTTCGTCGCGAACGGCCCGACGACGCCCGTTCCGACCGACTTCGCGTTCAACGGCACGGCGTGCACGGGTTCGGTACCGGCGCCGGACGTCCTGGCCCAGGCGCACACCGCGGGGCGGGTCACGAAGTCCGGTCAGTACTCCTGGCCCGGCGTCTACTTCGAGGGCCGGTTCCGCGGCACCGGGGTCGGCATCTCCCTCAACGACTCGAACAACGACTACGACGTGCAGATCGACGGCGCGACCGTCGCGACGCTGTCGAAACCGGGCCGCACCACGTACTGGGTGAACAACCTGAGCAACGCCGACCACGGCGTCCGGCTGGTCAAGCGCACCGAAAGCGCCTGGGTCGCCGCAGGGGAGTTCGGCGGGTTCGTCGCCGCGAACGGTGGCGCGATCCTCGCGAAGCCCGTAGCGCGCAGCCGGCAGATCGAGTTCATCGGCGACTCGCTGACCGCGGGCTACGGCAACCTGTCGACCACGCGCGACTGCTCCACCAACGGCGGTGTCGACCGCAACACCAACACGGACATCAGTTTCGGCGCGCTCACGTCTCGTGCGCTCAACGCCGACTACCAGGTCAACGCGTTCTCCGGCCGTGGCATGGTGCGCAACTACGGCGGTGGCAGTCCCGGCACCAGCTACCGCACCTACTACGACCGGGCGTTGCTGAACGTCGACGGCGACGTGTGGCAGAACCCCGGCACGTGGCACCCGCAGCTGGTCGTGGTGGGCTTGGGCACCAACGACTTCTCGACCGCGCTCAACCCCGGCGAGCAGTGGCCGGACACGCAAAGCCTTGTCGCCGCGTACAAGTCCGCGTACCAGGGGTTCCTGGACAAGCTGCGGGCCCGGTACGGCTCCGGCACCACGATTCTGGTGAGCGTCGGGCAGGCCTCGGGGACGTTCACCGACGCGGTGCGGCAGGTCGCGCAGGACCGTGCCGCCCAGGGCGACACCAAGGTGCGCTACTGGAACTACGCCGACCCCGCTCTGGACCTCCTCGGCTGCGACTGGCACTTCTCGCGGCACGACCACCAGTTGATCTCCGGGTTGCTTCGCGATTACATCTCGGGCCTGAATCTGGCCTGGTGAGCTGTCCCCTGAATGGGGGTGGGTGGTTCCGAAGCGGAACGACCCACCCCCGTTTCCGTTCCGGGCCATACGAAAACCGGCTGGGAAACTCGGCGTTTTCGGGGCGGTTCTCGTTTCGTGGCAACGTAATGCGGGTAGCGCGAACCGCGCAGAAGAGAGGGTGGCAAGGGGCCAATAACGCTCCTGGGAGCGGTCCCAGAAGTCCACTCGAAGGGAGCAGTAAGGGGGTCCGCCGGAGCAATGGTAGTTGCGCTGTTTCGCGCAACAGACAGGGCTTTTTGGCGCAAGGTCTGTTACATCAGGGATAAGTCGATTCAAGTGACTCACGTTACAGTGCCGTGAACTCTGGGAGCGCTCCCAGAAGTCGAGAGGCGGCGGCATGACTCGGCGAACAACGGCCATGATGGCTGCGGTGGTGATGGCGATCGGAGGGGTGCCCGCGGTGGCGGCGCCCGCGGCGGTCGCGTGCACGGTCACCTACCAGCTCACCAACGAGTGGGACACCGGATTCGGTGCCACAGCGACGATCCGCAACGACGGTGACGCGCTGGACGGCTGGAACCTGACGTGGACGTTCCCGGACGGGCAACGGGTCACGCAGGGCTGGAACGGCACGTTCAGCCAGACCGGCGCGGTGGTGTCCGTGACCAATCCGGACTGGGCGCGGACGATCCCGGGAGGTGGTTCGGCGCAGGTCGGGTTCAACGGCAGCAAGGGTTCCGCGAACCGGCCTCCCACGGACTTCGCGGTCAACGGCGTGGCGTGCACCGGCCCGAACCAGGCGCCGTCCGTGACGCTGACGGCCCCGGTCACGGGCAGCACCTACACGCTGCCCGCGTCGGTTCCGCTCGCGGCGAGCGCGCAGGACAGCGACGGAACGGTGACGAAGGTCGACTTCTACGCCGACGACACGCTGGTCGCGACCGACACCAGCGCGCCGTACACCGGCACGTGGGCGTCGCCGACCGCTGGTGATCACCAGATCACCGCGAGGGCGACCGACAACCTCGGTGCCACGAAGACCTCGGCGCCGGCGATGGTCAAGGTGCTGTCCGGGCCCGCGGTGGTGGCGACGCCGAGCACGCTCAACGTGCGGCAGGGCCAGACGGCGACGTTCGACGTCTCGCTGGCGACGGCGCCGAGCTCACCGGTGACGGTGACGATCGCTCGCACCGGCAGTGCGGACCTGACTGCAGCGCCTACGACGCTTACGTTCTCGAGTGCGGCGAAGCAGACCGTGACGGTGACGTCGGCGGACAACGGTGGCGATCTGGCATCGGCCACGTTCACTGCGACTGCGACCGATTATGCCCCTGCCTCGGTCGCGGTGCGGGAGATCTCGTCGTCCACTTCGGACTTCAGCAAGGCGTTCCTGGATCAGTACAACAAGATCAAGGATCCGGCGAGCGGGTATTTCCGCAAGTTCGGTGATCTGCTGGTGCCGTACCACTCGGTGGAGACGCTGATGGTGGAGGCGCCGGATCACGGTCACCAGACGACGTCGGAGGCGTTCAGCTACTACCTGTGGCTGGAGGCGAGCTACGGCCGCGTCACGGGTGACTGGGCGCCGTTCAAGTCGGCGTGGGCGTCGATGGAGAAGTTCATCATCCCGGCGAAGGCCGACCAGCCCACCAACGACAAGTACAACGCGTCGAAGCCCGCTACCTACGCGCCGGAACATCCGCGGATGGACCGCTACCCGTCCCAGCTGGATTCGGGAACGCCGGTGGGTCGGGACCCGATCGCGTCGGAGCTGAAGTCCGCGTACGGCACGGATGACATCTACGGCATGCACTGGCTGCTGGACGTGGACAACACCTACGGTTTCGGTCGCTGCGGTGACGGTACGACGGCGCCGGCGTACATCAACACCTATCAGCGCGGCTCGTCGGAGTCGGTGTGGGAGACGATCCCGCAGCCGTCGTGCGACACGTTCAAACACGGTGGCCCCAACGGTTACCTGGACCTGTTCACCAAGGACTCCTCGTACGCCAAGCAGTGGAAGTACACCAACGCGCCGGACGCGGACGCCCGCGCGGTGCAGGTGGCGCTGCTGGCTCAGCAGTGGGCCACCGCCCAGGGCAAGGGATCCCAGGTGGCGCCCGAGGTCGCCAAGGCCGCGAAGATGGGCGACTACCTGCGGTACTCGATGTTCGACAAGTACTTCAAGAAGATCGGCAACTGCACGAGCCCGAGCTCCTGCCCCGCGGGCACGGGCAAGGACAGCGACCACTACCTGATCTCGTGGTACTACGCGTGGGGCGGTGCGACCGACACGAGTGCCGGCTGGGCGTGGCGCATCGGCGACAGCGCTTCGCACCAGGGTTACCAGAACCCGTTGGCGGCGTACGCGTTGTCGAACGTCCCGGCGCTGAAGCCCTTGTCCGCCACCGGACAGCAGGACTGGGCGAAGAGCCTGGACCGGCAGCTGGAACTGTTGCAGTGGCTCCAGTCGGCGGACGGCGGCCTCGCCGGCGGTGTCACGAACAGCTGGGAGGGCCAGTACGCCACGCCTCCCGCGGGCACGCCGACGTTCTACGGCATGTACTACGACCCGCACCCCGTGTGGCGCGACCCGCCGTCGAACCGCTGGTTCGGCTTCCAGGTGTGGGGTCTCGAGCGCACAGCGGCGTTGTACCGGATGACCGGCGACGCCCGCGCGAAGAAGATCCTCGACAAGTGGGTCACCTGGGCGCTGGCGAACACCACGACGGGCGCGAACTTCCAGATCCCGGCTGATCTGGAGTGGACGGGTTCACCGGACACGTGGAACGCCACGAACCCCAGCGGGAACGCGAACCTGCACGTCCGTGTGGTCAACAAGAACCAGGACGTCGGTGTGGCCGCGTCCTACGCCAAGGTGCTGCTGAACTACGCGGCCAAGTCCGGGCACGCCCAGGCGAAGGCCACCGGTGAGGCACTGCTGACGGGCTTGATGGCGCACCAGGACAGCCTCGGCATCGCGACGCCCGAGGTCCGGACCGACTACAACCGTTTCGACGACACGTACAACGCCACCACCGGCGAAGGTCCGTACGTGCCGCCGGGCTGGACCGGGAAGATGCCCAACGGCGACCAGATCGGCCAGAACTCGACGTTCCTGTCGATGCGGTCGATGTTCCGCAACGACCCGCAGTGGTCCAAGGTCCAGTCCTATCTGGACGGTGGTCCCGCTCCGGAGTTCACCTACCACAGGTTCTGGGCCCAGACCGAGATCGCGACCGCGTTCTCCCTGCACACCGAACTCTTCGGGTGAGGAGCGCCGAGATGAGAAAACGCATCGCACTCCTGGCCGTGGCCGCGGTGACCATGACCGGTGCGGTTCTCGTGCAGACAGGCGGCACGGCGCTCGCGCACGGTTCGATGGTGTGGCCCGCGAGTCGCACCTACGCCTGCTACGAGGACGGCAGGGCCGGTAGCGGTGGGGGAGACCTCAAGCCCACCAACCCGGCGTGCATCGACGCGGTCGCCCTCGGCGGCAAGCAACCGCTGTGGGACTGGTACGGCAACCTGATCAGCAACGCCGCCGGACGGCATCGGGACATCATCTCCGACGGCCACCTGTGCGGACCGACCACGAAGTACGACGCCTACAACCAGGCGCGGGCCGACTGGCCGGTGACGAAGGTGACGGCGAACGCTTCAGTCACGTTGCGGTACAACGCGTGGGCACCGCACCCCGGCACCTGGGAGCAGTACGTCACCAAGGACGGCTTCGACGTCACCAAGCCGTTGAAGTGGTCCGATCTGGAGCCGGTGCCGTTCGACAAGGTCACCAACCCGCCCCAGTCGAACGGTGAGTACAGCTGGCAGGCGAAACTGCCGAACAAGTCGGGCCGGCACATCGTCTACTCGTTGTGGCAGCGTTCTGACAGCCCGGAGGCGTTCTACAGCTGCTCCGACGTCCTGTTCGACGGCGGCGTGCCGGACACGCAGCCGCCCACCGCACCGGGCACGCCGGTCGCGTCCTCGGTCACGGGCAGCTCCGTGCGGCTGGACTGGCCGGCGTCGGCGGACAACTTCGGCGTATCGGAGTACCGCGTCTACCGCGGTGACCAGGTTGCGGCCACCTCGGCCACGAACTCGGTCACGGTCAGAGGCCTCACCGCGAACACCGACTACGCCTTCCGCGTGGTCGCGGTGGACTCCGCGGGCAACGTGTCACCGGCCTCGCCGGGCGTCACGGTGCGCACGGGCAGCGGTCCCGGCGCCTGCACGGTGACCTACGCCAAGCCGAGCACCTGGAACGGCGGCTTCACGGCGAACGTGAAGATCTCCAACGGCAGCGCGGAAGCCGTGCGCGCGTGGCAGCTCGTCTGGGACTTCCCCGCCGGGCAGAAGCTGTCGTCGGCCTGGTCGTCCACGATCACCGTCGTCGACGGGAAGGCCACGGCGAAGGGGGCGTCGTACAACGCCGACATCGCCGCGGGCGGCACCGCGGAGTTCGGCTTCAACGCGACGACGACGGGTCCGGCGCCGGACCCGGTGAACTTCACGCTCAACGGCGTCTCGTGCGCCGTTCCGTGATGAGGGTCCTCGACGCCCTCTTCGTGGTCGGTCCGGTCGCGGGCGCCTTCGTGGTCGCCCGCGCCGGACCGGCCCTGGACCTCGCGTGAGCTCGTACCGATCAAACACCATTGAAAGACAGGAGATCCGTGGCAATGAGGCTCAACGGACAAAGGCGGTGGGCAGCGGCGGGAGTCGTGGTCGCCACCGCCGTCGCCACCGCGGGGATCGCGCTGAGCGCGCCTCCCGCCGGCGCCGCACCCGGTTGTCGCGTGGACTACACCGCGAACAACTGGGGTGGTGGTGGCTTCGGCGGCAAGGTGAAGATCACCAACCTCGGTGACGCCATGTCCTCCTGGACGCTGAAGTTCACCTTCCCCGGCACGCAGAAGGTGACGCAGGGCTGGAGCGCCAACTGGTCGCAGTCGGGCGCGGACGTCACGGCGACGAGCATGTCGTGGAACGGCAGCCTGGGCACCGGTGCGGCGGCCGAGATCGGCTTCAACGGCAGCTACACCGGTTCCACCAACGCCGACCCGGCGTCGTTCTCGTTGAACGGCACGATCTGCACCGGCCAGCCGCCGACGAGCACCACCACGACCACCACGACCAGTGATCCGGGCCCTGGCCCCGGCCCCGGCAACCGCGTCGACAACCCGTACGTCGGCGCGAAGATGTACGTCAACCCGGACTGGTCGGCGAAGGCCGCCGCCGAACCCGGTGGCAGCAGGGTCGCGAACAACTCCACCGGTGTGTGGATCGACCGCATCGCGGCGATCACCGGCACCGTCGACTCCCGTGGTATCGCGGGACATCTGGACGAGGCGGTGCGTCAGGCGGCGGGCTCACCACTCGTGGTCCAGTTCGTCATCTACAACCTGCCCGGTCGTGACTGCTCGGCGCTCGCGTCCAACGGTGAGCTCAAGCCCACCGAGATCGACAGGTACAAGACCGAGTACATCGACCCGATCGCGGCGATCCTCGCCAAGCCCGCCTACAAGGACCTGAGGATCGTCACCACGGTGGAGATCGACTCCCTGCCGAACCTGATCACCAACGTCACGCCGCGCCCGACCGCCGTGCCGCAGTGCGACGTCATGAAGGCCAACGGCAACTACATCACCGGCGTCGGGTACGCGCTCGCCAAGCTCGGCGCGATCCCCAACGTCTACAACTACCTCGACATCGGCCACCACGGCTGGATCGGCTGGGACGACAACTTCGGTCCGACGGCCGAGCTGCTGTTCCAGGCGGCGAACGCCTCCGGCAGCACCAAGGCCAACGTGCAGGGCTTCATCGCCAACACCGCCAACTACGGCGCGGTGCGCGAGCCCAACTTCTCGATCAACGACTCGGTGGGCGGCAAGTCCGTGCGCGAGTCGAAGTGGGTGGACTGGAACCGCTACACCGACGAACTGTCCTACGCGCAGGCGTTCCGGCAGCGAGCGGTGCAGGCGGGCTTCGACGCGAACGTGGGCATGCTGATCGACACCAGCCGCAACGGCTGGGGTGGCGCCGCCCGTCCCACCGGACCCGGCCCGCAGACGTCGGTCGACGCCTACGTGAACGGCGGCAGGCTGGACCGGCGCATCCACCTCGGCAACTGGTGCAACCAGTCCGGTGCGGGGCTCGGCGAACGCCCGAAGGCGGCACCCGCGGACGGCGTCGACGCGTTCGTGTGGATGAAGCCTCCGGGTGAGTCCGACGGCGCGAGCAAGGAGATCCCGAACAACGAGGGCAAGGGCGCGGACAAGATGTGCGACCCGACCTACACCGGCAACGTGCGCAACGGCAACAGCATGTCGGGCGCTCTGCCGGACGCGCCGTTGTCCGGCAAGTGGTTCTCCGCGCAGTTCCAGGAGCTCATGCGCAACGCCTACCCGGCTCTGTAAGACCTGGGCAGCAGTGAAGCAGTTGTGAGAACAGGACAGCTCTGAGAGCAGCGTGGCTCTGCAGAGCAGGGCTCCCGCGCGACTTCCGCTCGCGCGGGAGCCGACCGCCGCCG
This sequence comes from Lentzea sp. NPDC005914, assembly GCF_040629405.1. NCBI lineage: Bacteria > Bacillati > Actinomycetota > Actinomycetes > Pseudonocardiales > Pseudonocardiaceae > Lentzea > Lentzea sp. NPDC005914. Next base: position 79,251 of record NZ_JBEXVQ010000013.1, on the reverse strand, counting down.
TCGTGGTCCCCCGAACCCACGACGGCGGCGGCTCGCATGTCCGCCCACTCGCGATCAGAAGGCGCTTTTCCACCGCTACAAGGTTTCTCGAGCACGTCGGCGGGGAAGGAGACGGTGTGGTCACCATCGCGGAGGTCGCGCGGCACGCGGGCGTCGCCCCGAGCACCGTGTGCTACGTGCTCACGGGCAAGCGGACGATCTCGGCCGTCACGAAGTCCAGGGTCCGGGCGAGCATCAGAGCGCTGGGCTACCAGCCTCAGGCGGTCGTCAGGACGGCCGGCGGGGGCAGGGCGAACGTCATCGGGCTCGTGCTGCCGCTGCGAGCGGACACGTACCTGCCCTCGGTGACGCGGTTCGTCGCCGGCGCGGTCACGACCGCGCGCGGGTACGGGATGGACCTGCTGCTGATGACCGCGGACGACGGCCTGCCCGGGCTGCGGCGGGCCGCGAATGCCGCGCAGGTGGACGGGCTGCTGGTGATGGACGCCGAGATGGAGGAGGACCGGCTGCCGTTGCTGCGGCACCTGTCCATCCCCTCAGTCCTGATCGGACGCACGTCCCCGGCGAGCAAGCTGTCCTGTGTGGACGCCGACTTCGAGGCCGCGGGAGAGAAGTGCCTCGGCCACCTCGCCGACCTCGGTCACCGCCACGTCGGGTTCCTCGGCTCACCGGGCGCGGTGTATCGCGACGCCGGCTTCGCCCGGCGGACGATGGCGGGGTTCGGCGCGGCCGCGATGCGCCGGGGTGTCGCGGCGACGACGCTGGCCGTCGAGGAGGACAACGCCGCGGTGCTGCGGGCGGTCGAGGTGCTGGTGCGCGCGAACCCGTCGATGACGGCGCTGGTCGTGCACAACGAGGCCGCGCTCGGCGGGATCACCGCGTGCCTGCGTGCGGCCGGCCGGCACGTGCCCGGCGACATCGCCGTGGTCGCGATCTGCGCCGACGAGGTCGCCGAACGCATGTCGCCGCCGCTCACCTCGGTGCGGCTGCCCGCGCAGGAACTGGGCAGGCAGGCGGTGGAGCTCCTGGTCGCGGAGTTCGACGGCAGGAAACGGCCGCAGGTCGTGCTGTTGCCGCCGCAGCTGACCCGGCGCTCGAGCACTCCGGACCCGGCCGCGTTCCGCGGTGTGCGCACTGCGGGTTGACAGTTCGTGGGTGGTTTCCGCCGCTCTGGAGACGGAAACCACCCACGACTCATGCGGCTAGGCCTTGGCCCAGCGTTGGCCTGTGCTGTTGTTGCAGGTCGCCACGGTGACTGCGGCGCCGTTGTTGTTGCTGGTGGAGTTGAGGCACAGTCCTGTCTGGACGTTGGTGATGGTGCCGGTGGTGGTGAGGTTCCATTTCTGGTTGGCGCTGCCGTTGCAGTCCCAGATCCGGGCTTGGGTGCCGGAGCCGGCGTTGGCGGGTGCTTCGACGCACTTGCCGGTGACCTGGAGTGCTTGGCCGTTGAGGGTGAACTGCTGGTTGGCGTTGTTGTGGCAGTCCCAGGTGATCATCTGGGTGCCGTTGGCGGTCCCGGCGCCGTTGACGTCGAGACAGCGACCGGAGGTTTCTCCTCGCAACCGGAACGTGGTCGGCGGGGTCGGCGTTTCGCCGGTGAAGAACTTCCACACCTCGCCCTTGACCCAGCTGCGGGCCCCGCTCTCGCAGCCCGCGCACCCGTCCACCGGTCCCTGTTGATGGCCGCCGTCGAACGGTGCCCAGACCACCGGATAGCCGGTCTTGCACCCCGAGTAGTACGTGGTGATGTGCGTGTTGCTGCCCCGTGCCGGCTCGGGCGCGTTCTGCGGGGTGCAGCCGTTGTTGCGGACCCACTTGTCCTTCAGGGCCCGGCCACCGCCGATGTTGTCGCTGATGCCGTGGATGCCCATGAACGCGACGGGAGCCGTGCCGCCGCCCGCACATCCGCTGATCTCCCCACCGGCGATGGAGACGATCGCGCGGAAGACGGTCGGACGGGCGCAGGCGAGCGCGACGCTCATCCCGGCGCCGTAGCTGAAGCCCAGCGCGAAGACCTGGGTGGTGTCCACGCAGAGATCGCCGCTGATCCGGCTGATCATGTCGTCGACGAACCTGACGTCCTCGCCTCCGGAGTTCGCCCAGCCGTTGTTGAGCCCCTGTGGCGCGACGAAGATCGTCGAGTTGTTCGACAACTGTTTCAGTCCGTAGTGGGCGTACACGGCGCCGTCGCTGCCGCCGCCCGCCACCTGGTCGGAAGTGCCTCCGTACCAGTGGAAGCCGAAGACCAGCCGGTACTGCCGGGTGTTGTCGTAGTTGTCGGGGATGCTCAGGATGAACGACCGGTTCTTGCCGCTGCTCTGGATCGTCTGGTTTCCGTTGCGCAGCGTCGGAGCTTTGCCGCAGCCGGGCGTCGTCTGCGCGGTGCTCGCGTCGGCGGTGCCGACACCGGAGAGAGCCAGCGCGGCGGTGGCCATCGCGATCAGCCACCGCGTTCCACGAGAGGCCCGCATCAGGCCTTGGCCCAGCGCTGGTTGGTGCCACCCTGGCAGGTCGCCACGGTCACGGCCGAGTTGTTGCCCGTGCCGCCCGCGGTCAGGCAGAGTCCTGTCTGGACGCTGGTGATCGTGCCGGCGCCGGTGAAGTTCCAGCTCTGGTTGGCACCACCGTGGCAGTCCCAGAGCTGCACCCTGGTGCCGGAACCGGCGTTGTTCGGCGCGTCCAGGCACTTGCCGCTCACCTGCAGAGCCTGGCCGTTCTGGCTGAACTGCTGGTTGGCGTTGGTGTGGCAGTCCCAGATGATGAACTGGGTGCCGTTGGCCGTGCCCGCGCCGGTCACGTCGAGACAGCGGCCGGAGCCCTCGCCGCGCAACCGGAACGTGGTCGGGTCGGGAGGCGGCGTGGTCGTGGTCGTCGGGCCAGGGCCACCGTCGAACTGCGTGATGAACTTCCAGGCCTCGCCGGAAGTCCAGGTCCGCCAGCCGTCACCGCCGGAGTCGATCGGCCCAGGGGTGTGCCCGCCGTCGAACGCGGCCCACACCACGGGGTAGCCCGCGCGGCAGCCGCTGTAGTTCGTGATGATGTGCGTGTGGCTGCCCGCGTTCGGCTCCGGCGCATTCTGGGCGGTGCACCCGTTGTTGCGCACGAACCTGTCGCGCAACCCGCGACCCAGACCGATGTTGAGCACGTTGTCGGTCACGCCGTGGATGCCCATGTAGGCGATGGGATCGTTGCCGCCGCTGCAGCCGCTGAGCTCGGCGCCCGAGTACGCCACGACCGCGCGGAACATCTTGGCGCGGGCACAGGCGATCGCGTACGACATGCCGCCGCCGTAGCTGAAGCCGCCGGCAAAGCGCTGCGCCGTGTCGACGCACAGGCCCGCTTCCAGCTGCTTCATCATGTCGTCGATGAACGTCAGGTCCTGGCCGCCGGGGTTGGCCCAGCCGTTGCCGTTGCCCTGAGGCGCCACGAAGATCGTGCCGTTGTTCGCCGCGTCCGCGAGCTTGCGCAGCCCGTAGTACGACCAGTTGTAGCCGTCGGATCCGCCGGAGTCGACGTCGTTGGCCGTGCCCCCGCGCCAGTGCAGGCCGACGTACAGCCGGTACTGGCGGTTGCTGTCGTAGTTGGCCGGCACCCTCAGGATGTACGTGCGGTTCTGGCCGCCCGAGTTGATGGTGTGCTGGCCGCTGCTCAGGGCGGGTGGCTTGCCGCAGCCGGCCGTTCCCGCCATCGCCTCGGCGTGGCCGCCGGGAGTGGTGCCGCCGAGCGCGATGCCCGCCGCGCCCAGGAAGACCACAGCGCTCGCGGCGGCCAGGGCGATCACGATCCTATGCCGGGACATGGCAGGGCCCCTTGTGCTGTTGGAACATCGTTGTTCCTTCCGTTTCTCACGCTGTTGCGGTGGGAACTCCGCGGGGGACGGCGGCTCCGCGCCCGGTGCCGCCGTCACCCGCCCTCCGGCTAGGCCTTGGCCCAGCGTTGGCCTGTGCTGTTGTTGCAGGTCGCCACGGTGACTGCGGCGCCGTTGTTGTTGCTGGTGGAGTTGAGGCACAGTCCTGATTGGACGTTGGTGATGGTGCCGGTCGTGGTGAGGTTCCACTTCTGGTTGTCGGCGCCGTTGCAGTCCCAGATCCGGGCCTGGGTGCCCGAGCCGGCGTTGGCGGGCACCTCGACGCACTTGCCCGTCACCTGGAGGGCCTGACCGTTGAGGACGAACTGCTGGTTGGCGTTGTTGTGGCAGTCCCACGTGATCATCTGGGTGCCGTTCGCCGTGCCCGCGCCGTTGACGTCGAGGCAACGACCGGAAGCCTCGCCGCGCAACCGGAACGCGGTCGGGGTGGGAGTCGTGTCACCGGTGAAGAACTTCCACACCTCGCCCTTGACCCAGCTGCGCGCACCGCTTTCACAGCCCGCGCACCCGTCCACCGGACCCTGCTGGTGGCCGCCGTCGAACGGCGCCCAGACCACCGGATAGCCGGTCTTGCACCCTGAATAGGCGGTGATGATGTGCGTGCGGCTGTTCGGTCCGGGTTCGGGGGCGTTCTGGGGTGTGCAGCCGTTGTTGCGGACCCAGCGGTCGCGTTGGCCGCGTCCACCGCCGATGTTGTCGTTGATGCCGTGGATGCCCATGTACGCGACGGGCGCGGTGCCGCCCGCGCAGCCGCTGATCTCACCGGGGCTGGCGATGGCGGCGATCGCGCGGAACACGTTCGGGCGCGAGCACGCGAGCGAGATGCTCATCGAACCGCCGTAGCTGAAGCCGAGCGAGAAGAGCTGCGTGGTGTCGACGCAGAGGTCGTTCTCGATCCGGCTGATCATGTCGTCGGTGAACCGGACGTCCTCGCCGCCCGAGTTGCCCCAGCCGTTGTTGAGGCCCTGCGGAGCGACGAAGATCGTCGAGTTGTTCGACAGCTGCTTCAGCCCGTAGTGGGCGTAGACGGCGCCGTCGCTGCCACCGCCCGCCACCTGGTCGGACGTGCCGCCCAGCCAGTGGAAGCCGAAGATCAACCGGTACTGGCGGGTGTTGTCGTAGTTGTCCGGGATGCTCAGGATGAACGACCGGTTCTTGCCGCTGCTCTGGATCGTCTGGTTTCCGTTGCGCAGCGTCGGAGCCTTGCCACAACCCGGAGTTCCGGCCAGTGCGGCAGGTTCGGCCGGCGTCTGCGCCTGGGCGACGGAGGCTCCGGAGAGGACCAGCGCGGCCGCCGCGATCAGCGACCCCGCCCATCGGTAAATGTTGTGCTGTTGCATGGGTTTGTTCGCACTCTCTCTCGTCATGGTCAGGCGACTGCGCACGTCTTGCCGTTGAGGGCGAACGAGGTCGGTGCCGCGGCATTGCCGGTGTGGGTGGCCTGGAAACCGACGGTGATGGACGCGTTCGGTGCGATGTCGGCGTTGTAGTTCACGTTCTTGGCCGTCACCTGGCCGGACGCGGGGGAGTAGGTGGCGCTCCAGCCGGACGTGATGGTCTGGCCACCCGGCAGGGTGAAGGCCAGCGACCATCCGCTGATCGGTGCGGTGCCCGTGTTCGTGATGGTGATGTTCGAGGTCAGACCGTTGTTCCACGCGTTGATCGCGTCGCTGATCTTGCAGTCCGCGTCGCCGGGCGGGTTCCCGGTGGTCGTCGTCGTGGTGGTCGTGGTGGTTGTCGGCCCGCCGCCGCCCGGGAGCTGGGTGATGAACTTCCACGCCTCTCCGGACGTCCAGGTCCGCCAGCCGTCACCGCCGGAGTCGATCGGGCCCGGGGTGTGCCCGCCGTCGAACGCCGCCCACACCACGGGATAACCGGGTCGGCATCCGCTGAAGTTCGTGATGATGTGCGTGTGGCTGCCCGCACGCGGTTCCGGCGCGTTCTGCGGTGTGCAGCCGTTGTTGCGCACGAACCTGTCGCGCATGCTCCGGCCCTGGGAGATGTTGAGCACGTTGTCGCTCACGCCGTGGATGCCCATGTAGGCGATGGGATCGTTGCCGCCACTGCACCCGCTCAGCACTCCGCCGGAGTAGACGACGACCGCGCGGAACACGTTGGCGCGGGCGCAGGCGATCGCGTAGGACATCCCGCCGCCGTAGCTGAAGCCACCGGCGAAGCGCTGGGTCGTGTCGACGCAGAGGCTGTTGTCCAGCAACCGGACCAGGTCGTCGATGAACGTCAGGTCCTGGCCGCCGGGGTTGGCCCAGCCGTTGCTGTTGCCTTGCGGGGCCACGAAGATCGTGCCGTTGTTCGCCGCGTCCGCGAGCTTCCGCAGCCCGTAGTACGACCAGTTGTAGCCGTCGCCACCGCCGGAGTCGACGTCGTTCGCGGTGCCGCCCAGCCAGTGCAGGCCGACGAACAGCCGGTACTGACGGTTGTTGTCGTAGCCGGCCGGCACCCGCAGGATGTACGAGCGGTTCTGGCCACCGGTGTTGATGGTGTGCTGGCCGCTCGTCAGGGCGGGCGCCTTGCCGCATCCGGCCGTGCCCGCCGTCGCGCTGACGTCGCCGTGGGTCGTGCCGCCGAGTGCGATGCCGGCCGCGCCGAGGAAGACCACGGCGCTCGCGGCGGCCATGGCGATGACGGACCTATGCCTGACCATGGCAAGGCCCCTTGTGCTGGGGGAACATCGTTGTCCCTTCGGTTCGTGTCACACTGCTTGGACCTGGAATCGCTGGTTGTCCGCGCCGGTGGGGTTCCACTGGGAGACACGGGCGCCGTCGGCGGTCGACACGCTCCAGACGTCCAGGGCGAGGTTGCTCTGCCGGTTGACCAGGCTGATCACTCCGCCGCCCTGGTCGACCACGCGCCACTGCTGACTCGTCGCGTTCGAGTCGGCCTGCTGGGTGACGTCGGCGCCGGTGCTGGAGCTCGCGACCTGGAGCACCAGGCCGCTGTGCCGGGCCCGGACGCGGTAGTAGCCGCCGCCGGAGTCCACGAAGTCGAACTGCTGGTTGAGCGCGCCGGTCTGGGACCACTGCTGCAGCAGCGCGCCGGGTGCCGTGGAAGCACCGCTGATCTCGATGACCTTCCCGCTGTGGCGTGCGACGAGCCGGTAGTTCACGCCGGGCTTCACCACCGGTCCGGAACCGGTGCCCTGGCCGGTGGCGCGGTAGGTGTGTCCTGTTTGGACGGTGAACTCGGCGACGTCGGCCTCGGGCTTGACCGGCTGGACCGCCGTGCCGGTCGTGATGTCACGCAGCTCGAAGGTCCCGCCGAAGATCCGGTTGCGAACGCGGACCGTGCCGTCGCGGTCCGGTGTGACGGACACGGTGATCGCGCCGTCCGCCGCCCACGTCGCGCCGACGGTGTACCCGCCGCGTCCGCGCAGGCCCGTGACACTGCCCGCGGGCCAGGCCGACGGCAGCGCGGGCAGCACGTGCAGCTCGCCGTTGTGGCTGTGCAGCAGCATTTCCGCGATGCCGGAGGTCGCGCCGAAGTTGCCGTCGATCTGGAACGGCGGGTGCAGGTCGAACATGTTGGGCGCGAGGCGTTCCGTCGTCACCAGGGACCGGAGCAGGTCGTGAGCCCTGGTGCCCTCCTCGAGCCGCGCCCAGTAGTTGATCTTCCAGGCGAGGGACCACCCGGTGCCCGCGTCGCCACGCAGCTCGAGCGTGCGGCGTGCGGCGGTGTGCAGCTGAGGAGTGCCGCGCTTGGTGATCTGGTTGCTCGGGTGCAGGCCGTACAGGTGGGAGACGTGCCGGTGGTTCGGCTCGGTCTCGACCCAGTCGTAGAGCCATTCCATGACGTTGCCGCGCGAGCCGACCTTCATCGGGGCGAGCCGCTGCCGCGCCGCCCGCACCTGCGTGCGGAAGTCCGCGTCGACACCCAGCACCTCGGACGCACTCGCGCAGCCGTCGAACAGGTCGCGCAGGATCTGCATGTCCATCGTCGGCCCGGCGCACACGCTCGCGTTCGAGTGGTGGTTGAGCTCCGGCGAGTTCGACGGGTTGGTGACGAGGTAGCCGAGACTCGGTTCGCTGACGAGCGTGTCGAGGAAGAACTGCGCGCATCCCTTGAGCGCCGGGTAGTACGTGCGCAGGAAGGTCACGTCGCCAGTGAACCGGTAGTGGTCCCAGATCATGGTCGAGAGCCACGCCCCGCCCGTCTGCCACATGCCCGCTGCCGCGAAGTCGACGACCGAGGAACCGCGCCAGGCGTCGGTGTTGTGGTGGGTGACCCAGCCGCGGGCGTTGTACTGCACCTGTGCGGTGCGGGCGCCGGTCACGGTGAGGTCGTTGATCATGCGGAACACCGGCTGGAAGCACTCGCCGAGGTTGGTGGTGTCCGCGGGCCAGTAGTTCATCGGCAGGTTGGCGTTGATCGTGTACTTCGAGTCCCACAACGGCGCCATCTGGTCGTTCCAGATGCCCTGCAGGTTCGCCGGTTGCGTGCCGGGGCGTGACGACGAGATCAGCAGGTACCTGCCGTACTGGAACAGCAGCACGGAGAACTGCGGGTCGGGGGTGCTCGCGTGCCGGGTGATGCGGACGTCCGTCGGCTGGTCGGCCGCGGCTGTGCGCCCGAGGTCGAGCGTCACGCGTCCGAACAACGCCTGGTAGTCGGCGACGTGCCGGGCCCGCAGGGTGTCGAACGCGAGGCCCTGCGCGGCGTTCAGGCGGCTGCGGGCGATGCCCTGGTAGTCGCCGTTGACCGTGCGGAAGTCCACATAGCTGGTACCGATGGAGATCAGCACGGTGACCGCGTTGGCGTTGCTCACTCGGAGCGACCCGCCGGAGCTGCTGACAGAACCGCCGTCCGCCACGGCCTTGGCCAGCGCGAGGAACCGGACAGTGCCGTTGATTCCCCGCTGGGCGCCGGAAATTCCGTCCAGCGCGATCGTCGTGCCGTCCGGGCTGGACGTCGTGGTGCGCTGCGGTGAGCCGAACGTCGCGGTGAACGAGATCGAGCCCGGTGTCTCCGCGGTCAGGCGCACGACGATCACCTGGTCCGGCGCGCTGGCGAACACTTCACGCCGGAAGCGCACGTTGTTCGCCGTGTAGTTCACCGCGGTCGTCGCCGTCGTGAGGTCGAGTGAGCGCTGGTACCCGGTCGCGGTCGCGGACGGCAGCGCCAGCTTGAGGTCGCCGACCGGCTGGTAGGCGAGCTGCCCGGCCGGACTGCCCAGCATCGTCTGGTCGATCAGCGACTGCGCCTGCGTCCACTGGTTCGAGAACACGAGCTGCCGGATCTGGGCCAGCGACCCGGCACCCCGCGGGTTGCTGTAGTCGTGCGGACCGCCCGCCCAGACCGTGTCCTCGTTGAGCTGCAGGCGTTCGGTGTCGGTGTTGCCGAACACCATCGCGCCGAGCCGGCCGTTGCCCACCGGCAGCGCGCGCAGCCAGTCGGACCCGGCCGGGCGGTCGTACCACAGCGCGAGGTCGTTCGCCGCCCGCACCTCCGGCGGCGCCGCCGAGGCGGTGGCGACCGCCGTCCACCCCGCCTGCGACAGGACCACCCCCGCGCCGAGCTTCATGAGCTGCCGCCGGTTCAGGTCGGACATGACGCTCCTCCAATGGTTTTCGCGGTCGCTGAAACACCCCTGGTGGTCGTTCGCCACGAGGAGCGGGGAGGGGAAGGGCCGGTCAGCCCACGGCGCACCGCTCGCCGTTGAGCGTGAACCCACCGGCGGCCGCGCTGTCACCGGTGTGCGTGGCCTGGAAACCGATCTGCACCGAACCGTTCGGCGGAATTCCCGCGTTGTAGTCGAGGTTGCGCGCGGTCACCTCGCCGGTGGCGGGGGAGTAGCTCGCGCTCCAGCCGCTCGTGATGGCCTGCCCGCCGGGCAGCGTGAAGCGCAGCTGCCAGCCGTTCACCGCGGTCGCCGACGTGTTGGCGATGGTGATCGTCTCGGTCAGGCCGGTGTTCCAGGGGCTGACCGAAGCGGTGACCTTGCAGCCGTCGGCGGGAGGCGGCCCAGTGGTCGTGGTCGTGGTGGTCGTCGTTGTGGTGGGCGGCTTGTCCAGGCCCAGGAAGGAGATGGAGTACGGGAGCATCCCCGCCATCGGCAGGCTGTGCCCGGTGCCCTGGATGCTGATGCCCTCGATGGTCGCCGTCGTCCCGGTCGTGCCGTACCGGGTTCGGGTCCAGCTCTGCTGCGGCTGGTCGGTGGACGCCGGAGTCCTGCTCACCCCGTGGAGGTTGGTCCACTGGTCGAGCTCCTCGCCGAAGTTCGGGTACGCCAGCGTGGTGTCGGTCGTCCCGTGCCACAGCTGCATCCGCGGATACCGGCCGGTGTAGCCCGGATACATGGCCCTGGCCTGGTCACCCCACTGCTGCGGGGTCTTCAACAGGTTCCCGCCCGAGCACTGGCTGTTCCACAGCGAGCCGTTCGTCGTCGCGAAGCAGCCCGCGGGGACGCCGGAGAACGCCGAGCCCGCGCTGAACACGTCCGGGTACTGGGCGGCCAGCACGTTGGTCATCATCGCGCCGGACGAGAATCCGGCGACGACGATGCGGTCGGCGTCCACGTTGTAGCGCTGCCGCGCGTACGACACCATCGACATGACGCCGGTGGAGTCGCCACCTCCGTTGCGGCGCAACGCGTTGGCTGTGGACACGTCGAAGCAATGACCGTCCCTCGTGGCCTCCGGGTAGACGATCACGTACCCGAGGCGGTCGGCGGCGGTGACGTAGTCGCGTCCGTTGCCGTTGTGCACGGCGCTCGCGGAGCCGCCGCAGTAGTGCACCATCACGAGCATGGCCGGGCGTGCCGCGACCCGGTCGGGCACGTAGACGTACATGTTCAGGCCGGTCGGGTTGGTGCCGAAGTTCGTGACGCGCACCAGCGACGCGGCCAGTGCGGGTTGCGGCACCAGGGAGAGCGCGACGGCGGCGATCAGGAGCACCAGCGCCGCGATGAGCGCCATGAGCCCGAACCTGTCCGGGCGCGACCGGGCGTTCACGACGCCGACCCGCGGGTGAACTGCCACCAGTTCGCGTTGAGCAGGTAACCGCTGCCACCGCTGAACCTCAGGTAGAGGTCACGGGTGCCGGTCAGCCCGCTCACCGGGCACGTGACGGTGGTCCACGTCTGCCAGCCACCGGTGTTGGGCACCGAGCAGCGGCCGGCGAGAGCTCCGTTCGGGCCGTCGCTGCGGACCTCGACGGAACTGCCGGCGACGGTGGACGCGACCCGAGCGGTGAAGGTCGTCGCGCCAGTACCGAAAGCGACGTTCTTCACCTTGATGTAGTCACCGTTGTTGATGAAGCCGACGTTCATGCCGCCCTCGCTGGCGACCTCGGTCTCGATGCCGCTGCCCCAGCCGATCGTCTCGGCCTCCTGGCGCACATACGGGTTGAGCGTGTCCGCGGCCGGCGGTCCCGCCGTGGTCATGTTGATCGTCGGGATCGTGCCGTCGGCGTTGTAGCTGAACTTCTCGACCGCGACGGAGCGGGTGAAGCCGCCACCGCCCTGCAGAGCGCCGTTGTGGTAGAAGAAGTACGAGCTGCCCTTGAAGTCGATGACGCCGGGGTGGTTGGTGAAGCTGCTGCCCTGCGTGGGCATCACGGTGCCGCGGTAGGTCCACGGGCCGGTGGGGCCGGGAGAGGTCGAGTAACCGATGAACTCCGAGCAGCACTTGGCCGCGAAGACGTTGTAGTACAGGCCGTTGCGCTTGTAGACCCACGGGCCCTCTTCGTAGAGGGTGGGCCTGTTCGCGTCGCCGGTGCGGGTGCCGAACCCCGCCGTGGTCAGCGGAATCCGGTTGATGCCGCCGGAGTAGGAGATCATGTCGGTGTTGAGACGGACGTACGACAGGTTCGGGTTGCCCCAGTACAGGTACGCCTGCCCGTCGTCGTCGATCATGACCGTCGGGTCGATCTCGCCGTTCTCCACCAGCGGACGGCCGATGGCGTCGCGGAACGGGCCGGTGGGGCTGTCGGAGACGCCGACACCGATGGCCGGGCGCCCGCTGGCCTTGGTGACGACGGGGACGTACCAGTAGAACTTGCCGTTGCGTTCCACGGCCTGGCCCGCCCAGGCGTCCTGCTTGGCCCAGCTGAAGGTGGCGAGGCTCATGGGTGAGCCGTGGTCGGTCCAGTTGACCATGTCGGCCGACGACCAGACCCGCCACTCCTTCATGGTGAACCACGTCGAGTTGTCCTCGTCGTGTCCGGTGTAGAGGTAGACCCGTCCGTTGTGGATCAGCGGCGCCGGGTCGGCGGTGTAGATGTGTTGCACGATCGGGTTGTCCGCCCTCGCCGGGGCGATCACCGTCAGGACCAGGCCCACCGCCGCGGCGATGCTCGTCCAGAACCTGCGTTTCGTGGCCATCATGGTCTCCTGCGAGGGCAGGGGGAGGCACCCGCGGACCGGGCTGCTCGGCCGATCCGCGGGGCGGTCCTCTCCGGTTGGGATGGTGCGGAACGTCAGCTCGCGGCGCAGGACGGGTTGAGTCCCGATCCGTTGCCGGTGCCCTGGAAACCGAACTCCGTGGACTGGCCGGCCGGCACGTTGGCGTTGTAGTCCACATTGGTCCAGTTGACCGTGCCGCTGGTGCCGCTGCGGTTGGCGCTCCACGAGTTGGTGACCGTGCCGTTCGACAGGGTCGTCGTGACCCGCCAGCCGCGCAGTGCGGAGGATCCGGCGGTGACCTTGATCGTGGCGACGAACCCTTCGGCCCACTGGTTCAGCGAGACCGTGGCGGTGCAGTCACCGGGGCCAGGACCAGGGCCGTTCGACGTGGTGGTCGTGGTCGTGGTGGTCGTCGTGGGGCCCGGCCCGGCCGCGTTCAGCGCGTCGAGCACCGCCGTGTACGCGGGCTTCTTGGCGCCGGAACCGGTGAACAGCAACGGGTTCTCGCCGCCGCGCCACGAGTCGGTGTCGCGGATGCCCCACGTGGTGATGCCGGCACAGGCCCGGACGGCCACGCAGGCCTTTGTCACGGCACCGTAGGCGTTCGCCTGCTGGTTGCCGGCGATGTCGAGCTCGGTGATCTGCACCTCGACGCCGAGGTCGGCGAAGCGCTGGAGGTTCGCCTGGTAGTCACCCGGCGGGTTGTTGGTCAGGTGCGACTGGAACCCGACGCAGTCGATCGGCACACCGCGGGACTTGAAGTCGCGCACCATGTTGTAGATGCCGGTGGACTTCGCGTTGATGCCGTCGGTGTTGTAGTCGTTGTAGCAGAGCTTCGCGCCGGGATCGGCGGCACGGGCCGCGCGGAACGCCGCCTCGATCCAGTCGTTGCCGGTGCGCTGCAGGTTGGAGTCGCGCCGGCCACCGCTGCCGCCGTCGGCGAACGCCTCGTTGACCACGTCCCAGGCGTAGATCTTGCCCTTGTAGTGGGTGGCGACCTGGGTGACGTGGTTCATCATGGCCTGTCGCAGATCGGAGCCTTCCATGCGCTGCGCCCAGCCCGGTTCCTGCTGGTACCACAGCAAAGCGTGGCCGCGCACCCGCTTGCCGTTGCTCACCGCCTGGTTGAGGATCCGGTCACCGCCGGAGTAGTTGAACTGGCCGCGGTTGGGTTCGGTCGCGTCCCACTTCATCTCGTTCTCGGCGGTGACCATGTTGAACTCGGTGTTCAGCAGGTTCACGTAGGTCTGGTCGCCCAGCTTGCCCGCCGCGACGGCGGTGCCGAAGTAGCGGCCGGACTGCGCGGCGGCGGCGCCGAGGGTGGTGGCCGCGTTCGCGGTGGCGGTCACGATGAGCGTGGCTCCGAGTGCCACCGCCGCGACTGTCGAAATGATCGGAACAAGTGACACTGACCTCGATGTCAGTTTCATCTCCACACTTTCGGGAACGTGCCCGGAACGCGGGCATGGCGGGTAGGACGACGATCCACTTCGCACGAGGTCCGGCGCGGCGGTACCGGGCTCGTGGTGTGCGGGATCGCCAAGGTGCTGTGCCGCTGTTACCCGCGGCGCAGTGGACGGCGGGTGCCGGGCCCGGAATGTCTTCGTTGCCAACCGGAAACCTGCATCGCCATCTCCTTCGCCCATGGGACTGAGTACGCGCCGTGGTGGAGTGTGGCAGCTTCATGTTCACGCTCACAAGAAGGTGTGTAGTACTCATCGGGCAGATTGAGCTGAACGGGCTATAAAAACAAGGGAGCGCTCCCAATCTGCATGTCGAATGCAGTCGAACGCGTTCAGGTCAGCTTAGGCGAATCGATTTTGCTAAAGTTAGCGCTAACATTTTTAGCGTTGACGCTGTCGGGTGCCCTGGCTAGATTGGCCGAGCCTGAACCCGCTCTCCCCGGCGCTCGCCCGCCGTTGCGTGAGAGCGCTCTCACACCCGATCCCGTACCCGCATCAGCAACGACGCTGTGAGGACCTGAATGAGAGCAAGCGATTTCGCACGAGCCGGCGCCTGTCCGCCTGCTGGTGGCTCCTCGTCTCCGCTGCACCACACCGGTGCCCCCAGAGACGACAAGACGACACGGTGGAAGCTCGCGAGTGGCGCGTGCGCCGCCGTCGGTGTGCTCGTGGCGGGCACGGTAGCCCTGGCCGTGGGCGGCGGCGTGGCGGTCAACGCCGCCGAGTCGGCGTTCTACGTGGACCCGATGAGCTCCAGCGCCAGATGGGTGGCCGCCAACCCCGGCGACTCGCGGGCGGCGGTCATCCGCGACCGGATCGCCTCGGTGCCGCAGGCGCGCTGGTACACGACCACCAACACCTCGTCGATCCGCTCGGAGATCAGCTCGTTCGTCGGCGCGGCCGCCTCGGCGGGGAAGATCCCGATCCTGGTGGTCTACAACATCCCCAACCGCGACTGCGGCGGCGCGAGCGGTGGCGGAGCGCCGTCGCACCAGGCGTACCGCGCGTGGGTGGACGAGATCGCGGCAGGGCTCGCCGGGCGGGCGGCGACGATCGTGCTGGAACCGGACGTCCTGCCGATCATGAGCAACTGCCAGAACGCGGACCAGCAGAACCAGACCAAGGCCTCCATCGCCTACGCGGGCAAGAAGCTGAAGTCCGGATCCTCGCGGGCCAAGGTGTACTTCGACATCGGGAACTCCGCGTGGCTGAGCCCGTCGGAGGCGGCGAACAGGCTGCGTGGCGCGGACATCTCGAACAGCGCCGACGGCATCTCGACGAACGTGTCGAACTACCGCTCGACCTCCGACGAGGTGAACTACGCGAAGAACGTGCTGAACGCCGTGGGCGACGGCCGTCTCAAGGCCGTGGTGGACACCAGCCGCAACGGCAACGGACCGCAGGGCACCGAGTGGTGCGATCCTCCCGGTCGCGCGATCGGCACCCCGAGCACGGTGAACACGGGTGACTCGAGGATCGACGCGTTCCTGTGGGTCAAGCTGCCGGGTGAGTCGGACGGCTGCATCGGACCGGCCGGGCAGTTCGTGCCGCAGCGGGCCTACGAGCTGGCGATGGCGGCAGGGCCGACGACCACCACGACGACCACGACCACGACGGGCAACAACCCCGGTGGCGGCTGCCTGGCCAGCCACCGCGTGGTCAGCCAGTGGCAGGGCGGCTACACCGGAGAGATCGTGATCGAGAACCGGGGACCGGCGGTCACCGGCTGGACCTTCACGTTCTCGGCTCCTGGTGTGACCGTCACGAACGGCTGGAACGGGACGTGGACCGACACCGGTGACGTGGTCCGCGTCGTCAACACCGACTGGAACGGCTCGCTGCCCGCCGGCGGCAAGCTGACCCTCGGGTTCAACGCGAACTACAACGGGTCCGCGCCGCCGTTCGCGTCAGCGGCGTTGAACGGCACCGCCTGCTCCTGACCTCCTGGCGAGGGGGGAGAAAGACGATTGCCCGTCCCGGCCGGGACGGGCAATCGTCCTTTGCGGATGGAATCAGGCCCGCAGGCTCCACTGCTGGTTCGTGCCGCCGTGGCACGTCCAGAGCTGGGTCTGCGTGCCGTTCGCGGTCCCGTTGCCGCTGGCGTCGAGGCACAGCCCGGACTGCGCGCCGGTGATGCTGCCGTCGGAGTTGAGGTTCCACTGCTGGTTCAGGCCGCCGTGGCAGTCCCAGAGGATCGCCGCCGTGCCGTTGGCGGTGCCGCCTCCAGAGGCGTCCAGGCACTTGCCACCGATCGTGAGCTGCTTGGCGGAGGTGTAGTTCCACCGCTGGTTCGCGCCGCTGCCGCAGTCCCAGAGCCTCGGCCTGGTGTTGTTGCTCGTGGCGGCGACGTCGAGGCAGCGGCCCGACTGGGTGCCGACGACGGTCACGTTCTCGCGGCCGCCGCCACCGCCGCCGCCCGGTCCGGCGTTCGCCATCACGGCCTGCGCTCCGGCCGGCCAGTTGCCGTTGGAGACCACGACGTTGCCGTTGACGACGTTGCCGCGGTCGCCGTTGGAAATGTTGCTGCTGCCGTTGGTCGACCAGTTGTTGGTGAGCGTCCAGTTGCCCATGTTCTCGCCGCCGCCGTAGTTCGCGGTGGCCCACGTGCCGGTGGCGGAGAAGACGTTGCCGGTCGCGCGGTAGTACTTCGAACCCTCGTCGAAGTAGAGGCCGAAGAATCCGTTGGTGCGCAGGCAGTAATTGCCGCTGATTTCCGCGTTCGGGTTCCAGCCGAGCGTGTAGATGCAGCCGCCGTCGGTCATTTGCTGCATCACGTCGTGGACGTAGTTGTTGACGATCTTGTTGCCCGACGCGGTGGTGGGGGTCGAGTAGCGGGGCTGGTAGTTGTACAGGCCGCGGTTTGCGTAGTGGTTGCTGCCGCCCGCGTCGTTGGAGCCCCAGCCGTAACCGACGTTGATGCCGGAGTACGGCAGGTTGTAGATCTCATTGTTGGCCACTGTCGCGGTGGTGACGTAGGTGTTGAGCACCGACACGATGCCGCGGTATTCGAGGCCGAGGTCGTGGATTCGGTTGTAGCTGACGGTGATGTCCCGGTTGACCATTCGCTGGTCGCTCGGGTGGTGCGCGTCGGCGCGCACGCCGCCGACCACGACGCCGCCCGCCGAGTTCTGGGCGATCTCCGACCGGGTGATCGTGATGCCGGACGCGCCCAGGCCGACACCGCTCGCGTGCGCGTTGGCGTCGTTGCCGATGCCGATCGCGGTCTGCCCGAGGTTGACGAAGCGCGACTCGGTGAAGGTGATGCGGCTGGCCGCGGAGATCTGGACGGCGGCGGGCATCTGGGACCAGTGCGGCCGGACCGACTCGAAGGCCTGGCAGCCGCTCTTGCACGAGTTCAGCCTGTCGGCGGGCCAGTTCCAGTTGCCGGAGATGTAGGCGCCGGTCTGCTGGTCGGCGAAGCCCTGGTTGCTGCTGGGGCCGAGCCACGAGGTGCCGGTGAAGGTGATGCCGCTGAACGAGATGTCGTGCGAGGGCGCGTCGTAGGTGCCGCCGACGTCGACCAGTGACTGCAAGGTCGGCAGCTCAACGCTGACGGTGCTCATGTTCTGGCCTGGGCGTGGGATGTAGTAGAGGACGCCGGTGCCCGGGTTGAGGTACCACTCGCCCGCTGAGTCCAGGAACTCGTACGCGTTCGTCAGGTAGAGCGGTCCGGCGCGGAACGGGTTGTTGAGCGTGTCGTAGCCGAAGGTGTTGTTGTTCCACGCGGGTTGCTGCATCGTCAGGAAGTTGCCGCTGATGCTCTGCACCGGCGAGTACCTGTCGGTGAACGAGTTGACGCTCTCCACCTCGACCCGGTTCTGGTTCGCCAGGTTGTTGAGGTAGCTCAGCGAACCGTTCGAGAAACGCATGCCGGTGTCGGTGAAGATGAAGTCGGACCGGTTCACCTGCGTTCTCGCCCGAGTCGCGATCGTGCCGTCGACGTAGAGTTGGCGGCTGTCGAGACCGGTGCCGACGTTCGCACGGTAGATGTTCTTCCCGGCGTCGGCGACCGACCACCCGGTGACCGCCTTGGCGCCGGTGATGACGGGATGCGCCGACGCGGCGGCCTGCCAGAGCACGCGGTAGCCGTTGCTGCCCGAGTCCGCGGCCGTGAGCCGGAACGGTTGCGAGAGCCGGTACACCCCGTCGGCGAGCTCCACCACGATGTCGCCGGACATCGAGCTGTTGAGGGACCTCACGGCGGTCTGCGCCGCCGGCAGCGAGCACGGCGCGGCGGCGGTGCAGGCGGTGCCGGTGCCCGAAGGAGAGGCGTAGAGGGTCGTCGTGGCGGCTGAGGCCGGGGGAGCGGTGGCGATCGACGCTGTCATCACCACCGCGACGGCGGCGAGTGCCGTTCGCCGCCGCGCTGCGGGGAACGAGGACGTGGACAAGGGACCTCCTGAGGTGAGGATGCGGCTGGAACGGCCTCCCGCGGCGGCGGACAGGGCAGCGTTGCGTCCTTTGTGGACGATTGGGGGATGTCGTGGCGGACCTGCCGCTGACACTGCTTTGTCCATTGTGGACAAAGCGGAATGCGCGGCATGCCTGGCATGTGTCAGTCCTGCCGGGTGTTCTTCTCGTCGCCGGGCCTCGGCTGCCGGGTGGCGCTCGCGCAGACGGCGAAACGGAGTGGGCGCTGCTTCATCGCGGCTCACTTCTCCAGGAGAAGCCGGTCGTCCGGCCGGTGTGCAACACCGCGAACGTAACTCGTATGACGTGTGACGTCAATGGTGTTACGTATACTGTGGGGCCCAGATCAACCGCCGTGGCGCAACGGAGTCGAAGATGACAGCGACAGGTCGGCAGCCGGAACAGGGTACGTCCGCGACCCCGGGATGGACGCGGAGACCGGCCAGCCTCGCCGCGGCGGTCACCGCGGAGCTGGTGCAGCGGATCATCCGCGGCAGCTACGGCGTCGGTGTCACCCTGCCGCCGGAACCGGTGCTCTGCGAGACCTTCTCGGTGAGCAGGACGGTGATCCGCGAGGCGGTGAAAGTCCTGCAGGAGAAGGGCTTGGTCCGGGTGCGCCAGGGCTCCGGCACGACGGTCACCCCTCCAGTGCAGTGGAACATGCTCGACGAGCTGGTCCTCGGCGCCGCGATCGCCGAGGACGAGAGCCTCGCGATCCTCGACGACCTCGTCGTGACACGTCGGTTGCTGGAGTCCGACATGGCCCAGGTCGCCGCGCGCACCGCCGATGAGGACACCGTGGAACGGTTGCGGGCACTGGTGGACCGGATGGACGAGCTCGTTGACGACGTCGATGCGTACGAGGAGCACGACCGCCTCTTCCACGACACGATCATGCAGGCGTCGGGGAACCGCATCGCTCGCGGTGTCGTGCGCTCGCTGGAGGGGCAGGCCATCAACACGGCCGGCTACCGCGGCGAGAGCAGCCGCGACCTGTGTCTGGCGTCGAACGCCGGGCATCGGCGCATCTACGAACGCATCGCCGCTCAGGACACGGCCGGTGCGGCCGACGCCATGTTCACGCACATCACCGAGGCGTGGCTCGTGCGTCGTGGTGAAGCCGGGGATCCCGGTCGTCTGAAGCGGTGAGAGCGCTCGCAGGACGGCCCCCTCCGCCCAGGGTCGTCCTGCGACAACGTGTGCTCGCAGGCATTTCAGGTAATCCCGGCCGGTAGACGCGGCCGGGCACGCACGGCAACGGGAGGCGGATCCGCTGTGGGACGGACGCGCGTGACACTGGCCGATGTGGCGGCGGCGAGTGGAGTGTCGGTCACGACGGCGTCGCTGGTGCTGACCGGACGGGCGCGGGAGCTCCGCATCTCGGCGGATGCCGAGCGGCGGGTGCGTTCCACGGCGCAGCAGCTCGGCTATCGGCGCAACTCACTGACGACCGGGCCGCGCGGCGGACGGTCGCAGACGATCGGGTTCGTGTCCGACACCGTGGCGTCGTCCGGGTGGGCCGGTGACATGGTCAAGGGCGCGGTGGATGCCGCGTACCGGCACGGTTTCATGTTGTTCGTGGGGGAGTCGGGCGGAGACCCGCTGGTCGAGCGGACGCTGGTCGACACCATGCGCGACCGGCGCGCGGACGGCGTGGTGTTCGCGTCCACGCACACCAGGACGGCCGCTGTCCCGGACGTGCTGTACGACGGACCCGCCGTGCTGCTCAACGCCACGCCCGCCACCGCCGCGGCCGTTCCGTCGGTGTTGCCGGACGAGGTGCAGGCGGGCCGCTCGGCCGCGCGCGTCCTGGTCGAGGCGGGACACGACCGCGACATTCACCTGATCGGCGCAGGGCCGGGGATGTGCGACATACCGTCGCACGGCATCGCGGCCGCCGACCGTCTGCTGGGCCTGCACGAGGTCTTCGAGGCGGCGGGAGCGGAGGTCGCCGGCGCGCGGTGGTGTCCGAAGTGGACTCCCGAGCACGGTTTCGAGGCCACCGCTGAGCTGCTGCGCACGCACCGGCCCAAGGCGCTGGTGTGTCTCAACGACCGTCTCGCGTTCGGGGCCTACCAGGCGCTCGCCGAGGCGGGGCTCTCGGTGCCGGACGACGTCTCGGTGATCGGTTTCGAGGACCATCCCATCGCCTCGTGGATGCGGCCGCGGCTGGCCACGGTCGCCCTGCCGCACTACGAGCTCGGCGCGTGGGCGGTCAGAGTCCTGGTGGACCTGGTCGTCCGGCGCGGGCGCGGCGCCCGCGCGCCGATGATCCACCGCGTGCCGATGCCCGTGCGTGAGGGCGGCTCGGTGGCGGCGCCACGCGGGTGAACCTGATGTTCACGCTAACAGTGCAAGATCTGGCGTAACACCGTCGATACGCGCATTCGTGCGTTTCCCTTGCTTCGAACGGGAATTCGACAGTGTCGAATGGCCGCAAGCTAAAAGTTAGCGCTCACATTTAGCTTTGACCGGGATGTGACGGCGTCATTACATTGCTGGTAGTCCCTGTCGTCCGGCTTCTCCCGGGAAGGCTCACCATGCCGAGCCCGCTGAAAGCGTTGTGCGCAGCGCTGATCGCCGTCCTGCTGTCGCCCGTTGCGGCCACCGCGTCCACAGTGGACGCTGCTGCCGACCCCGTGCGGGTCATGCCGTTGGGCGACTCGATCACCCAGGGCGGCTCGATCGGTGGTTACCGGCTCGATCTCGGCACGAAGCTGCGCGCCGCCGGGCGCTCCATCGACTTCGTGGGGTCGTTGTCGGACGGCCCCGCGTCCATGCCCGACCGCAACCACGAGGGTCATCCCGGCTGGACCATCGCGCAGGTCGACGCGAACGTCGTGAACTGGCTGCGCACCTACAACCCGCGCACGATCCTGCTGCACATCGGCACCAACGACATGTACGGCAGTGATCCGGCGGGAGCGCCGCGGCGACTGTCCGCGCTGGTGGACAAGATCACCGCTCAGTCGCCGTCGGCGGAGGTGTTCGTCTCGACGATCATCCCGATCCGGTTCGCCGACTCGACCGTGCGCAACTACAACGCCGCCATCGTGCCGCTGCTGCGGGCCAAGGCGGCGGCGGGCAAGCGGGTGCACGTCGTGGACATGTACCCCGCGGTGCCGATCTCCGACCTGCCCGACGGCATCCACCCGAACGCCGCCGGCTACGGCAAGATGGCCGCGGTCTGGTTCAACGCCCTGTCGGCCGTCCCCGGCAGCATCGGCGACCCGGCGCCACCGCAGCCCGGTGGACCGTGCACCGCGACGCCGGTCGTCACCCGCAGTTGGGACGGTGGCTTCCAGGGCGAGGTCACCGTCGCCAACCCCGCCGCGTCGGCCATCTCCGGCTGGACGGTCCGGTTCACCCTGCCCGGCGGCCACGCCGTCACCCAGATCTGGAACGGCGTCGCCAGCGGTTCGGTCACGGTCACCAACGTGTCCTACAACGGCACTATCGGCTCCGGCGGTTCCACCACGTTCGGCTTCATCGCCTCCGGTTCCGGTGCGCCGGCGATCGGCACGGCGGCCTGCTCCAGTCCGTGAACCCCTGCCTCTGATCTCTCCGAAGCCGAAGGGTGATCATGTTCTTCGCACGACTGTTCGCATCCCGGCGAGCCCGGCTCGCGGTCGCGGCCGCCGTTCCGCTCGTCACCCTGTCCGCGATCACCGCTGTGGCGCTGCCTCCCGCGGCGGCCGCGCCGGGCTGTTCGGTGTCCTACTCCGCACCGTCCACCTGGGACGGTGGGTTCACCGCGAACGTCGCCATCACCAACCTCGGCGACGCGATCGACGGCTGGAATCTCACCTGGAGCTTCGAGGCCGGTCAGCAGGTGAAGCAGGCGTGGAACGCCGAGGCGTCGCAGTCCGGGGCCCAGGTGACCGCCCGCAACGTCTCCTACAACGCGGCGATCCCGACCGGCGGCAAGGTCGAGTTCGGGTTCAACGGGTCCACGAGCGGGACGAACAACCCCAACCCCACGGCGTTCACGCTGAACGGCACCCTGTGCACCGGCGACGTCGGTCCCACCACGACGACGACCACAACCACCACCACGACCGGCAACCCGCCCGCGGGCAGCCTGCCGTCGAGCTTCCGGTGGTCCTCGAGCGGCGCACTGATCAGTCCCAAACCGGACTCGGCGCACCCGAACGTCTACTCGGTCAAGGACCCGAGCGTCGTGTACTACAACGGCAAGTACCACGTGTTCGCGTCGGTCTACACCACCGGCTACAACATCATGTACACGAGCTTCACCGACTGGTCGCAGGCCGCCTCGGCACCGCACTACTACCTCGACCGCACGGCCGTCGGCGGTGGTTACAAGGCCGCGCCGCACGTGTTCTACTTCGCGCCGCAACGCCTGTGGTACCTGGTGTACCAGACGGGATCGAACGCGTCGTACTCGACGACCACGGACATCTCGAACCCGTCGTCGTGGTCGGCGCCGAAGAACTTCTACGCGAACGGCATGCCGCAGATCATCCGCGACAACATCGGCAACGGCTACTGGGTCGACTTCTGGATGGTGTGCGACACCGCGAAGTGCTACCTGTTCTCGTCCGACGACAACGGCCATCTCTACCGGTCCGAGACGACCATGGGCCAGTTCCCCAACGGGTTCACCAACACCGTGATCGCGCTGCAGGACTCGAACAAGAACCGGTTGTTCGAGGCCTCCAACGTCTACAAGGTGGCGGGCAAGAACCAGTGGATGTTGATCGTGGAGGCGATCGGGTCGGACGGCAGGCGGTGGTTCCGCACGTGGACCGCTTCGGCGATCACCGGTCCGTGGAGCCCGCTGGCCGCCGAGGAGTCGAACCCGTTCGCCCGGTCGAACAACGTGACGCTCCCAGGTGGACAGTGGACGCGCGACTTCAGCCACGGCGAGATGATCCGCGCCGGCGTGGACCAGACGATGGAGATCAACCCCTGTCAGCTCCGCTTCCTCTACCAGGGCATCAACCCCAGCGCCGGTGGTGACTACAACAAGCTGCCGTGGAAGCTCGGCCTGCTGACGCAGACCAACTCGACCTGCTGACCCCACAGACCGACGCCGCCGGGACCCGGATCCCCGGCGGCGTCACCCCTGCCTGAGAGGGACCGACGATGTTCACCCGGCCAAGAAGACTGCCACACCTCGTCGCAGCGGTGCTGGCGGCGATCGCGACCATCACCGTCGGCCCCGCTGCCGCGCAGGCCGCGCCCGGCAGCCCCGCGCTGACCCCGCCGATGGGCTGGAACAGCTGGAACAGCTTCGGGTGCGGCATCACCGAGGCCCAGGTGCGCCAGGCCGCCGACGCGATGGTGTCCTCCGGCATGCGCGACGCGGGCTACCAGTACGTCGTCGTGGACGACTGCTGGTTCGACCCGCAGCGCGACTCCGCGGGCAACCTGCGTTCGCATCCCACGAAGTTCGCGAGCGGGATGAAGGCGCTGGGCGATTACATCCACGCGCGTGGCTTGAAGTTCGGCATCTACCAGGTGCCCAACGAGAAGACGTGCGCGCAGGGCACCGGTGCGTTCCCCGGCGCGACCGGCAGCAAGGGCCACGAGGCGCAGGACGCGCGCACGTTCGCGTCGTGGGGTGTCGACTACCTGAAGTACGACTGGTGCTCGGGCGCCGGCAGCCGCGACGAGCAGGTCGCCCGGTTCTCGATCATGCGCGACGCCCTGCGCGCCACCGGCCGCCCGATCGTCTACAGCATCAACCCCAACAGCTTCCACGCCATCACCGGCGACCGGTACAACTGGGGTGAGGTCGCCGACCTGTGGCGCACCACCGAGGACCTGCTCGACATCTGGCAGAACAACAACGTCAACAGCTATCCGATGGGCGTGGGCAACGTCCTGGACATCACCGCCCCGCTCGCCGTCCAGTCCGGACCCGGCCACTGGAACGACCCGGACATGCTCGTCGTCGGCCGGCCGGGGTTGTCGCTCACCGAGTCGCGCTCGCACTTCACGCTGTGGGCGTTGATGGCCGCGCCCCTGATGGCGGGCAACGACATCCGCACCATGTCCGGCGACGTGAGCGCGATCCTGCGCAACCAGCGCCTGATCGCGGTCAACCAGGACAGGCTCGGGGTGGGTGGCCGGCGGGTGCGCGACGACGGCAACACCGAGGTGTTCGCCAAACCGCTCTCGGACGGCTCGGTCGCGGTCGGGCTGTTCAACCGGGGCTCCGGCACCGCGACCGTGTCCACCACGGCCGCCCAGATCGGTCTGTCCGGCACCAGCTTCACGCTCACCGACCAGTGGACCGGCGGCACGTCCACCACTTCGGGCGCGATCTCCGCTTCTGTTCCCGCGCACGGCGTGGCCGCCTTCCGGGTCACCGGGGGCAGCCAGATCGCCGCCGCCACCGCACGGTTGCGCGGTGCGGCGTCCAACCGGTGCATCGACGTCGAGAACGGTTCGACGGCGAACGGTGCCAACACGGCGATCCAGGACTGCACCACCGCGGCGAGCCAGCAGTGGACCTCGTGGCCGAACGGTGAGATCCGCGTCTTCGGCGACAAGTGCCTGGACGCCAACAACCAGGGCACCACCAACGGCACCCGTGTCATCAGCTGGCCGTGCAACGGTCAGGCGAACCAGCGCTGGACGGCGGAGGCCGACGGATCGGTCCGCAACGCCAACGCCGGTCTGTGCCTGACCGTGGAAAACTCCGGCACGGCGAACGGGTCGCGGCTGGTGCTGTGGACCTGCAACGGCCAGTCGAACCAGAAGTGGTCACGATCATGAGGCGAGCTCCGGCGGTGGCTCTGGCCGCGCTCACCCTCGTGGCCGGAGGGCTCGCCGCGAGCACCGCCGCGCAGGCCGCTCCCGGTTGTTCGGTCACCTACGCCAAGACCTCCGAGTGGCAGGGCGGTTTCGGCGCGTCCGTGTCGATCACCAACACTGGCGACGCGATCAGCGGCTGGAACCTCGAGTGGACCTACACCGACGGCCAGCAGGTCGGCCAGCACTGGAACGCCGTGATCACGCAGAGCGGCAACCAGGTCAGCGCGCGCAACGCCTCCTACAACGGTTCCGTGCCGACCGGTGGCAAGGTCGAGTTCGGGTTCAACGGCACGTTCACCTCGGCCAACCCCGATCCGGCGTCGTTCCGCCTGAACGGCGTCGCCTGTGACGACACCGGAATTCCTCCCACCACGACAACGACCACCACGACGACGACGCCACCACCGCAGGCCGCCTCGTTCAAGAACCCGGTGGTGTGGCAGGACTTCGCGGACGGCGACATCATCCGCGTGGACGACGCGTACTACTACTCGGCGTCGACCATGCACTACTCGCCGGGCGCGCCGATCCTGCGCTCCTACGACCTGGTGAACTGGGAGTACGCCGGGCATTCCGTGCCGCGGCTGGACTTCGGGGCCAAGTACGACCTCAGCGGCGGCCGTGGTTACGTGCGCGGGATCTGGGCGTCGTTCCTGAACTACCGCAAGAGCAACAAGACGTACTACTGGGGCGGGTGCGTCGACTTCGCGCAGACCCACATCTACACCGCCGCGGCCGTGGACGGGCAGTGGTCGAAGCTGTCCACCATCAACAAGTGCTACTACGACGCGGGCATGCTGGTCGACGACAACGACACGATGTACGTCGCCTACGGCAACACCCAGATCAGCGTCGCGCAGCTCTCGCCGGACGGGAAGTCCGAGGTGCGCTCCCAGCAGGTGTTCCAGACCCCGTCGAACATCGGAACCCTCGAGGGCTCCCGGTTCTACAAGCGGGGCGGCTACTACTACATCTGGGTCACCAGGCCGGCGAACGGCCAGTACGTGCTGAGGGCGTCGAGCCCGTTCGGGCCCTACACCGTCCAGCAGGTGCTGCTGAACATGCCGACCCCGGTCCAGGGCGCGGGAGTGCCGCACCAGGGCGGTCTGGTGCAGACGCAGAACGGCGACTGGTACTACATGGCGTTCATCGACGCCTATCCCGGCGGCCGCATGCCGGTGCTCGCGCCGATCACCTGGACTGCAGACGGTTGGCCGCGCATCACCACGGTCAACGGCGGCTGGGGCGCGAACTACCCGATGCCGAACCTCCCGCCGCCACCACGCCAGGTCAAACCGATGACCGGGGTGGACGCGTTCGAGGGCACCAAACTCGGGCCGCAGTGGGAGTGGAACCACAACCCGGACACCACGAAGTACAGCGTCGACAACGGTTTGCGGCTCTCGACGGCGACCGTCACCAACGACCTGTACAACGCCCGCAACACCCTCACCCACCGAATACAGGGTCCGTCGTCGACCGCGACCGTCGCGCTCGACGTGACCTCGATGCGCGACGGTGACCGCAGCGGGCTCGCGATGCTGCGCGACTCGTCAGCGTGGATCGGGGTGAAACGCGACAACGGGCGCAACCGCGTCGTCATGGTCAACGGGCTGACCATGGACGGCAACTGGAACACCACCGGCACCGGCACGGAGGTCGCGAGCGCGAACCTCACCGGCACCCGGATCTGGTTGCGCGCCAACGCCGACATCCGTCCCGGCAGCGGCAGACAGGCCCGGTTCTCCTACAGCACCGACGGGGTGAACTTCACGTCGCTCGGGTCGGGCTTCACGCTGAAGAGCGACTGGCAGTTCTTCATGGGCTACCGGTTCGGCATCTTCAACCACGCCACGCAGTCGCTGGGTGGCTCGGTCGCAGTGTCGCGGTTCGAGCTCTCCACCCCGTGACGGGCGGCGGGTCCCGCACCGGTCGGTGCGGGACCCGCAGGACTAACTGAGCTTCTCGAAGAAGAACTCGTGCTTGAGGAACGACGTGCCGTACTCCGCCCCTGCCTGCGGTGGGAGCAGCGGGGAGACCTGGAAGAGACGCCAGCCGTCCTTCAGCGCCTCGAGCCCGTCGGAGTAGGGCGGTTCGTCGGAGTCGCCCGTCGTGGGACGGGTGGCGCCCGTGCCGTCGTAGCGGGACCAGCCGACGACGGGGGAGTCGAGTGCGGACGTGGACAGGTAGAGGACGAGGACCTGTTGGCGGAGGGTCATGCGTGGCTCCTGTGTGCGGGACGGTTGGTGACGCGGGTGACCCAGTGCTCGACGTCGAACGAGGTGTCGCCGGTCAGCGCGCGCCACAGCAGCACGCGGTTGTAGACCTCGAGCCGGCCGGTGGCCTGCTCGTACCACGGGAAGTACCGGCCGAGCTCGGCGGCGACCCCGGGATCGGCGAGGTCGCGCGTGTCCCACAGCCGCACCTGGGGGACGGTCGGGTTGAAGCGGATCTTGAACATGAACCGGCGGAGGTCGCTGTCGTTGCGGCGCCCGCCGTGCCAGATGCCGTGGTGCAGCAGCAGAACCGTGCCGGCCGGGCAGACCAGGCGGGTCTGGCCGCGCAGGTTCTGGTAGCGGCCGGTGTCGCTTTCGTTGGTGCGGCGCAGATGGCTGCCCGGCACGACGAGCGTGCCGCCCATGTCGGGGGTGACCTGCTGCGGGTAGTACATCAGCTGGACGTCGAACGCGTCCGGCCGCACGTCGATGATCGCGTCCCCGTGCAACGGCTGGGCGTGGCCCTCGTGCGGTTCGCGGATGTGCACGGCGTGGTGGTCGACGGCGGGGCCGGGGCCGACGAGAGCCTGCAACGCCCTGGCGACAGCGGGCAGTTCGACCAGGCGCCGCGGGAAGGACCCCTCGGGATAGGCGTCGGTGACCGCGGTGCCGCACGGCACGTCCGGCAGTCCGTCCGGCAGCAGTTCCAGCGCTTCCCGGTTCATCTCGTCCGGCACGACGGCGTCCAGGCGCAGGTAGCCGTGCGAGACGAACCGGGCCAGCTGCACCGAGGTGAGCGTAGTGGTTCGCATACGGCGAACGTAGAGGCGCGACCGTTGCGTGGCGTGGGTTGAATTCACCCACCACTGGTATTTTTTCACCCGTGCAGGAAGTCGTGCTCCCGCTGAGCGAACCGCCGCTGGTGGCCGACATGGGTGTCGGCGTGCACGGCGTCACGACGCTGGAGGACGTGTTCCTGCTGCCAGACCTGTGGCAGGTGCACCTCTACAGCTACGAAGGCACCGTCGACGTGGGTGGCGTCGTGCACCGCATCGTCCCCGGCCGCGCGAGCCTGATCCCACCCGGCACCGAGGTGCGCTACCGGTACCGCGGCAGGTCCGAGCACCTCTACGCCCACCTGCGCCTCGACGGCACGTCCGAACGTCGTGTCGCGCCGGTGATGCAGGACGCCGGTCCGAACAGGACACTGATAGCCGGCCTGATGCGGGGAGCGCTCGCGGCGGCGCCGGAGCGTGCCGCGGCCCACCTGTGGACCGTTCTGTGGCAGCTGACCGACGCTGGTCCGGCCGGGCGGGAGGCCGCCGATCCCTTCGATGTCGCGACCGCGCACATCGAGGCGCAACTCGCGACGTCGTTGCCGGTGACGGGCATCGCGAAGGTGGCCGGCGTGTCCCACAACCACCTGACGCGGTTGTTCCGCGCCCGCACCGGTCTCACGGTGGTGGCCTTTATCCGCCGCCGCCGGATGGAGCGGGCCCGGCACCTGCTCACGGCCTCGACGTTGTCCGTCACGGCCGTCGCCGCGGCTGTCGGCATCCCGGACCTGCAGGCGTTCAACAAGGTGTGCCGTCGCGAGCTGGGGGAGTCGCCTCGCGGGGTGCGGGCCGCGCGGTGACACCGTTCTCCCGCAGCAACAGGTCCAGCGCGCGCAAACCGTGGTGCAGGCGGGACTTCACGGTGTCCTGCGGCACGCCGAGCGCGTCGGCGAGCTCGGCAACGGTCTCCCTGCGGTAGTAGGCACGGGTGATCACCTCGCGGTGTTCGTGCGCGAGCCGCGCCAGCGCGTCTGCCACGAGCCAGGTCTCGCGGTCCACCGCGGCCTCCTCACGTGCACCGCCGCGCAGGCCGACGAGTTCGGCCTGCGCGGCGGCGGTGGTTCAGGCGATCAGCCTGTACCGCATTTCTTGCCGTTGATGGTGAACGCCGCCGGATCGGCTCCGGTGCCGGAGGCGTTGAATCCGATGTAGACGGACTTGCCCGGGTCGACCTGCGCGTTCCACGGCATGTTGGTCGCGGTCACGTCGCGGCCGGTCTGGTTCCAGTTCGCCGACCACCCCTGGGTGACCCGCTGGGTGCCGGGGAACGCGAACGCGAGCTTCCACCCGTTCCACGCGGTGGTGCCGGTGTTGGTGAGCGACACGTGTGCGGTCAGGCCACCCTGGTACTTGTTGGCCTCGTAGCGCACCTCGCAGTCCGGCTTCGTCACCGGCGTCCCGGACTTCTCCGCCGCCCAGCCGGAAACCCAGGCGAGCGCGGAGTTCCAGTTGACCGCCACCTCGTTCACCGAGTAGGCGCCGATGTCGTCGACCCAGCACTTCTGCTGCGGGCAGCCGACGAGCAACCGCTGGACCACCGGGTCCTGCAGGACGCTGTTCGGGCCGCCGGAGAGCGATCCCGCGGGCGCGGTCGGCAGGGTGGGGTCGTTCTGGTGGGCCCAGAACCGGTGGTGGACGTTGTGCACGGCCTGGTCGCCGTAGCCCGCCACGTACGAGGTGCTCAGCGGGTTGCGGCCGAGCAGGTAGTGCAGCGCCTCGAACACGCCGTCGCGGTACTTGGCCGCACCGGTGAAGTCGTGTGCCAGCGCCAGCACCTGGGCGTTGTTCAGCACCGCGGAGTTCGAGCCCCACACGTAGCCGTCGGTGCTGTTGTCGTACGGCGTCGCGTAGCCCATGGTCGCCATCGCGGCCAGGTGCTGGTCCGCAACGGTCACGAACGCAGCCTTGATCGCCGCGACGTCCGCCGCGGGCAGGCCGTTGGGCACCAGGGCGAGCGTGATGTCACCCAGCGGAGCCGTTCCGCCCCAGTAGAAACCGGCCCTGCTCAGACCGGCCGCCTTGTAGTGCGGGGAGGAGGTGACGTCGGCCCGGTAGGTGGCGTCACCGGTGGTCGTGTACAGCTCGGCGGCGGCCCAGTAGAACTCGTCGCTCACGGTCTTGTCGTCGTACGCGCCGCCGCCGACGTTGTCGTTGGGGTCGGCGAGCTTGGCAGGGTTCGCCTTGGCCGCCGTGTACGCCTTCCGCGCCGCCGCGAGGAGTTTCGCCGAGTAGGCCGCGTCGATGCCACGCCAGAGCCGGGACGCCTGCGCCGCCACCGCGGCCAGGTTCAGCGTCGCCGCCGTGCTGGTCGCGGACAGCCGGCGGGCCTGGTCGTCCAGTTCGGGACGGGTGGGCAGCGCCGTCCAGGCCGCGTCGTGGATCTTGTGGTGCGCCATGCCGTCCGGTGCCTGCATCTTCAGCAGGAAGTCGACCTCCCAGCGCGCCTCGTCGAGCAGATCCGGCACACCGTTGGACTTCTCCGGGATGGCCAGCGTGCCGTCGCGGAACGCCGAGGCGTCACCGATCCGGGCGGCCCGCTCGTAGGAGTTGAGCAGCTGCCAGGCCGCGATGCCGCCGTTGACCACGTACTTGCCCTGGTCGCCCGCGTCGTACCAGCCGCCGCGCACGTCCAGTGTGTAGCCACAGGCGAGATCGGCACGGCACGGCACGTTGTTGTCGCCCTGGTTGGGCGCGACGTTGACGTGACCGGCCGGGCGCGCGTACTCGGTGCCCACGTACTGCGCGTCGATCGGGATGCCGCTGCGCTGGTGGTAGAAGAACGCCAGCGAGTCGTAGCGCAGCTTCTTGATCGGGTCGGCGGAGATGTCGAACGGGAAGCTGCTGTCGGCGCCGACGGACAGCGTGTACCCGGTGCCCGGCGTGTCGAACGACGAGAAGTCGATCAGGTGCACCGAGTCGCCGGACGTCGCGTCCGCTCCCTTCGGCGTGGTCTGACCGGTCGCCACCGATGCGCCCGCGGAGTTCTTCAGGGTCCACGTCTGCGCCGTGGTGGCCGTGGAGACGAGGGTGGCGCGCTTGGGCAGACCCGGCACGTACGCCACCAGGTCGACCTGGACCTTCTTGGTGGGGTTGGGGTTCACACCGCCGGGTGGCTTCACGCCACCGACCAGCGAGACGTTGTCCACGCAGATGGTGTTGTCGGCGGCCTGACCGCCCAGCTGGAAGGCGACCTGACCGTTGCCCGCGTCCGGGAAGTCCAATGTGGACGTGAAGGTGAAGGTGAAGTGCTGTTTCGCGGTGGTGAGCGCGAAATCCTGCTTGGCGATCCCGCGGTAGGGGCTCACGCTCTCACCCGCCGCCGCGGCGATGGTCTGCGCGGTGGTGGCGTGGGCGTCGAACGAGAAGGTGTAGGACTGCCCGCTCTCGAACGGGACGCCGTTCTGGCCGACCAGGGCGTCCCACGGGTTGGTGGTTCCGCCGGTGACCGCCGCGCACAGCTCACCGCCGGTGATCCGGTTGGTCACGCCGGCGCTGCTCCACCAGGGGTCGGCGGAGGCACCGTCGAACTTTCCGTTGAGCACGCGCTCGTAGTCGGCGGCGAAGGCTGTGCCTGCCGCGGGAAGAGTCGCGGCGAGTGTCACCACCAGCGCGGATGCGAGCAGGCCTAGGGGTTGAGATCTCATGTTCCGAGGTTCTCCGTCCTCGTCGACGGGATTTCTGGGAGCGCTCCCACATGACCGTAGGGTGCGCTGAACGGCGCCGACAAGCGCCGTTCAGCCGCTACGCAGATTCGTCGCTCGGACGAGCATTGCTGCTGCATAAGGAGTAGTGGGTGGCTACCTCACCCGAACGACCACTGCTGGTTGCTCGCGCCGTGGCACGTCCACAGGATGATCTTGGAGCCGTTGGCGGTGGCGGCGCCGTTGACGTCCAGGCACAGGCCGGACTGCGTGCCGGTGATGGAGCCGTTGGCGTTGAACTGCCACTTCTGGCCCGCCCCGCCGTTGCACGGGGTGATCACCACGGCGGTGCCGTTGCCCGTCTGGTTGTTCAAGGCCCCGGCACACCTGGTGCCGTCTCCACTGTAGACGGTCAGCTGACCGGACGCGGTGCGTGCCCAGGTCTGGTTGGTTCCGTTGTTGCAGTCCCAGATCTGCAGCTGGGTTCCCGCCGCGTTGCCGTTGACGTCGAGGCACCTGCCGGAGCCCAGTCCGCGGACCGCACCGGTCGTGCCGCTGCCGCCCGTGCTGTACCCGGCCGCGATGATGTTGGCCTGCACCGCGTTCTCGGTCGCGTCGGACGGGTAGCCCGAGACCATCGCGCCCTCGTAGAAGGTGCCCGCGCTGAGGTTGGCGCCACCGTCCGGTTTGCAGCAGTCACCGCCGCTGCCGAGGATGATCGCGCCCTGCTTCCTCATGGGGCTGTACCCGGAGGGGAGCGAGCCGTCCCACAACGTCGTCATGTCACCGGACTGCGCGTTGCCGCCCTTCATCGCGAACCGCGACGTCCCGTTGTTCTTCAGCATCGCCGTCACGAACTTGTTCGGAAACGCCCTCTGGTTGGGGTTCCACGACTTGCTGCCGCCGGGGAACAGCCCCCACTCGAGGTCGGCCTGCACCCAGGGACCTGTGCCCTGGCATCCGCCGAACCAGCACTGCGTGCTGAAGTTGATGGCGTCCATCGCCCCGGCGGCGTCGGCCTTCCTGGTCGTCTCGCTGTTGCCGTAGTCGAAGCAGCAGCCGCCGTTGACGTGCGTGCCGCTGGTGACCATGTACATGCCTTCCGGCGCGCTGCCGGTGGGGACGCCGGTCAGGTGGCCGTCACGCCAGTAGCTGTTGCCGGGGTTGATGTAGAGCGAGTAGGCCTTGCTGCCGCCGACGGTCAGCGACTCCGAGGTCGCGGTCGCGGGCCTGCTCTGGGGTGAGCCGGGAACGACGCTCGAACCCTGGTACCACAGGTCGTTCCCGCGGCCCGACTGGTCGTAGACCACCGTGATCACGCAGGACGTGCCGGCGCAGAACGCGTCCTGGGCCGGTCCGTCCGCCGTGCCACCCGCGGCCAGCACGGCGATGTTCCTGGTCGTGTTGTCCGAGGAACGCCTGACCTGGTAGAGGTTGCCGCTGTACGAGCCGTAGAGCGCCCGCACGGTGCTGTGCGCGGCCACGCAGGGTGTGCCGCCGGAAGCGTAGATGTCGCAGGGCCCGGTGCCCGCCGCCGGTACCGGAGCTGGTGCGGGTGCCGCCGCGGTCGCCGCCACCGGCGCCGCGGCGAGCACCACCGCCAAGCACATGCCTGCCAGGGCAGGCATCCGCCGCCTACTGCCTCGTGCCTTCGCTGTCATGAGCCGCTCCACTACGTTGTGGCCAGCATGTATCTGACTCATCTAGGACTTTGATTCGCGAAATCTGCAGGACTTCGGTCGTCCAGATAACACACATCAGAGCGGTCCTGGCGCGAACGGTCAAGGCTGAGACTGACTTATCCTCCGATCCTCTCAGTCCCGCGCACCCAACTGCCGGAGTGGGCCATCGGTCCTAATTGGACCGTCCACCGCCGATGCGGGCGCCCGTGGCGGCGAGAGCGGCCTTCACGGGCTGGAAGAACGTCACACCGCCGTTGCGGCAGTCACCGCTGCCGCCGGACGTGAGGCCGATCGCGTCACCGTTCGCCGTGAAGAGCGGGCCGCCGCTGTCCCCGCCTTCCGCACACACGGTCGTCTGGATGAGCCCGGTCACGGTGCCCTCCGGGTAGTTCACGGTGGCGTCGAGCGCCGTGACCTTGCCGGAGCGCAGCCCTGTCGTGCTGCCCATCCGCTGCACCTGCCGGCCGACCCGTGCGTCCGCCGCGCGCACGATCTTGACCTTGCGTCCCTGCCCGGTGTCGACCTCGCTCGGCGCGTTGGTGCGGGGGTTGTCGTAGGTGAGCAGCGCGAAGTCGGCGTTGCCCGGGAACGTCGAGTCGGCGACGGTGGCCACCGGCCGCGCACCGGCGGCCAGCGACATCCGCTGCGCGTTCTGCACGCAGTGCCCGGCGGTGAGGAACGCCGGACTCCCGTCGGAGGCCTTGACGTTGAACCCGAGCGAGCACCGGCCGCGGCCCGCGAAGATCGCGTCGCCGCCCTCGGCGAACGGCCGGAACACGCCCGGCGCCCGCGTGAGGCTCGCCCTCGAACCGAACTCGTCCACAGCGGACACCAGGGTGTTCCAGCGTTCTCCCGTCACCGTGCTGTCGGCGGTCACGAGCACCTTGTTCGTTCCGGGATCGATCGCCCAGGCGGTGCCGGGCATCGAGGCTTTCTGCCGCAAGGTGTTCGTGACCGCCAACGGTGCGTCGGCGTCGTCGGGTGCCGCGTAGGTGTTGGTGATCGTGACCGCCGTGGCGGCCACGACCAGCACTCCGACCGCGGCCGCCGCCGACTTGATCCCGCGGCTGCTCTTCCAGCGCCTGCCCAAGGTGCCCTCCCGGGTTGTCGCGAATCCACTACGGAGTCCTACGGCCGCAGTTGATTCGCCAGTTCACGGGAAGAGACGAGGGGATTTGGTCAAGTCGCCGATCGGCTTGACGTCATGCGCTGCCCCAGAGCCGCCAGGTCTGGTTGAGATCGCCGCTCTGCCCGGAAGGCTTGCAGGCCCACTGGATGATCCGGGCACCGGCCGCGGCGGAGACCCCGTTGACGTCGACGCACTTGCCGCTGTGCCGCGCGACGAGCTGGTAGTCGTGGGGGTCGTTACCGCTGTAGGTGACCTTCCTCAGCGTGTACTGCTGGCTCGCCGAACCGGGGGAGCAGGTGTTCTGCGCGACGGTGGCGCCGTCGGCGGTCGAGGAACCGGTGACGTCCAGGCATTTGCCCGACAGCTGGTTCACGACGGTGTAGGTGTCGGCCACGCCCGCCACGGGAGCGAAGTTCCACTGCTGCTGGTCGCCGCCCTCGCAGTAGAACTGCTGCTGCAGGTTGCCGTCGGCGGCACTCAGGTTCGTGTTGTCCAGGCACTGCTGGGAGTGCTGGGCGGCGGCGACCGTCTGGAAGCCGGGGCTGCCCGGCGGCAACAGCGTGATCGTGAACGTCTCGTCGGCGTTGTTGTGCGGCACGTTGACGGTGGTTGTGTTGCCATTGAGCGTCACCACGCTGTTCTGCACGGTGACAGGTCCCTGGACGGCACCGCCGTTGTTGTACGGGATGCGCTGGACGAGCACGCGCACCTGGTTGTTCTGCACGATGCCGGTCGTGGTGTCCAAGCGCTGCAGGGCGACCGCGACGTTGCCGGTGGTGCTGCCGCCGCCGAGGAGGATCTTCGCCACGCCGTTCGCCTTCGTGGCGAACGAGTCGTACGACTGACTCGGTGTCGTGGTGACGATCTCGCCCGTCTGCGAGGCGTAGAAGCGGTAGACCCACCACTCGCCCTTGGGCTGGTGCTGCCCGGCCGAGTTGCGGACGAGCAGGTTGCCGAGATCGTTGTGCAGGTTGCCGGCGCTGGCCCAGTTGGCACGCAGGCCGTCCGCACCGGCACGTTCGAGCCGCGTGATGTACCACGAGCCGTCGCCGGGGTTCTGCTCGTTGCCGGCGCCGTACTCGTTGATCTGGTACGGCCGCGGGTGCGGGATGCCGCGCGAGTTGAGCGTCTGGTTCGCCGTCGCCACGTTCGACACCGGGTCGCCCGGCAGCGAGTGCCAGCTGATGATGTCGGGCACGACGTTGTTGGCGCGCACGAAGTCCAGGTACTGCGTCCACCAGCCTCCGGTGGACGGCACACCCGCGAGGCTCGGCCCGACGATCAGGTGCGTGGGAAACGCCGCCCGGACGCGCTGGTACGTGCGCCGCCACAGCTCGAAGTACTGGGACTGCGGGCGGTTCCAGAAGATCGTGATGTTGGGTTCGTTCCAGAGGTCCCACTGCACGGGTGCGCCGGTAGCCCGCACGTCGTCGATCAGCCGGGTGAGGAAGTTGTCGTAGTCGGTCCAGTTGCCGTTGTCACCGGGGAACCGCGAGATCGGGTACCCGTCGGCGCCCCACAGGTCGTGGGCCAGCAAGACGAACTCGCCGCCCAGCGAACGGGTGCGCAGCAGTTGGGCGCGGGTCGAGTTCCAGCGGCGGTCGTACTTGCCGGAGACCCAGCCGCCGGGACTGTCGAGCTGGGCGCCACCGGCCCGCATGTACCGGAACTTGACGTCGCGGTAGAAGTGGTCGGCGGGACCCGTGGCGTTCTCCGTCATGCCGTAGATCCAGCCGGAGGCGCGGTAGGTGGGGGTGCCGTTCGTGGTGGAGAAGTTGACGCTGATGGACTCGTTCGCGGCGTGGGCCGGGGCCGCTCCCGCGAAGGCGAATGCAGATGCCAGTACGGCCAGGAGGGCAGTGCTGGTTCGTCGCTGAACCATGAGGACTCCGAAACAGGTCAGGGGAGACGTGAGTCGAACCGGTTCGATCGAGAAGTGAACGTACGCGCAGTGCGCTTCTCGCGGCAAGGGGTGCAGACGTCGAACCGGTTCGTTCGACTGTTCCGTTCGACCGGTGAGCGTGCCGATGGACGGGTCAGACCCAGATGATCTGCCACTGCTGGTTCGCGACACCGTTGGCGGGCCACTGGATCACCTTGGCGCCGTCGCCCTTCGAGCTGCCGTCGACGTCCGCGTACCACCCGGTGCGCGCGTTGACGAGGTGGACGTACCCACCGCCCGCGTCGACGACCTTCCACCACTGGTTGTCGGCGCCGGTGTCGGCTCGCTGCTCGAGCTGCTCGCCCTGGACCGTTCCGCCCGACAGGAGGCGGCCGCTGTGCCGTGCGGAGAGCCGGAACGAGCCGTCCGCGTTGGGCAGCAGCTGCCACTGCTGGTTGACGGCGCCCGACGGGGTCCACTGGATGACCTTGGCGCCTTCGGCCGTGCTCGCGCCGGTGACGTCGAGTGCCTTGCCGCTGTTGCGGTTCACCAGCCGCATCCAGCCTTGCAGCGACACCGCGATGTCGGTGCGCTGCCCGGCGGTCAGCGTGAGCTGCCTCGCGTGCGGGCCGATCGGTGACGGGGCGACCGGCGCCGTCGTGGTCACGGAGGTCATGCCGCGACGGCTGATGAGGGTGACGGTCTGGTCGACGTCGGAGGTGATCGACGCGGAGACCGTGCGGGCGGAGAGATCCCAGCTGAGGCTGTGCACGCGGATCCGCCCACGGGCGCGCAGGCCGGTGATCGTGCCCTTGGTGAGCTGTCCCGGCAGGGCGGGGAGGAGTTCCAGCACGCCGGGCCGGGTGTAGAGCAGTGCCTCGCTCAGGACGCCGGGGATCGCGTTGGCCGCGTCGGCGTTGTAGATGTCGAGGTTCGGATTGTGCGACGTCATCAGCGACCGGAAGACCATGTTGTTGCCGATGATCTTGCGCAGGTTGTCGTAGACCTTGCCGCCGTCCTTGAGCCGCGCGCCCGCCAGTGCGCGGTGCAGGCTCCCGTGGGCCGAGATGTTCTGGTCGCCGCGGACCTCCAGCGCCCGCAACCCGGTGCGGACGAGGTCGGGAGTCTCCTCGGGGTTGATCTCGTGCAACGGCCAGGCGCCGTACAGATGTTGCACGTGCCGGTGGTTGTACTGGTCGTTGAGGCCGGGCCACGACCACTCGGCGAGCGCGTTGTCGCTGTTGGTCCGGTAGGCGGGCATCTTGGCCAGCAACGCTTTCCAGCGCCGCACGCCGTCCTGCTCGACGCCGAGCGTGGTGGCGGCGAAGATCGCGGCCTGCAGGGCGTGCTTGCCCGCCATGATCTCGCCGGTGGCGTTGACGGACAGCATCACGCCGGTGTTGCTCGGCGCGTTCTCCATCGAGAACGCCGGCACGAACACGACCTTGCCGCTGGAGTCGGTGCGGGTGAGGAAGTCTTCGTAGAACAGCGCGAGCTCCATCAGCGCGGGACCGAGCTTGTCGCGCAGGAACGCCTGGTCGCCGGTCACCTCGTAGTACTCGAGCAACGGGTAGAGCAGCCAGTCGGCGCCGCCGGTCCAGGTCTGGCCCGGCCAGCTGCTGTCGAAGTGCAGCATGTGGCCGTACTCGCCGTCGGTGCGGGACGGGGCGAGGAAACCGCGTGCGCCGTAGAGGTTTCGCGCGTTGGTGCGCCAGTGCGCGAGCTGGCCGAGGATCAGGGTGAAGTAGCCCTGCATGGCCTCGGTCGTGTCGAGGATGTTGCCGCCGGCGACCTGGAGGTTGACGTTGGCGTCGGTGGTGAAGTCGTCGGCCCAGGCACCCGACCACGTACCCGTCCAGATGCCGGTCAGCCGTGGCGGGAGGACACCGCTGGAGCTGATGAACAGGTAGCGGCCGGAGTCGTAGAGCCGTTCCAGCAACGCGATGTCGATGACGCTCTTGTTGTTGTTCTGCCGGGTGATCAGCTCGCTGGTGGAGAGTTTGCGGTCGGCGTCGGAGACGTTCAGGTCCAGCCGCGAGCGGTCGTACATCTCAGTGTGGATCGCGGAGTGCCGGGAGAGCAGAGTCGCGTAGTCGGTGCCGATCGCGGCCAACGCCGCGTGCAACGGTTTGGCGCCCCACGCGGGCGACTCGTAGCGGTCGAGTTTGGTGAGCAGCAGCAGTTTGCTCGCGCCGGCCACGACGATCGTGGCGCCGTTCGCGGTGACGGTGCCGCCGGTGGGGACGACCCTGGTGACGCCCTCGTAGCCGAACGCACCCTGCCCGGACGGGTAGGTGCCGCGCAGGTTCAGGTATCCGTTGCCGTTCGAGATGGTGGCGAGCGTCGTGTAGGTGACGCTCGACGGCGCGCCCTCCAGCGCGGTGCTGACGCTGAGCGTGGTGTCGATCGTGCGGCCGGGCGCGGGCAGGAGTTCGTGGACGATCACCTTGTCGGGGCGGGAAACGAATGCCCGCCGGGTCCACGTGCCATCGTTCGTCCAGGTGGTGGTGACTTCGCCGGTGCGGAAGTCGGTGGCTCTGCTGTAGTTGTTCACCGTCAGGCTCTGTGTGGCGATCCGCAGCTCGTACGCCGGGTGGTAGGTCTGGGTCCAGCGCAGCGACCATCCGGCCGCGAAGTCCTTGTTCGCACCGGCGTAGTCACCGGCGAGTGCCTTGTCCCGCACGGAATTCAGGCGTCCGGACAGCACCGGGGGAGTGACGGACCGGGTGCCGTTCGGCAGCACGAGCCGGTGGTAGTTGAAGATCACCTTCTCGGCCGCGGGCGTTCCGTGCAGCACGGCCCCGTACTCGCCGTTGCCGGTCAGGAAGCCGTCCGTCCACGACGACGCCGGGCTCGTGTCGCGGATGCCCCGTTCGGGCACGGCGGCTTTCGCGGTGCCACCGGGCAACGCGGCGGCTCCGGCCGTGAGCGCGGTGGCGGCGAGGAAACGCCTGCGGGTGAAGGGGGTCACGCGAACTCCTAGTCCTGGGCCTTGCCGCCGGTGACGCGGGACAGTGCCAGCGCGATGAGGATGATCGTGCCGTTGAGCGCGCCGATCCACTGCGCGGGCACGCCGCCCAGCGTCAGCACGTTCTGGATCATGAACAGCAGCAGGATGCCGGTGAAGGCGCCGAACATCGTGCCCTTGCCGCCGTTGAGCGAGATGCCGCCGATCACCGCGGCGGCGAACACGGTGAAGATGTACCCGTTGCC
The DNA here is from genome assembly GCF_040629405.1 of Lentzea sp. NPDC005914. NCBI lineage: Bacteria > Bacillati > Actinomycetota > Actinomycetes > Pseudonocardiales > Pseudonocardiaceae > Lentzea > Lentzea sp. NPDC005914. The sequence continues at coordinate 39,769 of NZ_JBEXVQ010000013.1, read as the reverse complement.
CTGCGCCGAAGCGACCGAGGCGAGCCGCCCGGACAACAGCAGCCCGCTGAGCGCCGCGAGCAGACTCGCTGTGACGATCACGATCCAGAGCACCCGGTCGGTGCGGATGCCGGCCGCCTTCGCCGCGTCAACGTTCCCGCCGATCGCGTAGAGGGACCGGCCGAAGCTCGTGAAGCCGAGCACGAGGATGCCGGCGGCGAACAGGAGCAGGCACAGCCAGACCGACGCGGGCATGCCGAGCCACTGCGCGGTGCCGAGGTAGAGCATGGACTTCGGCAGCCGGAAGAAGGTCTGACCGCCCGAGACACCGGTCAGGATGCCGCGCAGGACGATCAGCATGCCGAGCGTGACGATGAACCCGTTGAGCCCGAACCGGATGATGAACAACGCGTTGACCACACCGACCAGCACGCCGACCGCCAGCGTGATCGGCACCGACCAGCCGCCGGGCAGCAGCCCGAGCCCGTGACCCGCGCCGGCCGGCACGGTGAGCCAGGCGGCGATGCCGGGCGCCAGGCCGACCGTGGACTCCAGCGAGAGGTCCATCTTCTTGACGATCAGCACCAGCGTCTGCGCCAGAACGAGGATCGCGATCTCCGACATGGTCTGCAGCACGTTGACCAGGTTGTCGCCGCGCAGGAAGACCGGGCTGACCAGCTGGCCGACGATCGCGATGGCGATGATCGCGGGGATCAGCGCGAGGTCGCGCAGGCGGGCGAAGGCGATCCGGCGGCTCGACCCGGCTGTGGTGGCGGGTGCGGCGGTGGTGTCAGCCATGGAGGTCGGCTCCTTCGGTCGCGGCCGTGTGGTGGCGGTAGCGGTGGCCGCGTGGCGTGGTGCGGGTGGTGCCGTCGTGGTTGCGGGCGGGGCCGTTGTCGTTGCAGGTGAGGGAAGCCGCGGCCTCAAGCATCGGGCACGACTCCTTCAGTCGGGGCCGCACAGCCTCAGTCATCGAGGTCCACCCCCTCCATCGCGGCCACCAGCCGGTGGTCGTGCCACCCGCGGCGCAGCTCGGCGACCACACGGCCCTGGAACACCACCAGGACCCGGTCGCACAACCGCAGGTCGTCGAGCTCGTCCGACGCGACGAGCACGCCGGCGCCGGACTCGGCGATCTCCTCGACCTTGCCGAGCAGGAACTCCTTGGACCGCACGTCGACGCCCGCGGTCGGGTTGATCAGCACCAGCAGCGCGGGATCGTTGGCGAGCGCGCGGGCCATCACGACCTTCTGCTGGTTACCGCCGGAGAGGCCGGAGACCGGGAGATCCGGTCCCGGCGTCTTGATCGCGAGCCTGCCGATCATGTCGCGGGCGAAGCCGTCGCGCCGGCGTCCGTCGATGAACCCCGCGGTGCCCAGCCGATCCGGAATGGTCAGGGTTCCGTTGTCCGCTATGGACATCTGCGCCACGTAGCCCTGGTGGTGCCGGTCCTGCGGCACGAACCCGACGCCCGCCTTCAGTGCCGCCGGCACGCTGCCCGGCCGCAGTCGCACTCCCGAGATCTGCACCGAGCCGACGGCCACGGCCCGCAGGCCCGCGATCGTCTCCGCGATCTCGACCCGGCCGCTGCTCGCCGCTCCGGCCAGGCCGACGATCTCGCCCGCGTGGACCCGGAACGACACGTCCTCGTACACGCCGGGCAGGGACGCGTTCGTCATCTTCAGCACGGGAGTGGTGTGCACGGCCGGGACGCGTGTGGTGGCGCCCGTCTCCGACGCGACCTCGCCGGTCATGGCCGCCACCAGTTCGGCACGAGGCAGCTCGCCCACTGGGGCGGTCAGCACGTGCCGGGCGTCGCGGAACACCGTGACGGTGTCGCAGATCTCGTAGACCTCCTGGAGGTGGTGGCTGATGAACAGGAACGTGACGCCCTGCCGCTGGAGTTCGCCGACACGGCTGAAGAGCCGGGCGATGGCGGCGGCGTCGAGTTGGGCGGTCGGTTCGTCGAGGATGATGAAGCGCGCACCGAACGAGAGCGCTCGCGCGATCTCCACGAACTGGCGTTGCTCGACGTCCAGGTCACCGGCGGGCAGCCGCACGTCCACGTCGACAGACCAGGTGTCCAGGAGCTCGCGAGCCTTGCGGCGCACGGTCTTCCAGCTGATCAGTCCGCCGCGGCCGTGGTCGTGCCGGTTGAGGAACAGGTTCTCGGCGACCGTGAGCTCGGGGATGATCGTGGACTTCTGGTAGACGCACGCCACCCGCTGCCGCCACGCGTCGCGGTCGACGAGCCGGGGAGCGGGCTCGCCGCCGAACGTCACCACGCCGTCGTCCGGCGCCTGCAGTCCGGTGAGGACGGACACCAGGGTCGACTTGCCCGCCCCGTTGCGCCCCACCAGCGCGTGGGTCTGTCCCTGCTCGATCCTGATGGCGGCGTCGTGCAGGGCCGTGGTGGACCCGTACCGCTTCGTCACTCCCGTCGCCTCGACGACAGGCGGCGCTGCAACCATGTCGGCCCCTGCTCAGCTGAGTTTGTTGCCCCACAGGGACTTGTCGTCGTGCTTCAGACTGGGCACGCCGTCGTACGTGCCGCCGTCGGCGGTCACCAGGGGAGCGGAGAGCTGGTCCTCCAGCAGCCCGTCGCGGACCTTGACGATCGTGCTGTCGTGGTCGGTCTTGCCGGGCTCGAACGTCTTGCCGTCGATCGCGGCCTTCAGGTACTGCAGCGCGTACTTGGCGTAGAGATCGGCCGGCTGCGAGACGGTGGCGTCGATCTGGCCCTCGGCGATGTCCTTGAGCTCCTCGGGAATCCCGTCGTTGGAGACGATGAACACGTGCTTGGGATCGGTGGGGGCGACCAGCAGGTCCTTCTGCTTGAGCACCTGCAGCGTGCCGGCGAGCGCGAAGCTCGACTGCATGTACACGCCCTTGACGTCCGGGTTGGCGGTGAGGTCGGTCTGCAGCTTCTGCGCCGCGACCGCGCCGTCCCAGTTCGTGGCCTCCCCGAGCACGGTGATGCCGGCGTAGTTCTTCTTCATGCAGTCGTTGAACGCCTCGGTGCGGTCCCGGCCGTTGATCGACGCGAGATCTCCCTGCAGCATCACGACCTTGCCCTTGCCGCCGAGCTTCGCGCCGAGGAACCGGCAGGCCTTCTCGCCGTAGGCCCGGTTGTCCGCGCGGACGACCATGAACACGTCGCCGCTGTCGGGCCGGGTGTCGACGGTGACGACCGGGATCTTCTTGGCCGCCAGCTGTTCCAGCGTGGGTGCGATGGCCGCGGTGTCCTGCGGGGCCATCGCGACGCCCTTGACGCCCTGGCTGATGAACGTCTGGGCGTTGGCGGTGAGCTTGGCGACGTCGTTCTGGGAGTTCGTGGTCTTGAGCTCCAGGCCCAGTTCCTTGCCGAACTCGGGCGTGTACTTGATGTAGGAGTTCCAGAAGTCGGTGTCGGAGCGCGGGTAGTCGACACCGACCACCGGCGCTCCGCCGCCTGCCCCGGAATCAGGGGTGCCGCAGGCGCCCAGAGCGATGCTGAGGACGGTGAAGATGCCGAGACTGGTGCGAGATCGGGTGTTCACGGCGGCGGATCTCCTAACCGGTGGCGGGATCAGGTGCGAGGACGGGAACGCCTGCTGCTCAGATCGGTGACCTGTCCGTTCCAGACGGGTCCATCGGGGAAGCGGTGGGCGGCGATGGACGCGGGGTGCAGTTCGGCGCTGATGCCGGGCGCCATCGGTGCGAGGTAGTGGCCGTCGTGCACCTGCACCGGGTCGGTGAAGTGCTCGTGCAGGTGGTCGACGTACTCGATGACGCGGTTCTCGGTGGTGCCGCTGACGGCGACGTAGTCGAACATCGCCAGGTGCTGGACCATCTCGCACAGCCCGACACCGCCCGCGTGCGGGCAGACCGGGACGCCGAACTTGGCGGCCAGCAACAGGATGGCGACGTTCTCGGTGACGCCCGCGGTGCGGCTGGCGTCGAGCTGCAGGACGTCGATCGCGTTGAGCTGGAGCAGCTGCTTGAACATCACCTGGTTGTGGGTGTGCTCGCCGGTGGCGACCTTCACCGGTGCCACGGCCCGCCGGATGGTGGCGTGGCCGAGGATGTCGTCGGGTGACGTCGGTTCCTCGATCCAGTACGGGTCGTACGGCGCGAGCGCGGCCATCCAGTCGATCGCCTGCCGCACGCCCCACGCCTGGTTGGCGTCGACCGCGATCTTGATGCCGGGGCCGACCGCCTCCCGCGCGAGTCTCAGGCGGCGCACGTCGGCCTCGGCGTCGGCGCCGACCTTCAGCTTGATCAGGGTGAAACCGTCGGCCACGGCCTGGCGGGACAGCCGGACGAGCTTCTCGTCGTCGTAACCGAGCCAGCCCGGCGTGGTCGTGTAGGCGGGATAGCCGTGGCGCAACAGGTGGGTGGTGCGGGCGGCGCGACCCGGTTCGGCACGGCGGAGGATGTCGAGGGCCTCGTCGCGGGTGAGCGCGTCCTCGAGGTAGCGGAAGTCGACGAGGTCGACCAGCTGCTCGGGTGACAGCTCGGAAAGCAGCTGCCACACGGGTTTGCGCTCCCGGCGCCCGTAGAGGTCCCACACCGCGTTGACGACCGCGGCCGCGGCCATGTGGATCGCGCCCTTCTCCGGGCCGAGCCACCGCAGCTGGCTGTCGCCGGTCAGCCGGCGCGAGAAGGCACCGAGATCACCGAGCACCTCGTCCACGGACAGGCCGGTCACCAGAGGAGCCAGCGCTCGCACCGCGGCGACCTCGACGTCGTTGCCCCGCCCCACGGTGAACGCGAGACCGTGGCCCTCCGCGCCTTCGCTCGTGCGGATGGTCACGTAGGCCGCCGAGTAGTCGGGTTCGGGGTTCATCGCGTCGGAGCCGTCGAGCTCGCGCGAGGTGGGGAACCGGACGTCCACCGCCTCGACCGCGGTGATCAGCTCGGTCATCGTCGGGTGGCCCCCTCGTGTGTCAGCGGTGTGTCCGCGGTGCAACGCTTGGTGAGCGGACATGGGATGGATTTATAGGCCACGGACGGTTGAGGTGTCCACGGTTGGCGGCCAAAGTACGTCCAAATGCCGTATCTATACTGCTAGAACCTTTGGAGGCCGACCAGGGCGGCGGTGAGGCGACATCCCATCTCTTTGGCAGAGGTGGGATGTATTGCTACCCTCCTGCGGTGTCACTGACCGACAAGGCCATCGACCGCATCAGAGACCTGATCGGGTCCGGTGAGCTGCCGCCCGGGGCCAAGCTCCCGCCCGAGCAGCAGCTGGCGGCCGAGCTGGGCCTGTCCCGCAACCTGATGCGGGAGGCGGTCAAGGCGCTCGTCGTGGCGCGCGTCCTGGAGATCCGGCGCGGCGACGGCACCTACGTGACGAGCCTGGAACCCGAGGTGCTGCTCGGCGGCATCTCCTCCGCGGTGGAGCTGCTGCGCGGCGACACGCTGCTCGAGCTCACCGAGGTGCGCAGGCTGTTCGAGCCGATCGCGACCGGGCTCGCCGCCACCCGCATCTCCGCGCGCGAACTGCTCGAGGTCGAACGGCACCTCGACGCGATGCGCGCGGCCCGCGACGACGTGGAGCTGCTCAACTTCCACGACGCCGCCTTCCACCGCGCGGTCGTCGCCGCCACCGGCAACGCCACGCTGACCACGTTGCTGGAGGGCATCTCCAGCCGCACGATCCGGGCCAGGGTGTGGCGCGGCCTGGTCGACGACCACGTGGCGAGCCGCACCCTCGCCGAGCACGAGGCGATCTACCAGGCGCTGGTCGACCGGGACGCCGCGCTCGCGCAGGCCGCCGCCCTCGTGCACGTCGGCACCACCGAGCGCTGGCTGCGTGAGCACGTGGGCCGTGACGACCCGCGCGAAACTCCGTGAGAGCGCGCACATCGGGCGGTACTTTGGCTGCATGGCAACCGTTCACGCGCTGACGTCGTATCCGATCAAGGGGTGTGCCGGGATCTCTGTGGACCGGACGGAGATCACGCCGACCGGGCTGCCCCACGATCGGCTCTTCGCGGTGGTCGGCCCGGACGGGGGAACGGTCTGGCAGGGTGAGACGCCGCGGCTGGCCGTGATCCGGGGCCGGCTCCTGCACGACGGCGCGCAGCTGGAGCTGGGCGCGCCCGGTGCCGGTGAGCTGGTGCTGGACGTGGTGGCAGAAGGCGAAACCCGGCCGGTGGACGTCGAGAAGTGGCCGGCGTCCGGGGTCGACCAGGGCGATGAGGCGGCCGAGTGGTTGTCCGGGGTGCTCGGCAGGCCGGTCCGGCTGGTGCGCGAGCCGGCGAGGGAGAGCAGGGCCGGTGCTGACCCCACCGCGCTGCTGGTCCTCTCACTGTCCTCATTGGACGGTCTGAACGCGCGGATCGCCGAGCGGGGCGGGAATCCGATGCCGATGGACAGGTTCCGGCCCAACATCGTGATCAGCGGCTGGCCCGAGCCGCACACCGAGGACCGGCTGGGCCGGATGACGGTCGGCGGCGCCGAGATCGGCTTCGGCGAGCGGGCCATCCGGTGCGCTGTCACCCTGGTCGACCAGTCGGCCGGGGTGCGCGCCGGGCCCGAGCCGTTGCGCACCCTGGCGGACTACCGGCGCGAACCCGACGGCGTCAGCTTCGGTCTGAAGGCGGCCGTGCTCACCCCCGGCGGCATCGCCGTGGGCGACGGCGTCACGGTCACCGAATGGCGATGACCCGCTCGTCCGGATCGCCGCTGCCGCAACGGCATCGGGCCAGCTAACGTACGTGACGTGGGGGGACCCGTTGGTGAGGTTCGGATTCTCGGGCCGGTCGAGGTGTGCGGTCCGGACGGCCGGGCCGCGCTGAACGGTGCCCGGCAGCGGGGCATCGTGGCGGTGCTGGCCCTGCGCGTGGGCACGCCGGTCCCGGTTGAGCGGCTCGTGGACGTGCTGTGGGGCGATGATCCGCCGCGCACGGCGGTGCGGTCGTTGCACAGCTATGTCGCGCGCGTGCGGCACGCGCTCGCCGACTGCGGCATGCCCGGCGCGCTGACGACCGAACTCGGCGGCTATCGGCTGGACGCGTCCGTCGACGCCGAACGGTTCGAACGGACCAAGGACCTCAGCCTGTGGCGGGGTGAGCCGCTGGCGGGCACGGAGCTGTTCGGGTGGGGACGCGCGGAGATCGACCGGTTGCGGGAACAGCGGATCGCCGCGCTGGAGCTGCACTGGGCCGACCGGCTCGGCCGCCTGGACGCGATCGGGGAGCTGGAACGGCTGGTGGTGAGTCATCCGACCAGGGAACGGCTCGCAGGCCTGCTGATGCGGGCGTTGCACCTCGACGGGAGGCACACCGACGCCCTGGAGGTGTTCCGACGGCTGAGATCCCGGCTCGCCGACGAGCTCGGCGCCGATCCCGGCCAGGAGCTCATCGCACTGCACACCGCGATCCTCCGTCGCGATCCCGCCCTGCACAGCGAGAAACCCGCCCAGCTGCCCGCCCGTGCCGGCCATTTCACCGGTCGCGCCGCCGAGTTCGCGGCGCTCGCCGACCTGCCGCCGATCGTCGTGGTCTCCGGTGTCGCAGGGGTCGGCAAGACCACGTTCGCGGTCGAGTGGGCTCATCGCATCGCCGATCTCTTCCCCGACGGGCAGGTGTTCCTGGACCTGCAACGGCTCACCCCGGCCCAGGCGCTGACCGAGGTGCTGCACAGTCTCGGCGTCTCCGCGGACCGGATACCGGCCGATCCGGCCGGGCTGTACCGGACGTTGTTGCACGGCAAGCGTGTGCTCATCCTGCTCGACGGCGTCCGCCGCGCGGGAGACGTGCTGCCTCTCGTGCCCGGTGACCCAGGGAACCTTTTGCTGGTCACGAGTCGCGACACGCTCTCGGCGCTGCGCACGCGTCATGCAGTGCACACCGTGCACCTGGGCCTGCTGAGCGAGCAGGAGGCCCACGCCCTGCTGGCCGACGTTCTCGGCTCGCCCAGGGTGCGCGCGGACTCCCGCGCGACCTCGGCCCTGGTCGTCCACTGTGGACGACTGCCGCTCGCGCTGCGCATCGCGGCCGCGCGCCTCGCGTTGCGTCCCGGCAGGCAGGTGGCCGACCTCGTGCGGGAGCTGTCCCGCAACGACCCTCTGGACGTGCTGGCGGTCGACGGGGACGACCGCTCGGTCCGCGCCGTGTTCGCCAGCGCGCACCGCACGCTGAGCCCACAGGCGGCCCGCCTCTTCCGCGTGCTCGGCGAGCATCCAGGAGCGAGCTTCTCCGCCGACCTCGCCGACGCGCTGGGGCCCGGCCTGGACGAACTCGTCGCGTCGCACCTCGTCAGCGAGGCCGGGAACGGCCGCTACGCGTTGCACGACCTGATCCGGCTGTTCGCCCGGCAGAGCGGTGACATCGGCGACGGCGTGGAGCGCCTGCTCGACCGCTACCTCACGATCACCCACGCGGCCAACACCGTCCTCAACCCGCGCCATGACCTCGTGACCCGGCCGCCTGACAGGGACCTCTGGGACGACCTCCCGTTCGCCCCGGTCCGCGCGGAGGTGCTCGCCTGCCTCGACGCCGAACGCGACAACCTCCGGCACGTGATCCGGCTGGCGGCGCATCGCGGCCTGCACCGATGGACGTGGCAGCTGGTGTACCTGCTGACGAGCTATTTCGAGGCGCGCGGCAACTGGGCGGCCCGCGTGGAGCAGTGCGAGTACGCCGTCACGGCCGCCCGCGCGCTCGGCGACCGGCGCGCGGAGACGGAGATGCTGCGTGGGCTCGGCATCGCGTTGCAGATGACCTCGCGCTTCGCCGAAGCCATGACGGTGCAACGACAAGCGCTCGCCCTGGCCCGCAAGGCCGGCGATCTGCGCGGGGAAGCGCGGCTGCACAACAACATCGGCAACGCGCACTCCGAGCTGCGCGAGTTCGGCCTGGCGCTCGGATCGTACCGGGAGGCGACCCGCGCGTACCAAGCGATGGACGACGAGGTGGGCGTGGCGCTGGCGCAGCGCAACCTCGGCTACACCTACGTCCGGATGGGCCGGCCGGACCTGGCGGTCGAGCCTTTGTTCGCGGCGCTGGAGACGTTCCGCGCCGAGGAGAACGCGCGGCTGGAGGCGGCGACGCTGATGTCGCTGGGCAACGCGTTGCACCGGCTCTCCGATCTCGGACCGGCGCTGCGTCACTTCGGCGACGCCCTGCGCATCAGCCGCGAGGTCACCGACCACCGCTTCGAGGCCGACGCGCTGACCGGCCTCGGCGTCACCCAGCTCGCGCTCGGGAACCCCGTTGCGGCAAGGCAGTTCCTGACCGGCGCACTCGACGTGTGCCGCGCGCTCGGCGACCGGCTCCGTGAGGCGGCGACCCTGCACCACCTGGGCGAAGCCGAGCTCGCACTCGGCGACCTCGCCGCCGCCCGCGACCACCTCGTGGCCGCGCTGGCAGCGCACGCCCAGGCTCCGGACCCGTTCGAACAGGCCCAGGTCCACCGCACGTTCGCCGACCTGGAGGGCCGGCGCGGACGGTGGACCGAGGCCGCGTGGCACTGGGCTCAGGCCCTCGCGCTGTTCACCTCTTGCCGCCGATCGTGAACACGGCGACGCTCTTGCCGATCTGGCCGGGCTTCACCCTGGTGATCTGCAGGGTGAACTGCTTCTTGTCCGCACCGACACGCAACACGGTGTAGGGCACCTCGGCGTGGTCCTGACCGGCCTTGATCGTGACCGTCCCGCTCTGCTCGGCGCGGTAGTCCTCGCCCTGCTTCGCGGTGCCGTCGACGAACTTGTACGACACCTCGACGTTCTGCTTCACCGCGCCGTTGCGCGACTTGAGCACCGCGGCGTAGAGGCCCGTGCTCTCGTGCACCGGCCCGTCGAGCGCGTCCACGACGTCCGGGCAGTCCGGCGGATCGCAGCCGGGTGCTCCATGTGCGGGCACGATTCCCAGCAACAGCAGTAACAACACCATGATCGTCTTCATTGACAACCCCTTCGGTGGGTCCGTCTCCGTTCAACGGAGACGGACCCACCGAGGCTGATACTCATTCCTCCTTGTTGTTGACGAGGAACTGCGCGCCACCGAGATCCACGCCTTGCGCGTCGGTCTGGTGCACGAGCAGCTCGGCCGGACCCGCCTCCACGTCGGTCGCGAACGTCAGGGTGGTCTCGATCCGTTCCTCGGCCTTGAGCGTCAGCCCGTCGAAGCGCGCGAACTTGGGTTCGACGATCAGGAACTGGGTCTCACCCACCTGCTTCACCCCGGCGCCCTTCTGCCCGGCGGCCTTCCACCGCTCCGCGAGCTCCCGGCCGAGATCGATCGTCACCGTGCCCGCGAACGGCCGCTCCGGCTGTTCGAGGACCAGGGTCTGCCTGGCGTCGAAGGGATCCGGGTTGCCGATGGTGTACGGCACGCTGATCGGCCGGCCGGGGAACACCCGCACGGAGTCGACGTTGCGCCACGCGATGTTGTTGTTGCGCTGGGCGTTGAGCTGGGTGTTCGGCCCCTCGGCGAACGTCATCGGATCAGTGGGCGACACCCATCTGGTGAGCAGGCAGAAGTGCGCGGGCCCCGGCACGTTCCAGCCGGGCCAGGTGATCATCACCGTGGTACCGCCGACCGGCACGGAGACGCCGGTGGCGCCGATGGTCGTCCAGCCGCCCGGCCACGGGGTGCCGCCACCGAGGTTGCTGCGGTACAGGTGCAGGACGCCGTCCACGTTGCCCTGTGCGCCCGCCTTGCGGCGCAAGGTGACGAAAACGTAGTTGTTCAGTCCCACTCTCGGGTTCTGCGACACCGCGCAGGGCACCGGTGTCCAGCACACCTTGATGTCCGGGCTGAAGTAGATGCTGCCGGTGCTGGGCTCGTTGCCCACATCAGTGACGTTGTCGCGCATGTAGACGTCGCGGTAGTACGGCGTGGCGTTCGCCACCGCCCCGCTGAACGTCACGACCGCCAGCAGCCCGGCCAGTATCGCGACCAGCTTGGTTTTCACGATGTCCTCCCACGGTTGAGGTCTGCTCACCGAAGGAGTACTGCCTTGCTGTTGTAGCGATGTTGTTGTGCTGTTGTCGTGCGTCCGGGGCCAGACACACGGCCTGGCCCCGGACTGTCGTCACGGAATCAGGTTCCACTGCTGGTTGGCGCCGCCCCAGCAGTCCCACAGTTGCAGCTTCGTCCCGTTGCCGGTGCCCAGGTCCTTCGCCTCGAGGCAGCGCCCCGACTGCACTCCGGTGATCGTGCCGTTGGCGTTGACGTTCCACTGCTGGTTGGTGCCGCCGTGGCAGTCCCAGATCACGACCGCCGTGCCGTTGGCCGTCGCGGCACCGAAAGCGTCCAGGCACTTGTTCCCGTACACCACGAGCTGCTTCGCGGAGGTGGAGGTCCAGCGCTGGTTGGTGGCGCCGGAGCAGTCCCACAGCTGGGCCTGTACGCCGTTCGTCGTGGACGCGCCGTTGATGTCGGCGCAACGGCCCGACTGCTGGCCGGAGATCTTCACGTTCTGGGTGGGCTGGACTCCGGCGGCCGCCATCACGGTCTGCGTGCCGCTCGGCCAGTTTCCGTTGCTGACGAAGACGGTGCCCGTGACGGTGTTGCCCCGCGTGCCGTTCGTGATGTCGGCACCGTTGTGGTCGGACCAGTTGTCGGTCAGCGTCAGGTCGCCGGTGTGATTGTTGTTGTTGGCGTTGGAGTGCGCCCAGTTCCAGCCGCCCTGGTAGACGTTGTTCGTCACCGAGACGTAGCGCGAGCCCTCGTCGAAGTACATGTCGAAGCCGCGGTTCATGGTCCTGAAGTAGTTCTGCTTGAGCACCGTGCCCGGACTCGCGGACAGCATGTAGAAGCCGCCACCGTCGGACATGGTCGTCATCGTGTCGTGGATGTAGTTGCCGATGACCAGGTTGTTCTTCGCGGTCGTGGCCGTCGTGTAGAGGGGCTGGTAGTTGTAGGTGCCGCGGTTCTGGTACTCCTGGCTGCCGCCGGGATCGTTGATGCCCCAGCCGTAGCCCAGGTTGAGGCCCGAGTAGGGCAGGTTGTAGATCTCGTTGTGCGAGACGGTCGCGTTCGTGGCGTAGGTGACCAGGATGCCGACGTGGCTGCGGTACTCGAGGGCGACGTCGTGAACCTTGTTGTTGGCGAGGGTGACGTTCTGGACCGTCATCCGGCTGTCGCTCGGGTGGTGCGCGTCGGGCCGCATGCCGCCGACGACGATGCCGCCGGCCGAGATCTGCTCGAAGGTGCTGCCGGTGACCGTCACGTTGTTCACGCCGAGTCCCACGCCGCTGGTGTGGCCGTTGGCGTCGTTGCCGATGCCGATGCCGACCTGGCCGAGGTTGGTGAACCTGCTGGCGTTGAAGGAGATGGCGTTGGCGGCCGACACCTGGACCGCCGCGGGCATTTGGCTGAAGCCGGGGCGGGTCGACTCGAACTGGCTGCAGCCGGAACCGCAGCTGCTGAACCCGTTGGACGGCCGGGTGCTCCAGACGCCCTTGATGTAGCCACCGGTCTGCTGGTCCGCGTAGCCCTCGTTCGTGCTCGGCTGCAGCCAGCTCGTGTAGGAGAACTGCAGGCCCGTGAAGGAGATGTCGTGGGCGGGCGCGTCGAGCGTGCCACCGACGTTCACCAGCGACTGCAGCCGCGGCAGCTCCACGTCGGCGTTCGCGATGTTCTGCCCCGCCAGCGGCTTGTAGTAGAGCGTGCCGGTGGCCGTGTCGAGGTACCACTCGCCCTCGGTGTCGAGGAACTCCCTGGCGTTCTCCAGCCAGAACCCCGCCTGGTTGAACGGGCTCTGGACGGTGTCCCAGCCCCAGGTGTTGTTGTCCCAGCCGGGTTGCTGCATCGTGATCGCGTTGCCGGAGATCGACTGCACCGGCGTGTACCTGTCGGTGAACGAGTTTGCCGACTCGAGCTCGACGCGGTTCTTGTTGCCGAGGTTGTTCAGGTACGACAGCCCGCTGCTGGTGAACGTCATGCCGCTGGACGTGAGCGTGAAGTCGGAGCGGTTGATCGCGGTGCGGGCACGGGTCGCGATCTTGCCGTCGACGTAGAGCTGGCGGGTGTCGAACCCTGTGCCCACACCGGCTTTCCAGATGTTCTGCCCGGCGTCGGCCTGCGTCCAGCCGGTGACCTTCTGCCCGCCGGAGATCACGGAGTTCGCCGAACCCTGCCAGATCACGGTGTGGCCGTTGGTGCCCGAGTCGGCGGCAGTGAAGCTCAGCGGCGAGTTCAACGTGTACGTGCCGCCCGCGAGCTGGACGACGACGTCACCGGTCATCGTCGGGGCAATGCCCCGCACCGAGGTCTGGGCCTGGGCGAGCGAACAGGGCTGGGTGGACGAACACGCCGTACCGGAACCGGTCGGCGAGGCGTAGACGGTCGTCATCACGGCCGCCGTGGCCGGTGCCGAGGCGACTGCGGCACCGGCGGCCGCGAGCAGGACTGCCGCGGCGGCACCGGTGAGCCGGCTTGCTGTTCGTGGGGAGGACAGGGAGAAACCACGTGACACGTTGTGCTCCTGGAGGTCGCGGGCTTTCGGAAGGCAGCGTCGATCGCCCCGCGAATGCGGGGTACCGGTTGTGTTTCGGGTCAGCTCAGGACGAAGCGGGGTCGTCCAAGTGCCAGACCTCCTGCATGGGCACCCACCAGTGGCCGGAACCGGCCGGCGCCAGCGACTCCTGGCACGGGTCGGTGAACGTCCACCAGCGCTGCGTCTCCGGGTCAGCGGCGATGCGGGCCTGGTCGGCCTCGTGGTCGTCACCGATGTACTCGTAGTAGCCGAACAGCAGGTCGCCGTGCAGGAAGATGGTGAAGTTGCGCATGTTGGCGTCGAGCATCGTCTGCTCGACAGCGGGCCAGACGGCCGAGTGCAGCCGCAGGTATTCCTCGCGATGTTCCGGGCGCAGCCGAATCATCATGCCGTAGCGCTGAGTGCGGTTCATCGTGCTTCTCTCCTCATGCGTTGAGCACGGCGCTCTCGGGATCCGCACCGACCGCGTGCAGGCGATGTCCCGCGCGTTCGGGCCGGATGTGCGAGCCACCGGCCAGCGGGTCGGGCAGCAGGTGGCTCGACAGGGCGATCGCGTCCTCGTCCACGCGCACGCCCAGGCCGGGACTGTCGCCGAGGACGTAGGCGCCGTCCTCGACGTGCAGGTCGACGGTGACACCGACCGGCGGCTGGAGGTCCTGCAGTTCGCTCACCAGGTGGTTGGGCACCGACGTGGCGGCGTGCAGCAGACCGGCCGGTGTCGTGCCGATGGGGCTGACGGGCAGGTCGTGCGCGTGCGCGAGAGTGGCGACGCGCAGGAAGTGGGTGATGCCCCAGACCGCGGCCGTCTGCACGATGTCGACCGCTCCGGCCGTGATGAGCGCCCTGTGCTGTTCGAGCCCGGTGAGGTTCTCGCCAGTGGCGACCGAGGCGCGGATGCCACGCCCGACCGCCGCGTGCCCTTCGGCGTCCCAGCGCCGCACCGGTTCCTCGATCCACGTCAGGTCGTGGGTGCGTTCGATCTCGCTCACGTACCGGACTGCCTGTTTACGCGTCCAGGTCTCGTTGACGTCGAGCATCAGGCTCGGCCGCGTTCCCCGGCAGGCCCTGGCGAGCACGTCGCGCACCAGGCCGAGCCGGTAGGCGTCGTGCTCGACGTCGAGGCCGCCCTTGATCTTCGCCGCGCGCAGCCCGACGTCGGCGTAGGCCTGGTACACCGCGACGAACTCGGTGTCGTCCAACGCGATGTCCAGCCCCGAGGCGTAGGCGGGGACGCGGCGGTCACGTCCGCCGAGCAGCCGCCACAGCGGTTCTCCCGCCGCCTGGGCCTTGATGTCCCACAACGCGGTGTCGATGGCGCCGATGGTCCCGAACACCGCGCCGGCGTGGCCCGCCTTGAACATCCGGCGCAGCATCCTGTCGTAGAGGGCGGTGACCGACCGCGGGTCCTCGCCCTCGATGGCGGCGAAGACGTTCTCGATCTCCACGCAGGGCCCCAGTCCGACGCCGGTGATGCCTTCGTCGGTCTCGATGACGACGATCGGAACCCGGACGAGGCCGTCGGCGTACACGCCGTTGGCGTCACCGACCGGCCGGCCCCAGTTCTGCACCGTCGTGATGGTCCGGTATCCCGTGATGCGCATGTCAGCCCTTCGTGGACCCGGCGGTGACACCGTCGGCGATCTGGCGTTGCAGGAACAGGTAGACGACCAGGACAGGTACCGCGGCGATCAGCACACCGGAGGCGAACGTGGGGATGTCGTCGGAGTACTGGCCGCGCAACGACGTGACGCCGACCATGAGCGTTCGATGCTCTGCGGACGGCATCATCAGCAACGAGATGAGCACGTCGTTCCAGCAGAACAGCGCGTTGAGCACGCCGACCGACAGCAACGCCGGGGCGCCGATCGGCAGCATGATCCGCCAGTAGACGCCGTAGACCGTGTTCCCGTCGATGCGCGCGGCGTCGACGATGTCCGGCGGCACGGTCGAGTAGTAGCTCGTCAGCAGGAAGATCGTGAACGGCAGGAACTGCGCCACGTACGCGAGAACCAGTCCCGGGTAGGTGTCGATGAGACCGGTGTCCGCCATGATCCGCGCCAGCGGAACCATGATCACCTGAAACGGGATGAACAGAGCGGCGAGCACGCCCAGGAAGAGCGCGGACGAGCCGCGGAACTTCAGCCGAGCGAGCGCGAACCCCGCCATCGACCCGAACAACAGCAGCAGGGCGACCGAGCACGCCACGACGACCACCGAGTTCAGGAAGTAGCGGGACATCCCGACGCTCGTCCACGCCTTGACGATGTTGTCCCAGCTCAGGGAGTCGGCCAGGGAGAACCGGTCGAGCACGTACTCGCGACGGGTCTTCATGGCGACGTTGGTGGTGAACACCAGCGGGTAGATCGTGGCCAGCGCGAGCAGGGCCATCGGGATGGCGACGACCCATCTGGTCGACCTGGGCATCAGTCCTCCTTGCCCGCGCGTCGCAGGATGCCGATCTGGGCCAGTCCCACCACGAGCATGATCAGGAACAACGCGGTCGACGCCGCGGAGGCGAGCGCCGGCTGGCTCATCTGTCCCTGCTGGATCCAGACGTAGTACTCGGGCAGGTACGTCGACCCCTCCGGCCCGCCGCTCGTCATCACGTACACGAGGCCGAACATCGACGTCAGCATGCCGATCATCGTGGTGACGAAGACGAACTGGATGGTGCGCGACAGGCTCGGGACGATGACGTGCCAGATGGTCTGCGGCAGCGACGCACCGTCCACTTTGGCCGCGTCGAGCAACGACGAGTCGAGGGTCGCGAACCCGGCCAGGAAGACGACCAGCGCCATGCCGAACGTCGCCCACACGTGCACCCCGACGACCGCGAAGATCGCCACGTCCGGGTCGCCGAGCCAGTCCACCGGCCCGATGCCCAGACCGCCGAGCAACGCGTTGAGCGGACCGTCGAAGGCCAGCAGCAGGTTGAAGATCGCGCCGACGATCACGGGGGAGAGCACGGCGGGGAAGAAGTAGACGCCGCGGTAGAGGCGGTGACCCGGCACCTTCAGGTAGATGAAGGTCGCGAGCAGACCGGGGATCGCCACCGCCACCGGCAGCAGCAGCACGAGCAGGCCCACGTTGCGCAACGCGGTGCGGAAGAGCGGATCTCCCAGCAGGGTCAGGTAGTTGTCGAGGCCGACCACCGTGCCGTCGCGGGTGCCGTCGCCGGTGAAGGAGAAGTTGATCCCGAGCACCAGCGGCCACAACCGCAGTCCCGCGAGGATCAGGACGGCCGGTGCCAGCAGGACCAGGGGTGCCAGGCGTTCGGCGCGGGACCCCCTGCGACGCCGCGGCGACGTGACGGCGGCCTCCGCTGTGGACGCGGCGACGGCCACGTCCACAGCGGACAGAGACTGAGCGGCCACGTGATCAGCCCGTCTTGTCGGAGGCGGCGAGCTGTTGCAGCACCTCGTCCACCGTGATCGAACCGCTGAGCAACTGCTGGGAGAGGCGTCCCATGAGGTCGATCGTCTTCGATCCCAGCGCGACGTGCAGGGCGGGCTTGCCGGTCTTGACCTCCGAGACGATCGTCTTGACGGCCGGGCCGCCCGCGGAGGTGTCGATCGTGGTGTCGGACGCTATCGCGCCACCGTCGAGGTAGAACGCCTTGAGCGCGTCGGTCGAGGTCAGCGATCGCACCAGGTCCGCGGCGAGCTTCGGGTCCTTCGTCCACTTCGCGACCGCGTAACCGATGCCGCCGTCGAAGGGCAGGCTCGGCTTGCCCGCCGGGTTGATCACGGGCGCCTGCGTGACGCCGACCTTCTCCGGGGTGAGGAACTCGGCGAAGTCCTTCCAGTGCCCGACATCGGACATCAGGCCGATGACGTTGGCCGCCTTGCCGGAGTTGAACGCGGAGAACGCGTCGTTGAACATCGCGGTGGAGTTGGCGCCGTCGGTGTTCAGGCCGGTGTCACCGGCCTGCTTCCAGAGCTCGAAGATCTTCTTGACGTCCGGCGAGGACCAGTTGCGCTTCCCGGCGATCCAGTCGTCGTACTCCTGCGGGGTCAGCACGGCCGATCCCAGGGCTGAGAGCCAGAACTGGATGCCGATCCCTTCCTTGTTGCCCAGCGCGAAGCACTTCGCCCCGGTCTTCTGGGTGACCGTGCCGCAGTTCTTGACGAAGTCGTCCCACGTCGTGGCGGGCGCGTCGGGGTTGAGGCCGGCCTTGGAGTAGAGGTCCTTGTTGTAGTAGATCGGGTGGCCCTGCAACGTCACCGGCTCGGCGTACACCTTGCCCGCCTTGGTGAACGCGTCCCACCCGGCCAGTCGCTGCCTGTCCTCGGCCACGTAGGAGTCGAGCGGGGCGAGCGCGTCGGAGCGGTCGCGGATCTGGCCGCCGCCGTTGAACAGGATGACGTCGGGCCCCTTGCCGGACTGGATGGCCGCGCCGAGCAGTGTGTAGTACTGGTCGAACGGCTGCGCCACGAACTCGACGTTCACGCCGGGATGCTTCTTCGTGAAATCCGCCTTGGCCTTCCGCACATACCCGGCCGCCTTCGGGTCGCCCGACTTCCAGTCCCAGACAACGAGTTTGTCGCTCGATCCGCCGGAGGACGAACCGGGTCCGGAGGCGCTTCCGCAACCCGCCGTCAGCGTCAGCCCCACCACCAGGGCTGCGGACCACAGTGTGCGCTGCTTCATTGCTGCTCACTTCTCGAGATGGGGCCGGGCGTCGAGGGCCCGACGAAGTGTGGTGAACGTAATTCGTATGACGTATTACGTCAATGGCCGATTGTCGCTAGAGTGATCGGCACGCTCCTTCGCATCGGTGAGGGGCGCAACCGGAGGAACGATGACGGCATCAGGCCAGCAACCGAGCGCGCTCGCCGCCCCGGACTGGGCGCGCCGCCCGGCGAACCTGGCCAGGGCGATCACCACCGAGCTCGTGGGACGGATCGTGCGCGGCGAACACCCTTCCGGCACGTCGCTGCCGCCCGAGCCGGCGCTGTGCGAGTCGTTCTCGGTGAGCAGGACCGTCATCCGCGAGGCCGTGAAAGTCTTGCAGGAGAAGGGTTTGGTCCAGGTGCGGCAGGGTGCGGGGACGATGGTCACCCCGCCGTCGATGTGGAACATGCTCGACGAGCTCGTCCTGGGCGCCGTCGTCGCCGAGGACGAGACGCTCGGCGTGCTGGACGACCTCGTGGTCACCCGGCGGCTGCTCGAGTCGGACATGGCACTGGTCGCCGCCCGTGTCGCGGACCCGGAGACCGTCGAGGAGCTGCGCGCTCTCGTCGATCTCATGGACCAGGTGGTGGGCGACCCCATCGCGTATCGCAAGCACGACCACGCGTTCCACGACCTGATCATGCGGACGTCCGGCAACCGGATCGCTCGAGGTGTGGTGCGCGCGCTCGAGAGCCAGGTCTACAACACGGCTCGCTACACGGGCCGGACCGACCGCCGGTTGTGCGCGGCCTCGAACCAGGGCCACCGCCGCATCTGTGAACGCATCGCGGCGCACGACCCGGTCGGCGCCTCCGACGCGATGTTCACCCACATCACCGAGGCCTGGCTGGTGCGTCGCAGCGACGCGGGCGAGCCCGGCCGCCTGGAACGCTGAGTTCGGCAGCACGTACCTGTTGGCGGACAAGGAGTTCGCCGACATCTTCATCGACGAACGGAGCTATCGGTCATGGGTGACTTCGACGGGCTGGTGGCTCTGGTCACCGGCGGTGGCTCGGGCATCGGCCGGAGCACGGCCGAGCTGTTGTCGAGCCGCGGTGCGCGGGTCGCCGTGCTCGACCTGGCGGCGGAGGGCCTGCCGGAGGACATCTTCTTCGTGCGGGCGGACGTCACCGACGACCACAGCGTCCGCGACGCCGTGGAGGCGGTGGTCACGCGGTTCGGCGGCATCGACGTGCTGGTGAACAACGCGGGCATCGGCGCGCAGGGTGACGTGGCCGCCGCGACCGACGAAGAGTGGTTCAAGGTGTTCGACGTCAACGTGATCGGGATGGCCAGGGTGGCCCGCGCCTGCCTCACGCACCTGCGGAACTCCCACTTCGCCGCCATCGTCAACACCGGCTCGATCGCGGGGACCGCAGGTCTGCCGCAGCGCGCGGTCTACTCGGCGAGCAAGGGCGCGGTGCACGCGCTGACCCGTGCTCTCGCCGCCGACCACGTCCGGGAAGGCATCCGCGTCAACGCGGTCGCCCCCGGTACCGCCGACACGCCGTGGGTGCGGCGGTTGCTCGACTCGGCGCAGGACCCGGAGGCGGAACGCGCCGCGCTGGAGGCGAGGCAACCGCACGGCCGGTTGGTCACGGCCGAGGAGATCGCCGGGGCGATCGCGTACCTCGCGAGCCCGTTGTCGGGTTCCACCACGGGAACCGTGCTCGCCGTCGACGGCGGCATGGACGGGCTCCGGTTGCGTCCCCGTGGCTGACACCCTGAGCCGCCTGGGACTCGGCACGTCCCCGCTGGGCAACCTGTACACCGAGGTCACCGACCGCGAGGCTCGTGCCGTGATCGACGCGGCGTGGGAGGCCGGTGTCCGGATCTTCGACACCGCGCCGCACTACGGTCTGGGTCTCGCGGAGAAGCGGCTCGGCGCGGCTCTCAAGGACCGCCCGCGCGACGAGTTCCTGTTGTCCACCAAGGTGGGACGGCTCCTGGTGCCCGATCCGTCCGGAGCGGGGCGGCTCGACGACGACGGCTTCGTGGTGCCCGCCACCACGCGTCGGGTGTGGGACTTCAGCGCGGACGGCGTGCGGCGCAGCCTCGAGTCCTCGCTCGAGCGGCTCGGGCTCGACCGGGTGGACGTGGTCTACCTGCACGACCCGGACGACCACTGGGAGCAGGCGGCGGGCGAGGCGTTGCCGGCGCTCGTGGAGCTGCGCTCGCAGGGTGTCGTCGGGGCGATCGGGGCCGGGATGAACCAGTGGCAGATGCTCGCCCGGTTCGTGCGGGAGTCCGCTGTGGACATTGTGCTGCTCGCCGGGCGCTACACGTTGCTGGAACAGACCGCGCTGGCCGAGTTGCTCCCGTTGTGCGCCGAGCGCGGGGTGGACGTGGTCGCCGCCGGGTTGTTCAACTCCGGTCTGCTGGCCCGCCAGGACGTGCCGGACGACGCCACCTACGACTACCGGACCGCGCCGGCGGACGTGGTCGGCCGCGCCCGGCGGATCGCCGCGGTGTGCGCGCGGCACGGCACGACGCTGCCGGCCGCCGCGCTGTGGTTCCCCTTCGGGCATCCCGCGGTGACCGGCGCGCTGATCGGCGCCCGGTCGACGGCTGAGCTCCATGCGAACCTCGCGGCGTTCGCTGAACCTCCCCCTCCCGGATTGTGGGCAGACCTTCGTGACGAGGGTTTGCTCGAGGCCGGCGTGCCTACCCAATAACGGCATCAGGAAGATACGGAAGAGGAACGGCAATGCGACTGCTTCGCGTGGGCGACCCCGGTGCCGAGATTCCGGCGGTGCTCGACGACGCCGGTCAGGTGCGCGATCTGCGTCCCGTGACCGGCGAGATCAACGGCGACTTCCTGGCCGGTGGCGGGGTGGCGCGGGTACGTGACGCCCTCACCGGTCTGCCGGAGCTGGACGTCACGGGGATGCGGATCGGCGCGCCCGTCGCCCGTCCCGGCGCGCTGGTGTGCATCGGGCTCAACTACTCCGACCACGCGGCGGAGACGGCGGCGGAACCACCCGGTGAACCCGTGGTGTTCATGAAGAACACCAACACTGTCGTCGGGCCGAACGACACCGTCCTGGTGCCTCGGCAGAGCGTGAGGACCGACTACGAGGTGGAGTTGGCCGTCGTGCTGGGCGCCAAGGCTCGCTATCTGGACAGCCCGCAGGCCGCGGCGGCGGTGATCGCGGGCTACGCGATCTCCAACGACGTCAGCGAACGCGAGTTCCAGATCGAGCGCGGCGGGCAGTGGACCAAGGGCAAGTCCTGCGAGACGTTCAACCCGCTGGGCCCGTGGCTCGTCACCGCCGACGAGGTGGGCGACCCGCAGACGCTGGGGTTGCGGCTGAGCGTCAACGGTGAGCTGCGCCAGGACGGCAACACCAAGAACATGTTGTTCGGCGTGCACCACGTCATCTGGTACCTCAGCCAGTTCATGGTCCTGGAGCCCGGCGACGTCGTGAACACGGGCACGCCCGCGGGAGTGGCGCTCGGTGTCAACGACTTCGGGTATCTGCGTGCCGGGGACATCGTCGAACTCAGCATCGACCGCCTGGGTGTGCAACGGCAGCGGATCGGGCAGGCATGAGCACGCCGCGCCGGATCGATGCCCATCACCACCTGTGGGATCTCTCCGCCCGGCCGCAGGACTGGCTCGACGGTCTCGAACCGATCCGGCGCGACTTCGGTCTGGCGGACCTGAATGCCGTGACCGGGCCTGCGGGCATCGACGCCACCGTGCTGGTCCAGGTGCTGAACGACCTCGACGAGACCGCGGAGTTCCTTGCCGTGGCGGGAAAGTCGGACCTGATCAAGGGTGTCGTGGGGTGGGTCGACCTCACCGCGCCCGACGTCGCGGACCAGCTGGACAGGCTGCGTTCCGGGCCGGGCGGCGACCGGCTGGTGGGCATCCGGCACCTGGTGGAGCCCGAGCCCGATCCGGACTGGCTGATGCGTCCCGATGTGCTTTCTGGGCTGCGTGCGGTGCGAGACGCAGGACTCGTCTACGACGTGCTGACCCGGCCGCACCAACTACCTGCGGCGCTGGTGGCGGTGCGGGCGGTGCCGGACATGGTGTTCGTGCTGGACCATCTGTCCAAACCAGGCATTGCCGGTGGAGTGCTGGAGCCGTGGGCGACGCATCTGGCCGCCCTGGCCGCCGAACCGAACGTGGTCGCCAAGGTGTCCGGTCTGGTCACCGAAGCCGGTCCACAGTGGACTGTTGATGACTTGCGGCCTCCTGTTGACGTCGCATTGGAGGCGTTCGGGCCGGACCGGCTGATGGCGGGTTCGGACTGGCCTGTCTGCCTGCTCGCGGCGTCCTACGACGAAGTCTTCGATGCTGCCTCGCAGTTGGTCGCTGGGCTTTCTTCGGCGGAGCGCGACCAGGTCCTCGGTGGCACGGCCGATCGCGTCTACCGGGTGGGGGAGCGGTGATGGAGACGGTTCGGCTGGCCTACGGCGAGACCGGGTTGGACCTGCGCGTCGATCCGGCGAGAACCACCGTCGTGGTGCCGAAACATCACCACGCCACCGAGTCGCCTCAGGAGATCCTCCGGCGGGCACTGCGGTTCCCGGTCTCCGGTCCTCCGCTGCGCGACCGCGTGCGGCGCGGCCAGACCGTCGCGATCTCTGCGTGCGACGGCACCCGTCCCCAGCCCCGGCACCTGATGATCCCGGCGATTCTGGAGGAGCTCGACGGACTGGTCGACCTCGCCGACGTCGTGGTGCTTGTCGCGACCGGCACGCACCGCGGCAACACCGAGGCCGAGCTGCGCGCGATGTTCGGTGACGAGGTGGTCGACTCGGTGCGGATCGTCAACCACGACGCCCGTGACCGCGCGAGCCTGACGTGGATGGGTTCGTTCGGCGATTCCGTGCCGGTGTGGCTCAACAGCGAATGGGTCGCCGCGGACGTGCGGATCACCACCGGTTTCGTCGAACCGCACTTCTTCGCCGGGTTCTCCGGCGGCCCGAAGCTGGTCGCCCCCGGCCTCGCCGCGCTGGAAACCGTGCTGGTGCTGCACGACGCGCACCGGATCGGCCACCAGCGGGCGACGTGGGGCGTCATCGAGGGCAACCCGGTGCACGACGACGTGCGCGCCATCGCAGCCGCCACCGGGGTGACGTTCGGGTTCGACGTGGTGCTGAACCAGGACAAGGACGTCGTGGCCGCGTTCGGCGGCGACCTGCTCGAGATGCACGCTGCGGCGGTGCGCACGGCTCGCTCGGTCGCGATGCAGCCCGTCGCGGGGTTGTACGACGTGGTGGTGACGACCAACTCCGGCTATCCGCTCGACCAGAACCTCTACCAGTCGGTGAAGGGCATGTCCGCGGCTTTCGAGGTGGTCAAGCCGGGCGGCACGATCGTGTGCGCGGCCGAGTGCCGCGACGGTTTCCCCGACCACGGCTCGTACCGCTCGGTGCTGGCCTCCGCGCCCTCGCCCGCGGCGTTGTTCGCGGACATCTCGGCGCGCACGGTCACCGTCCCGGACCAGTGGCAGGTGCAGATCCAGGCTCGCATTCAAGCCGCCTGCCGGGTAGTCATGCACACCTCCTACCTCAGCGACGCCGAGCTGGCCACCGCCCACCTTTCGCAGACCGCCGACGTCTCTCTCGCGGTGGAGGAGGCGCTTGCTGCGGCCGGACCGGACGCCCGCGTGTGCGTGTTACCCGAAGGCCCGCAGACGATCCCTTACGTGGTGAGTCGATGAACGTCTTGGTCTGCCTGGACAAGTTCCGCGGTTGCCTCACGGCCGCTGAAGCCTGCACGGCCGTGGCCTCCGGAGTGGTCGCGGCGGGCGGCCGTGCCGTGGAGATGCCGGTGGCCGACGGCGGCGAGGGCACCCTGGAAGCCTTGGCGAGCGCCGGTTACCGCTCGGTGTCCGTCGACGTCACCGGCCCCACCGGACGCCCGGTGCGCGCCGCGTTCGCCGTGCGCGGGCCCCGCGCGGTGATCGAGATGGCCCAGGCGAGCGGTCTGGACGTGTTGCCAGGGGGTTTCGCGCCACTGGTCGCCGACAGCCACGGCACCGGCGAGCTGATCCGCGCCGCACTCGACCACGGCTGCCTGGACCTGGTGCTCGCGGTGGGCGGCAGCGCCACCACCGACGGCGGCGCGGGTCTGCTGCGCGCCCTCGGTGCCCGCGTCACCGACTTGCGCGGCGTGCCGGTGGGCCCCGGCGGCGCTGCCCTGACCAACGCGGCCAACGTCGACCTGTCCTCTTTGGACTTCCGCCTACGTCTCGCACGACTGACCCTGGTGTCCGATGTGGACAACCCGCTTTGTGGGCCGTCCGGCGCCGCCGCGGTGTTCGGCCCGCAGAAGGGCGCTTCCCCGCGCGACGTGGACGTGCTGGAGCGCGGCCTGAGCCAGTTCGCGTCGGTCATGGCCCACGAGACCGGCCGCGACCTGAGCACGTCGCCCGGCGCGGGAGCGGCAGGCGGCACTGGATTCGCCGCGCTGGCCGCCCTCGGCGCTCGCCGCGTCTCCGGCGCGGAGTTCGTGCTCGGCGAGATAGGCGTCGAGGAGGCCATGCGCGACGCTTCGCTGGTCGTGGTCGGCGAGGGCCGCTTCGACTCGCAGAGCCTGCGCGGCAAGGCCCCGTTCGGTGTGGCGCTGGCGGCCCGGCGACACGGCGTACCGGTGGTGGTGATCGCGGGCGACGTAAGGCTTTCCGCCGACCGCCTGCGCGACATCGGCGTGGTGGCCACGTGGTCGCTGCTGGACCGCGCCGGCAACCTCGACGCCGCGATCAGCCGCGCACCCGAACTGCTGGCGCGGATCGGGCGCGAACTGCCGTCCGTCGTCGCGCGGGGAGGGGCGGCGTGACCGGGCAGGAGTCGGTCGACCTCGGCTTTGCCCGGGTCGACGTCGGGCGGGAGGCTCGGCAGGGTCTGCCGGAGGTCGTCTACGGCACGGGGAAGACGGCGGCCGAGATCGCTTCAATCGTCCGGACTTTGTTGCGGCACAACGACGGCCCCGTGCTGGCCACGCGCGTGGAACCCGAGACGGCGGCCGCCGTTCTGGCCGAGGTGGACCGGGCCAGCGGTGACCGCACGCCCGCCGCCGGCCTCGCACCCGTCCCGCACGGGACCTACGACGCTCCGGCCAGGCTGCTTGTCTGGCGTCCCGCCGCCCCCGCAGGGTTCACCGTGGTCGTCGCCGCCGCCGGCACCGCCGACCAGCCCGTGGCCCGCGAAGCCGCCGCCATCGCCACCGCCGTCGGCCTCACCGTCACCACGGTCACCGACGTGGGCGTGGCGGGGCTGCACCGCCTCCTCGCCGAACAGGACCGCCTGCGCGCCGCCGACACCATCATCGTCGTGGCCGGCATGGAAGGCGCGCTCGCCAGCGCCATCGGCGGCCTGGTGGCCTGTCCGGTGGTCGCCGTCCCCACGTCCACCGGATATGGCGCCGGTCTGGAGGGCATCACCGCGCTGCTCGCCATGCACGCCTCCTGCGCGGCCGGCATCACTGTGGTGAACATCGACTCCGGGTTCGGCGCGGCCATGGCCGCGTTCCGGCTCTCCCGCGTGGCCCGCCGGACCACGTCATGAGCCGCGTCCGTGTTGCCTCGCCGCCTGCCCGCCGGAGCGCGCCATGAGCCGTGTCTGCGTCATCTCCCCGTTCACCGGTCTGGCCGGCGACATGCTCCTGGCCGCCCTAGTCGACGCCGGCGCCCCGCTGGAAGCGATCCGCGCCGCCGTCACCGACACCGGCCTGACCGGCTGGGACCTCACCATCACCCGCGTGGTGAACCACGGCCTCACCGCCAGCCATGCCAACGTCGAGGTGTCCGACGACGCCACAACCCGCAAGGCCGCCGAACTGATCGCCATGGCCCACCGGGTCCGTGACCGCGCGGTGGCGGACGTGGCGGTGAAAGCGTTGCGCGCCATCGCCGAGGTCGAAGGCCGCCTGCACGGTGCGGACCCGGACGACGTGCACCTGCACGAGCTGGGTGGCCACGACACGCTCGTGGATATCGTCGGTGTCGCCGCCGCCCTGAAAGCACTGGACATCCGCACCGTCCACTGTGAACCGTTGCCGCTCGGCTCCGGCACCGTCCGCACCGCCCACGGCCTGCTGCCCTGCCCGGCCCCGGCGACCGCGGCGCTGCTGGAAGGCGCGACGGTCACCGGGACCGAGCTGCGAGGCGAGACCGTCACCCCGACAGCCGCGGCACTTCTGCGTGCGTTGAACGCCGACTACCGGCCGCCGCCCGCGATGCGGTTGTCCGCCACCGGTTACGGGGCGGGCACCCGGACGCTGGCCGACCGTCCCAACGTCGCGGTCGTCCGGCTCGGGGAGACCAGCGAGGACGTGCGGGACCTGGTCGTGCTGGAGACCAACCTCGACGACGTCACCGGCGAGGTTCTCGGATACGTCGTGGCCCGCCTGCTCGACCGCGGTGCCCTCGACAGCTGGATCACCCCCGCGGTGATGAAGAAGGGACGGCCGGCGCACGTCCTGCACGCCCTGGTGGCTCCCGAAAAAGCCGATGACGTCGAACAGTTGATGCTCGCCGAGACCGGAAGCCTCGGCGTGCGGCGAAGCACCGTGCGCCGCACCGCGGCAGCCCGTACCACCGACGTCGTGCACGTCCAAGGCATGCCGGTGCGTCGCAAACACGGGCCGCACCACAGCAAACCCGAGTACGACGACGCGGTGGCGGTCGCCGAGAAGACGGGGCTGCCGCTCAGAACGGTGCTGCAGATGGCGGAGGAGGAGCGTTGACGGACAACAGACTGGTGGAACGTCTGGCCGAGATCGGGCCGCTCGCCGTCGCGTTCTCCGGCGGCGCGGACTCCGCACTCGTCCTCGCCGCCGCCGTCCTCGCCGCCGGACCCGAAGCGGTCCTCGCGGTCACCGCGAACTCGGCGAGCCTTGCCGCCGCCGAACTCCAGCACGCCGAGAACTTCGCACGCACCCTGGGCGTGCGGCACCTCGCACCAGCGACCACCGAACTCGACAACCCCCGGTATGCCGCGAACGGCCGCGACCGTTGCTACTTCTGCAAGTCCACGGTCCTGGACACCATCACGGCCGTCGCGCGCGAGCACGGAATCAAAGCGGTGGCGACCGGCACGAACGCCGACGACGCGCGCGACCCGCACCGGCCCGGCATCCGCGCCGGTGACGAGATCGGCGTGCACACCCCGTTGCGCGACCTCGGCATGACCAAGGCGGACGTCCGCGCCATGAGCCGGCGCTGGGGACTGTCCACATGGGACAAACCGGCGCTGCCGTGCCTCGCGAGCCGCGTCCGGTACGGGCTGGAGATCACGCCCGCACGGCTCGCCAGGGTGGAACGCGCCGAGGTGGCGGTACGGGCGTGGCTCGCAGAAGCAGGCACGCCGAGCAGAGACGTGCGGGTGCGCGATCTCGGCGGAGAGGCGCGTGTCGAGCTCGACCCGCACCTCGTCGGCCAGGAGATCAGGGCGGCACTGGCCGAGGTGGTCCGCGCGGCCGGGTTCACCAGCGTGGACCTCAAGGAGTTCCGGTCAGGAGCGCTCAACCACGAGCAACCGGTCGAGCAGGTCGTGCCAGCCGGCTTCGACCCGCTCCAGCGTCATGCCGTGGTTGCGGACGAGATGGTCGACCAGCACGACGTCCACTGACGACAGCAACGTGTGGGCGAGCAGTTCGGCGTCGGCGTCCGGGAGGAGTGCGCGCACCAGCGCCGCGACGTGGGTGTGGTGCACGCGCTTGGCCGGAACCTGGTAGCGCCGGTCGGGAGTGGGCTCGGCGGCCAGGTAGAGGTCCAGGTGGGCGCGTTCGTGGCGCAGCAGGGCCGGTCCGAACGCCCTGAGCCGCGTCGCCGCGTCGGCATCGGGGCCCAGCGGTGGCGGGCCGCTGAGGAACGCCTTCTGCAACTGGATCTCCGCGTGGTCGAGCAGGGCCCGGAGCAGTCCGTTGCGATCGCCGAAACGACGCGACACCGTGCCCTTGCCGACCCCCGCGGCCGCGGCCACCGTCTCCATCGTGATGGCCGCCGCGCCGTGTTCGGCCGCCAGCCGGGCGGCGGCCTCGAGCAGGCGGGCGCGGTTGCGCACCGCGTCCGCGCGGAGGGTCGGCTCGGCGCCGAGGAGAGGCAGGGCTGTGCTGTCGATCACGTTCTCAGCCTAGCGGGAAGCTAACCGGGCCGCGTCCCGTTTACGGTGAGGACCGTTCCACCCAGACTGCACCCCGGGAGTACTCCATGGCCGCCCGCATCCTCACCCTCGTCGGCAGCCTCCGCGCCGGATCCCACAACCGCAGGCTCGCCGAGGCCGCGGTGCAGATCGCGCCCGAGCACGTCGAGGTCGACCTGTTCGACGGCCTGGACACCGTGCCGTTTTACAACGAGGACATCGACGCCGAGGGCAGTGTTCCCGCCGCCGCGGCCAAGCTGCGCGAGGCCGCCGGTCAGGCCGACGCCCTGCTCCTGGTCTCGCCCGAGTACAACGGCACCATTCCCGCCGTGCTGAAGAACGCCATCGACTGGCTGTCGCGCCCCTACGGCGCAGGTGCCCTGTCCGGCAAGCCCGTCGCCGTGGTCGGCACGGCGTACGGCCAGTACGGCGGCGTGTGGGCCCAGGACGAGGCCCGCAAGGCCGTCAAGATCGCCGGCGCGGCCGTCGCGGAGGACCTGACCCTGTCGATCCCCGGCTCGGTGGTCCGCTTCGCCGAGCTGCACCCGGTCGACGACCCCGAGGTCACCGAGAAGCTGACCGTGGTCATCGAGGGCTTGGCCGCGCGCGCCACCGCCACCGTCTGACCTTCGCCAGAACGCACCCGGCCGCGGCGCCCGCACAGCGCCGCGGCCGGATGCTGTCAGGTGGTGCAGGCCGCCTGGTTGAGCGTGACGGCCGCAGGAGCTCCAGTTGTGCCGTTGGCGGTGAAACCGAGTGACACGGCCGCACCCGGAGCAAGAGACGGGGCGTGCGACGGCGCGGTCACGGTGACCGTCGTGCCGGACTGGCTGAAGGTGCCGTTCCAGCCGTTGGAGATGGTCACCCCGCTGGGCAGCGTGAACACGACGGTCCACGGGTTGGCCGCGCTCGTCCCCGTGTTGGTGACGGTCAGCGCGCCCTGGAAGCCGCCCTGCCACGAGTTGTCCAGCTTCCACGCCGACTTGCAGCTGCCCGTACCGCCGCCACCGGTCGTGGTCGTCGTCGGGCCGGGACCTCCGCCGGTGGGCGGGATGAGGTAGGGCTGCAGGATGTTCTGCTTGGCCTGGTTGACCGTGGTCCAGTCGTCGCCGACGATGCCGCCCGTGTCACCGGAGTTGGGGTTCCACGACCAGTACGTGAACGAGATGCCGTTGACGCCGGTTCCGGTGTACGCCATCAGGTTCTCCAGCCACACCTTGTCCACCGGGTTGGCCAGCGTGGTGCCGAACTCGCCCATCATCAGCGGCGCGATGTTCTGCTTGTAGAGGTAACCCCAGTACTTGTCCCAGATCCCCGGCAGGTTGCGCGGGTAGTCGGGTGCGCTGAACCACGGCTGGTTGTAGACCGAGGTGGCGTATTCGTGCGGGGAGTAGACCAGCCGGTTGGCCACGGACAGGCGCACCGGGAACTGGCCCGCCTTCGACAGGTTCCCGCCCCACCAGCCGCAGTCCTCGTCGTTGGACGGGTCGCCGTCCCACACGTTCGACAGCCCGCCGCTCGGGCAGCTCACGCCCTCGACGAAGATCAGCCAGTTCGGCTGCACGCCGAGGATCGCGTTGCCCGCGCGTTCGGCGGCCAGCCGCCAGTCGCGCGCGGTGTCGCCGCAGCCCCAGCACGAACCGGTCGCGGCCGGGTTGGTGCCTTCGGCGTGCGGCTCGTTGTGCAGGTCGGCGCCGATCACCGTGGTGTTGCCCGCGTAACGCTGGGCGAGCATCTTCCAGTCGTTGATCCAGGTGGTCTCCGGAACGCCCGCCGTGTACCAGAGCGCGGTCTGGCCCGCGCTGGTCGGCCGGTGCCGGTCGAGGATCACCCGCATCCCCTTCTGGCCCGCGTAGCCGATCACCTTGTCGAGGATCTGCAACGGCGACAGCCCCACCAGGTCGGGATTGGTGTAGTCGTTGATGCCCGTGGCCCTGGCGTCGGGCTTCAGCGAGTCGTTGGAGAACGGGACGCGCAGGGTGTTGTAGCCCAGCTGCGCCATGTGATCGAGCTGCTGCCGCCACGTGACGCTCGCCCACAGGCCGTGGAAGGTCTTGTTGTCGGTCTCCATCCCGAACCAGTTGATGCCGGTCAGCCGGACCGTCGCTCCGGTGCTGTCCAGGATCTTGCTGCCGCTGGTGTGCAGGTACCCGGTGCCCGTGCCGCCCGCGGCCGCCACCGCCGCGGTGACCTGGCCGGTCGTGCCGATGGCGATCATGCCGCTCGCGGCTGTCACCGCCGCGATCAGCGCACCCAAGAGCTTGTGCCGCCGCTTCATCCGCTCTCCTTTGAGCAAGAGGATCATGACGTCGTGTGGCAGAGCGTTCCGTTGAGCGTGAAGGCCGCCGGCGGGATGTTCGGCCCGCTGTAGTTGCCGACGTACCCGACGCTGACCGTCGCGTTCGGCTCGATGCGGGCGTTGCCGACGACGGTGACCGTGCTCCCGGACTGGGTCCACGTCGCGTTCCAGCCCGACCCCAGCTGCTGACGGCCGGTGGGCCAGGTGAACGTGAGCGTCCAGTCGGCGAGCGGGTTCGGCCCGGTGTTGGTGATGTCGATGCCGCCCACGTACCCGCTGCTCCAGTCGGCCGCGGTGGACAGGCGCACGGTGCAGGAGCTCTGCGCAGGGCTGCCGGTCGTGACGGTGAGCGGGGGAGAGGCCCACGACAGGGCACCGGCGGCGTCGCGCGCCAGCACGTTCACGGTGTATCTGGTGCCAGGGTTGAGGTTTCCGGCGGTGAACGAGGTGCCGGACGTCTCGCCCCACTGCTCGCTGGTCGTGCCGAGCTGGCGGTGGACCTCGTACTTCACGGCACCGGGCACTGACGGCCAGGAGATCGTCGCGGTCCGGTCGGTGGCCGAGCCGGTGGGTTGTCCCGGCGCGGCGGGAAGCTGCGTGGTGCCGGACGGGTGCAGGACGAGCGCCGTGAGCGAGAACGGCGGCAGCGTCCGGGTGGTCGCGCTCCCATCGGCCGACGTCACGACCCCGCTCGCGCCGTTGGTGAACGTGTGCACCGTCGGCGCGGCGGCGGAAGGCGTGTATCCGGCGTAGTCGATGCTGACTGTGCGCGAGTTGTTCTCGTCGGAATTGAGCAGCAGCACAGCCAGATCACCGTTCGGCCGGCGTGCCGCGTGCGCTCTGACCGACGGGTCACCGGACCCCGCGCGGATGAGCTGGTCGCCGGGACGCGCGAAGAGGCTCAGCATCTTCAGGGCGTGGTACGGCGCGAACGGCGTGTTCAACGGAGGCTCGCAGCCGCCGTCCGCCAGACATCCTCCGCTCGACAGCAGCCCGAAGTCGTCGAAGTCCGGCTGACCGCCCACAGTGGACGCTTTACCGGGTCCGTTGTGGACGTTCCACCAGTCGACGTTGAAGACGCCGTTCTCCAGCAACGAGGTGTAGGCGTCCGCCGCGAACAGCGCGCCCGGCTGGGTGTTGCGGCCGTAGCTGGTGTTCAGCTCGGTCAGCGCGATGCCGATGCGGTCCGCGTCCGGCCCGGCGTACCGCGCGATCTGCTGCCGCAGCAGGTACGTCATGTCGGCGACCTGGTCCGTGCTCGCCAGCACCTGGTCGGTCGTCGACCCGCCGGGATACCAGTGCACGATCGCGAAGTCCACGTAGGGCCCCGCGATCGACAGCACCGTCTGGTTCCAGCTCGCCGCGTCCCCCGTGCCGACGATGGCGTCCGGCCAGTTCGCCGGGGTGGTGAGCACCGCGCCGATCTTGATCGTGGGATCGACGGCCTTCATCGCCCGGGCGAACGCGACGGTCTCCCTGGCATACCCGGCGGGGCTCTTGTCCGGGTGGTCGTCGGCCTCCCAGTTGGAGCCGTAGTGCCCGTTGCCGTAGAGCTCGTTGCCGATCTCCCAGTACTTCACGCCGTAGCCCTTGGTGACGTTGGCGTAGCGCACCCAGTCGGCGGCTTCCTGCGGCGTGCCGGTGCCGTAGTTCGCGATGATGATCGGCTGTGCCTGAGCCCTGCGCACACCGCCCATGAACGTGTCGAAGTCGGTGTTCGGCGCCACGTAACCGCCGGGCGCCGTGTGGTCCTTCCAGTGGTAGATGTCGCCGTACGAACCGCCGGGGTAGCGCATCATCCGCACGCCGGCGTCTCCGAGCAGGTCGTTCACCGCGCTGGTGCCGAGTTGGCTGTCCCAGATCGCGTGGTTCACACCGATCGCGGTGTCCGGCACGGTGGCCAGCCCCGCCTTCGCGTTGACCACGACGGTGGCGGCCGGTGCGCCGGACGCGCCGGCCGCCACCGCGGGCAGGCACGCCGCGACGAGCGCGAGCACCAGGAGAAGCCGGCCGCTTGCCATCCGCATCACGTCCTCGTCGACGGTTCTGGGAGCGCTCCCAGAGTCCAGATTCGGCGATCAGCGGTCAAGACGTCGTTCGGAGTAGGTTCCGCCGTTGTCGAATCTGGTGGCCGACGTTCGACAGGCCGGCGAGCAGGCCGACCGGCGTCCCCGGTTCGAAGGGCGCGATCCGCTACGGGCTGGTGCGCGACACCGGCGGCGTCGACGCGCCGGTGCCGCAGTACGTCGCCAGGGAGACCCCGGTCGATCCCGCAGGTGCCACAGCGGTCGGCAGTGAGCTGAGTCCGGCCTGCCTCATCGAACGTACTTAGTCAGCCTGGTGGCGGAGTTGAGCACGTACTCCAGCGGTCCGCGGCGGAAGAAGCGGGACCAGATCCAGGCGAACGCCGTCACCCCGAGGATGAACGTGATCACCAGCAGCCAGGACTCCTCGCCCCCGGACCCCGACCCGCCCTTGGACCCGATCTCTCCCATGGCGGTCGAGGTGGCCACCGACGACAGGACGAAGTGGCCGACGTAGGCGGTCAGGGACATGGTGCCCATGGCGATGACCGGCGCGGCCAGGCGGCGCAGCAGCGGCAGGCGGTCGATCGCCACCGTCGCGCACACGATCACCGTGATCGCGACGCCCGCACAGCCGATGACGTCGAACATCATTCCGCTGTGCGGCCCGGCCGTCAGCAGCGTCCACGCCGATCGGACGGTCTCCGGTGGCCTCAGGTCACCACCGGAACCGAGGGCGCCGGGTCCCATCGCGGCCTGCCCCTCAACGGCCGCCCGCACGCCGTCGATCAGGTTGGCCAGCAGCCAGGAGGTGCCGTAGGCGAAGACGGCGAGAGCGGGACCGAACACGGCCAGCCGCCGCAGCACGGTGCCGGAGGACAGGTCCAGCCGGCCCAGCGCCATGCCCGCGATCACGAACGCCATCCACGTGATCGCCGGGTAGAAGCCGGTGAACAGCAGTTCCAGCACGCCCACGCCGCTGATCAGGTAGAGCGGGTCGTAGGCCTGGACGGCGCTCGTGACCGACTCGGTCAGCAGCGAGTTCACGCCGAGCGACACCACCGGCATCACGACGGCGAGCACGGCCGCGACGATCGCGAGCGTGCGGGCCTTCAACCGCACCAACGGCAGCGCCAGCAGGAAGTACAGGCCGTAGAAGGCGAGGATCACCACGCCGCCGTAGAAGATCGCCAGCACGGTGCCCAGCGCCAGCAGGATCACGGCCCGGATCGCGATCCGGGCTTTCGCCTGCCGTCCGGCCAGACCGGTCTTCGGCTCCAGGCGTCCGGCGATCAGCATCAGCGAGAACCCGGCGAGGGTGGCGAAGAGGGCCGACGAGCGGCCTTCCGCCAGGGTCCTGACCCAGGCGCCGACGCCGTCCGTCGCCGGGGGAGCGAGGTGCACCACGTACATCCCGAACACGGCCAGTGCACGGGCCAGGTCCACTCCGACCAGACGTGCCATGGAGGGGCCGGGCTCGGCTGGCTGTATCACTGATGTGGGCTGCGGTATCGGCGTCATGCGAAGACTGTCGCTGTGCTGTCAGATGACGGGCCATCCGCCGGGTAACGGTGCCGACCCCGCCGCCTGGCGGGATTCTCCTTCCCCGAGGGTCGCGATCGACTGTCGAATCGAGTCGAACTCGGCCCCAGATCCGTTGCGGCACTTGGCAAAGCTCCGATGATCCCGGTTAGCTTCCGCAGATCGATTCAGTTCGCCCCACGGAGGTTTCCCGATGACCGCCCTGCCCCCGCGGGTGTTGTTCGGCGCTGCCTACTACCACGAGTACCAGCCGTACGACCGGCTCAAGACCGACCTGGACCTGATGGCGGAGGCCGGTTTCACCGTCATCAGGGTCGGCGAGTCGGTGTGGTCGACGTGGGAACCGGAGAACGGCCGGTTCGACCTCGACTGGCTCCAGCCGGTGCTCGACGGGGCGCATGAACGCGGGATCTCGGTCGTCCTGGGCACGCCGACGTACGCGGTGCCGCCGTGGCTCGCCCGGCAGTACCCGGAGATCGCGGGCGAACGGGCCGACGGCAGGCGGGTCGGCTGGGGTGCGAGGCAGGAGGTCGACTTCACCCACCCCGCCTTCCGCTTCCACGCCGAACGGGTCGCGCGCAAGATCGTGGACCGGTACGCGGGCCACCCGTCGGTCATCGGTTTCCAGGTGGACAACGAACCGGGAGTGCACCTGCTGCACAACAACGGCGTCTTCCAGCGGTTCGTCGACGACCTGCGCGCGACCTACGGCGACGTCGAGAACCTCAACCGCGCGTGGGGCCTGGTGTACTGGTCGCACCGGCTGTCCACATGGGCCGACCTGTGGACGCCCGAGGGCAACGCGCAGCCGCAGTACGACGTGGCGTGGCGAGCGTTCCAGGCCAGGCAGACCAGCGAGTTCGTCGCGTGGCAGGCGGACATCGTCCGGGAGTACGCACGGCCGGAGCAGTTCGTCACGACCTGCCTGCACTACGGGCACGTCGCGCTCGACGACGACGAGCTGACCGACCACGTGGACGTCACCGCGGGCAACCCGTACTACGACATGCAGGACGCGCTGACCCTGCCGGACGCCGAGGACGACGAGCAGGGCTGGAAGACCCGCGGGGTGTGGGCGTTCTACCGCGGCGCGGACTGGATCTTCTCGTCGCGCCAGGAACCGTTCCTGGTCACCGAGACCAACGCCGGGAACATCGGCGGGACGTTCGACAACCGCCCCGCGTACGACGGCCAGTGGCGCCAGGCCGCCTGGGCGTTCGTCGCGCGCGGCGCGCGGATGATCGAGTACTGGCACTGGCACACGCTGCACTTCGGCGCGGAGACGTACTGGGGTGGCGTGCTGCCGCACAGCGGGCGTCCCGGTCGTGCGTACGCCGAGATCGCGCGGCTGGGCGCGGAGTTCGCCACCGCGGGCGCCACGGTCGCCGGGATCGAACCGGACGCGGACGTCGCGATCGTCTACTCGGCGCCGAGCAAGTGGTACATGCAGAAGTACCCGCCACTGTCCACTCCGGACGGTGGCCCGGACGGCAACGCGTACCAGCGGATCTTCGACGCGTTCTACCGCGGCGCGTTCGAGGCGGGGTGTCAGGTGCGCACCCTGCACGCCCGCAAGCTGCCCGCGACGTCGCCGCAGGACGCCGTGCGGCGGCATCCCGTGCTGATCGCTCCCGCGCTGTACCTCGCCGACGACGCGACCGTCGACTGGCTCGCGGCCTATGCGCACGCGGGCGGTCACCTGGTGGTCGGACCGAGGACCGCCTACGCCGACGAGGAGGCCAGGGCGCGGCACGAACCGGCCCCGGGACGGCTGGTCGACGCGGCGGGCGTCTACTACGACGAGTTCAGCAACCTCTCAGGCGACCTGCCGGTGCACGCGGCGGCGGGGTCGCCGATCGACCTGCCGGCGAACGCTGTCGCGACGCGATGGGTGGAGGCACTCACGGTCGTCGACGCGGAGGTGCTCGTCGAGTACGACCACCACCACTTCGGTCGTTGGGCCGCCGTCACCACCCGGAGCCACGGGGCTGGCCGTGTCACGTGCGTCGGCACGGTGCCCGGCCGCGCTCTCGTGGCCGCTCTCGCCACGTGGCTGGTACCGGCGCCTCGGGCTGGATGGGCCGATCTCCCCGCCACGGTCACCGCGACCACGGGTACTTCGCCGGACGGGCAGCGCGTCCACGTGGTGCACAACTGGAGTGGTGACGCGGTCCAGGTCGCCGCGCCCGTCGCGCTCACCGACCTGCTGGACGGCAGCCGTGTCGCGGAGGGCGGATCCGTCCACCTCGGCGAGCGCGACGTGCGGGTCTTCCTGGGGCAGTAGCTACTTGGCCGCCTTCTCTGCACCCTGCACGGCGGTGCGCCACGCCTCGTCGGCGTGCTTGCCCTGCTCGACCGACACCAGCGCCGGGGTGAACACGGTCTCCTGGATCTGGCCGTCGGCGGGCCCCTTGTACTGCGCCGCCGTGACCTTCTTGGCCTGAGCCGCGAACAGCGCGCCTGCCTTGACGTCACCGAAGTAGGGGTTGGACCGCTCCAGCAGCGCCGGTGAGTCCAGCGCCTTGAGCTGGCTCGGGAAGGTGCCCTTGGCCTGGAACGCCTTGATCTGCTGCTCCGGCGAGGTGAGCCAGGCGGCGAGCTCCGCGGCCTTCTTCGCGTTCTTGCCCTGCTTCGGCACTGTCAGGTACGAACCACCCCAGTTGCCGCCGCCGTTGGGGAACGCGTCGGCGACCGCCCACTTGCCCTGGTTCTCCGGGCCCGCCTGGGTCTCGATCACGCCGAGCATCCACGACGGGCACGTCTTCGTGGCGAACCTGCCGAGCTTGAACCCGGTGTTCCACTCGGGGCTGAACGCCGCGAGCCTGGCCGACTGTCCTTTCGCGACAGCCCCGGTGACCGCGGTCCAGTCCGCCCTGATGTCCGGGTTGGAGTCGACGACGAGCTTGTCCTGCCTGTCGTAGTAGCCGACCTCGTGCTGGTTGTGCATGGCGTTGTAGACCTGTGCGGCGCTGTCGAACCAGGCGACCCCCTGCACCTTCTCGACGAACTTGTCACCCGCGGCGAAGTAGCTGTCCCAGGTCGAGAACAGCGCCTTGACGCCCTCCGGGTCCGACGGCAGACCGGCCTGCTGGAACAGGTCCTTGCGGTAGCACATCGCGAGCGGGCCGATGTCCGTGCCGTAGCCGATCAGCTTGCCGTCCTTGGTGGTGACGGCGGCGGCCTTCCACGTCAGCCACCGGTCGTCCTCGATCCGCGGCCCGATCTCGTCGAGGTCGTTGAACTGCCCGGACTTCGCCATGACCTGGCTCAGGTAGCCCTCCTCGACGGCCTCGACGTCCGCCAGCCCGGACCCGGCGCCGAGCTTGGTGAACAGGTTCTGGTGGTGCGGCTGGCCCTGACCGGTCTTGCGCTGCGTGATCTTGACGTCCGGGTGCGCGGCCTCGTACTCCCCGATGAGGTCCTCGTACCCGAACTCGTTGAAGGTCGCGATCGTCAGTTCAGTTCTACCGTCCCCCGGACCGCCCGCGCCGCAGGCGGTGGTCAGGGCGGCGCAGATCAGCACGCTCACCCAACGCTGTCGCACGGAAGATCTCCTCATGGTGTGGCGGCGGTTTCTGGGAACGCTCCCAGAAATGCGGAGGAGTGTTACCCCGGTGTGTCGGGGGTGTCAAGCCGCATTTGCACGGCGGGGTGGTCAGCCGACCGTGAACGTCCTGCCCGGCGCGGCGAAGTCGACGGGGCCGGGGTAGCGGGACGAGGCACGGGTGACGGCTTCGCGCGGCGACAGACTGCGGCCCACGTGCGTCACGATCAACCGGCCCGCGCCCGCCGCGGCCGCGGTCTCGCCCGCGCCCTCCGGCGTGTGATGGACCATGTCCGGCGTCTTTTCCGCGCTTTCGGCCTCGCACAACAGCACGTCGGTGTCGCGCGCCAGTTCGGTGAGACTCGCGCACGGAGCGGTGTCGCCGGAGTAGGTCAGCGACGTGCCGGCTTCGATCCGCACCGCGAACGCCGGGATGCCGTGCTCGACCGCTGCCGTCGTGAGCCGCATCGAGCCGATCGTGGCCTGGTGGCCGTCCTGGAGCTCGGTGATCTCGAACGCCGACTCGACCGGACTGCGCTCGGGGCCGTTCGTGAGGAACCCGGCGAGGCGGTCGGCGATCCCCGGCGGGCCGAACAACGGGATCGGCGAGCGCGAGATGTCCGCGTACAGCAGGGCGTAGTAAGCGGTGAGCAGGTCCGCGCTGTGGTCGGCGTGCAGGTGCGAGATCCAGATCGCGTCCACGTCCTCCAGCCGCGTGTGGCGCTGCAGCGGACCGAGCGTGCCGGTGCCCGCGTCCATCCACAGGCGAGTGTCGTTGTGCGACACCAGGTAGCCGGAGCACGGGTTGTCCGTGCTCGGGTACGGCGTCGCGCACCCGAGCACGGTCAGACTGAGTCCCATCGCCCCAAGCTAGTAGACCGTCGCTTCTAACCTTTGGGGTATAGGTGGCGGAGTCGGGTGCGGGCGTCGTGGGTGGTGAATTGCCAGTCGACTCCGCGCTGGTTGGTGTTGGTGGTGTGTTGCCAGGCGGCGAGTTCGGTGTTGAGGGTGTCGAGGTCGCTGATGCGGCGGTCGAGGCATTGCCGGGACAGTGCGGAGAGTTCGATCTCGGCGATGTTGAGCCAGGAGCCGTGTTTGGGGGTGTGGTGGATCTCCAGGCGCTGGGCCAGGGTGAAGGCCTCGTCGGGCGTGAAGGCCTCGTAGAGCGAGGCGATGCCGTGGGTGTTGAGGTTGTCCATGACCAGCACCACGGTCCCGGCGTCGGGATAGTCCACTGTCAGGAGTTGTTTGACCTGCCCGGCCCAGTCGATTTTGGTGCGCTGGGTCAGGGCGTGGACACGTCGCCACCCGCGCAGGGGTTCTGCCCACACGAAGATCGAGCAGGTGCCGCAGCGGACGTATTCACTGTCCTCGCGACGATCCTTGCCCGGCCGGGCCGGCAGCGGGTCGCGGACCTCGCCAAGGAACTGGAAGGGTTTCTCGTCCATGCACACCACGGGGCGGGCGGGGTCATAGGGCCGGGCGTAGACGGATAGGACGTCTTCCATGCGGGCGGCGAACTCGGCGTTGGCCCGTGGCGGGATGTTCCAGCACTTCCTCAGATGAGGACGCAGTTCCGTTTTTTCAAAACCCGGCCGATGGTCGAGTGGTCCAGGTTCGGGATGTCCTCGGTGAGCTCGACGTGCTTTTCCAGCAACCGCAACGACCACCGGGCATACCCGGCCGGCGGCTGCGAGCACGCAAGAGCGATCAGCCGGGCTTCGACCTCCCCGGTCACCGGCGACGGCACCGGCGGAAGCTCCCGCTTCTTGCGACCGATCGTGGCCAGGACATCACCACCGGTCTCGGCGAACCGCCTGGCGACCAGCCGCAGCATCTCGCCCGAGACCTCGAGCCGGGCCGCGATCACTTCCTTCGGATCGGGCTCACCCACCGAAGTATCCAGCGCGAGCAGAACCCGCGCCCGCCGGATCGCCGACGCCGAGTGCACGCCCGTGGTGGTCAGCCGGAGCAGTTCTTCACGATCCCGCGCCGACAACGTGACCGGACGCTTCAACTGGGAGGCCATCACAACAGCCTCCCAGCCAAAGACTCCATAACTAAGCAGCGACACGCTACTAGTGGTCACGCCCGTTAGTTCGTCGGGGTTACGCCGCCAGTGGCGGGGGTGTGCGGTGGTCGTGATGGCCGAGTCGGGTCAGTAGCCGGTTG
>NZ_JBEXVQ010000012.1:0-236230 GCF_040629405.1 Lentzea sp. NPDC005914 | reverse complement strand
ACCCCTGGTGGGGGTTGACACCGTCACTAACGCGGTCCCCCGTCCCCACCCCTGCCCTGGCGCGGCAAGTGCTGAGGCACGACTCGTGACGGGACCCCACCCGAAGCGCACGGGACAAGCAGCTCGCCTGCGGCGTCGCCTTGCCTCGGCTTCGCCTTCGGGTCGCCTCGCCTTCGGCCTCGGGGCGATTGGGCTTGCCCGGTGCGTGCGGGGGCGGCCGTTTGCCGCTGAGGGGTGGCCGGTTGGCGAGTGTGGGGCCGTCGGCGAGGGACTGATTAGTGCGTTTCGTGAGAAAATTGCTCCGATCGAGCGAGTAAAGGCTGTAACGCTGCGAGATCGCTGTACGCCCGTTGGGGCGAAGACGGTCGCGTACGGGGTCGTTGTGGTTTGCTGGCGGTAGGCTTCCGCACCGTTGCTCGCCGAGCAGGTCAGGTGGATGATTTGCCGAGCTTGGACGACGCGAGAGCGTCACGCCCGCTGGGACGTGACGAGCTGGCGCGTGAGTGGGCTATCAGGGCCAGCCGGACTGCGTACATACCGTTGTCGGCGGAGAAGCTCACTGAAGAGTTGCGTGAGCTGTTGAACGTTGTGGCTGAGGCGGTGGCGCAGGATCCCGCGGTGGCCTCCCAGGTTGGTACTCGGCTGGTCGAGATCCACTGTGTTGGGGCCGAGAGTCTGCGGCAGTCGGTGGAGGTGCTGGCTGTTTTCGTTGAGCAGGAAGGGGCCGATGCTCGTACGGCCGCGCTGGTCATCGGGGCCGTGTCGGCTTCGTACACCGGGGCCATTCAGGCCTTCGTGCTGGAGCAGCAGGAGAGTGTCAGCCAGGCTTTGGGGCGGGCCAATCGGGCCGTGCGGCTGGACTTGCAGGCCAGCGAGGAGCGGTTCGAGGACATCTTCGCCCATTCGTCTACCGGCATTGCGATGGTTGGTCTTGACGGGGAGTTGAAGCGGGCCAACGCGGCGCTGTGCACGATCTTGCGGCGCGAAGATGTTGCCGGGATGACGCTCACGGACCTGATCTCGCCGGTGGACCTGCCTTTGATCAACGATGCGCTGGAGAGCTTGAAGTACGGGCGGATGCGGCGGGTCGAGGAGCGGCCCCGGTTGATCGACCGGGACGGCGAGCATTTTCGGGTGTTGCTGGCGGCGACCTTGCAGAAGGACGCTGAGGACAACCCGAAGCACTTTGTGGTGATGATCGACGATGACAGCCAGCTGACGTTGCTCGGTGGGCGGTTGCAGTACCAGTCGTTGCACGACGCGCTGACCGGGTTGCCGAACCGGCAGTACTTGACGACCCGGCTGGAATCGTTGCTGCACAGCGACATCGAGCACGGAGTGACGCTGTACCACCTGGACCTGGACGCGTTCGCGGTGATCACGGACGGGCTCGGGCGCGAGATCGGCGACAAGGTGCTGAGCCTGGTCGCGGAGCGGTTGAGCTCGGTCTTCGCCAGTGAGAAGGCCATGGTCGCGCGGCTCGAGGGTGACGAGTTCGCGGTGCTCGTGGAGAACGGGGCCGAGACGCCGGACGTGGACACGACGATCCGGATGATCGAGCACGAGCTGGCCGAACCTGTTTACTTCGGGGAGCACGGGGTTGCGGTGTCGGCGAGCATCGGGGTGCTGCCCCGGTTGCATCCCGGTGATCATCCCGCCGAGGTGCTCAGGGCGTCGGACATGACGCTGCGCAGGGCCAAGCGCAGTGGGCGGCGGCAGTGGGGGCTGCACGACGCCACGCAGGACAAGCGGGAGCAGGAGGACTTCGCGCTTGCTGCCGTCATGCCCGGCGCTTGGGAGAACGGTGAGATCGAAGTCGTGTTCAACCCCGTCATGAGGGTGGACGGGGCGGCGCGGGTCTGTGTCGAAGCCGAACTCAACTGGCGGCATCGGGACGTCGGGCTCATCGCGCACGAGAAGTGCGTGTCGATGGCCGAGCACACCGGGTTGATGTTGCCGCTGGGCGAGTGGATGTTGCGCAGGGCAGCCGAGGCCGCGTGCGTGCACGAAGAGATTCTCGCGGTGTGCCTGACGGAGAGCATGGCCAACAGCCCGGACCTCGTGAGGGACGTGCGGCGCGTGCTAGCGGACACCGGGCTGCCCGCCGGACGGTTGTTACTGGGCTTTCCGGTGCACGTGCTCGCGTCGGAGGACAGCGAGGCCGCCGACAACCTGGATCTGTTGGCGGACATGGGGATTCACATCGGGGCACGCGACTTCAAGGGGTCGACGTCCGAGATCGAGCTGGTCCGCTCGCTGGGTGTGAAGGCCGTGCGGGTCAAGGGGCGCGGTCAGAAGCCCGATGAGCTGGTGTCGCACGTGCTCAGCGACCTCGTCGTGTTCGTGCACGAAGCCGGTGGGCTCGTCGTGATCGACGCGATCGAGGACGCTGAGCAGCTGGACTGGTGGAGTGAGATCGGTGCGGACGCCGGCGTTGGGCCGGTGTTCTGCGTGGAGCCGACTACTGAGTGGCCTGACTCTGGATGGCCCGACGCGAGCTGAGGTGCACGAGGATCAGCGCGAAGCCCGCGATGGTCACCATGCGCAGGGCGGCGGTGATGCCGTTCCAGTCCTTCGACTGCCACATCGCGAACCACTCGCCGCCCACGGTGATGAAGCCGCCGAGGAACAGGGCCACGATCATCAGCAGACCGGCGGACGCGAACTTGCGCGCGCTGTCCTCCCTGTCGCGGATGTAGGCGATGGTGCCCGCGGTCAGCAGGACCGCCGCGATCGCCTCCCAAAGGATGATCGCGACGTAGACGGTCGTGACGACGGCCGGGCTGGTGATCGCCCGCCACTTCAGTTCCTTGCCGAACGTGGTGTCCATCGACAGGACGTGTTTCACGAACGCTTCGTTCGTGCCGTAGTCCGTGATGTTGCCGAGCACCACGAGAAGCATGTTGAGAGTGATGAACCCGACGGTCACCGCCACAACCGCGCGCAAGCTGCCGACCCGAGCAAGTAGACGCATGGCGCGGACAGTAACCGATGGAGTGCGAGCAGTGAGACGGTTCGGGTCGGCTCCCAGTTGATGGACGGGTTCATGGAGGTCAGCGGCCTGCGCACGGGTCTTCGAAGGTCAACTGCGGCACGCGTTCCGCCCACAGTTCGGGGGTCAGCGCGCCGCGCGTCGTGCTGCAGATCTGGTCCGCCTGGTGTTCGACGTCGAGGTCCCACAGCCGCACGATCCCGTCGGCGTTGCCGGTGGCGAGCGTCCTGCCCTCGGGGGCGAACTGGACGAACGGCTCGGCGGCCCAGTCGCCGGTGATCTGCTGGCCCAGGGACGTGGGCGCGGCCGGGTCGCTGATGTCCCAGAGCCGGAACGTCCTGTCCGCGCTGCTGCTCGCGAGCAGCTTGCCGTCCGCGCTGATCGACAACGTGCTGATCGTGCCCATGTGCCCGTGCAACTCGCTGATCTGCGTCGGGTGCTCCAGGTCGCGCACGTCGAAGAACCGGATCACCTTGTTCGCCCCGGAGGTGATCAGCGTCTTGCCGTCCGCGGTGAACAGCGCCCGGTTCACGATCTGCGGGTCTTCGATCGTCTTGCCCAGCAGCCTCGGCTTGGCCGGGTCGCTCACGTCCCACAGGCGGATCGTCTTGTCGCTGCTGGCGGTGACGAGCGTGCGGCCGTCCGGACTGAACTGCGCGTCGTTGACGTAGCCGTCGTGCCCGGTCAGCGGGTCGCCGAGCGGCACGGGCCTGGCGGGGTCGCGCACGTCCCAGAAGCGCACCGACTCGTCGTCGTTGTTGGTCAGCAGCACCTGACCGTCCGGGCGGAACTGCACCCGTGCCGAGAACCGGTTCGTCAGGGTGATCGGTTCGCCCAGTGGTTTCGGGTGCGCGGGGTCCGCGATGTCCCACAGCCGCACCGTTCTGTCGCCGGCCGCGCTGGCGAGAACCTTGCCGTCCGGCCGGAACGCGGGCGGGCTGATGGTGCGTTCGTGCCCGAGCAGTGGTGGCCCG
The DNA here is from genome assembly GCF_040629405.1 of Lentzea sp. NPDC005914. NCBI lineage: Bacteria > Bacillati > Actinomycetota > Actinomycetes > Pseudonocardiales > Pseudonocardiaceae > Lentzea > Lentzea sp. NPDC005914. Next base: position 232,264 of record NZ_JBEXVQ010000012.1, on the reverse strand, counting down.
ATCTGCTCGGGGTGGCGCGTGTCCGAGACGTTCCACAGCCGGACCGTCTTGTCGCTGGAACCGGTCGCGATGAGCTTGCCGTCCGGGCTGAACGTGGGTGTCGGCACGTGCAGGCTGTGGCCGAGCAGCATCGAGCGCGGCAGCGACCACAGCTGCACCGCGTTCTCCAGGGAACCGGTGGCGAGCGCGCCGCCGTCCGGGCTGAAGCCGAGCGCGAACAGGTTGGCGCCGCGCGCCGCGAGCGGACGGCCGAGCAGGCTCGGCGCGGCCGGGTTGCTGAGGTTCCACAGGCGCACGGTGGCGTCGGCGGACGCCGAGGCGAGCACCAGACCGTCCGGGCTGAACTTCACCGACCACACCGGGCCCGTGTGTCCGCCGAGCGACTGGCCCACCGGGTCCTGCGTGGCGGGATTCCACAGCCGCACGATCTTGTCGTCGGAGCCGCTCGCGAGCAGCTTGCCGTCCGGGCTGAACGCCAGGGTGTGGATGCCGGCGGTGTGGCCGGTCATCGGCCTGCCGATCCTGGTCCTGGTGGCGACGTCCCACAGCCGGATCGTCTGGTCGTCCCCGGTGGTGGCCAGCGTCCTGCCGTCCGGGCTGAACGCGAGCGAGCGCACGGCGGCGGTGTGGTCGCGCAGCGGTTCGCCGGCGGGCTTGGGGTTCGCCGGGTCGCGGACGTCCCAGAGCCGGGCCGACTTGTCCTCGTTCGCCGCGGCGAGCAGCGTGCCGTCCGGGCTGAACTCCAGCAGGTAGCTCGGGCCGTTGCCGGTCTCGAGGGTCTTGATCGCCTTGGGGTTCGCCGGGTCGCGCACGTCCCAGAACCGGATCGTCGCGTCCTGCCCGGTGGTCGCCAGAACCTTGCCGTCGGGGGAGAAGACCGCGGAGCTGAGCCAGTCCCGGTGCCCCGTGATGACCGCGATCTGCCTGGGGTGGCTGCGGTCCCTGACGTCCCAGAGGCGCGCGCTGCGGTCGTAGCTCGCGGTGGCGAGCAGGGTGCCGTCGGGGCTGAACGTCGTCAGGTACACCGCGCCGGTGTGGCCGGCGAGCGGGATGGCCAGCGGGAGCTGCTGCGTGCCGAGCAACTTGGCGTTCACAGCCTGGTCGTCCGGGCGCATGCGGTGTGCGGCCAGCAGGAACTGGGCCGACAGCGACGGGTCGGACGTGGCGAGCCGGTCGGCCTCCGCGACGACCTGGCTGTACTGGGCGTCGTTGCGCTGCTGCACCGCTATCACCGCGGCACCGGCCGCGATCAGCGCGAACACCGACACCAGGACCACCGCGCTGCGACGCAGCCAGGCGCTCTTGCGGTGCTGACGCTCTGAGGTCCGGACGAACTCCTTGGCGATGGCGGTGACGTTCTGCTGCTGCCGCACGCCTTCCAGCCGTGCGCCGCGGTAGAGCAACGACGAGTCGCGGCCGGTCTCCGCCCACGTCGTCGCGTCCTCTTCCAGTTTCTGGCGGTTGAGGTTGCCCGCGCGGTCGTCGTCGAGCCAGCTGCGCAGCCGGGGCCACGCGTGCAGCAGCGCCTCGTGCGTGATCTCGACGCTGCCCGCGTCCATGGTGATCAGGCGGGCGCGGGTGAGCACCTCCAGCGCGCGTTCCGTGGCGGTGAGGTTGGTGCTGGCCTCGAGCAGGCTGTGGCGGCTCGAACGGCGGCGGGTGTCCTGCGTGTCCTCACCGACCCGGACGAGCCTGAGCAGCAGCTGTTTCGCGGCGGCCTGGCCGAGTTCGTCGAGGTCGGACCACGCGCGTTCGGCCGTGGTGGAGACGGCGCCCTGGATGCCGCCGGCCGCCCGGTAGCCGGCGATGGTGAGCCGGCCCGCCTGCCTGCGCTGCCACGTGACGAGCAGGGCGTGGCTGAGCAACGGGAGCGCGCCCGCGTCGTAGGCGTCCTTGCCGCGACGGTTGTGCGCGCCGAGGTCGCGCAGCATGAGGTCGACGAGGCTCGGTTCGAGCTGCAGACCGGCGGCCTTGGCCGGGTTCGTCACGGCGTCGCGGACCTCGGCGGCCGACATCGCGCCGAGCACCATCTGCCGGTTCTGCAGGGCCTCGGCGAGTTCGGGGAAGTCGAGGCAGCGGGCGTAGAAGTCGGCCCGCACGCCGAGCAGGACCGACGTCTTCTCCGCCGCAGCGTGCAGAGCCTGCACGAAGATCCGCAGCCGGTTCTCGTCGCCGCCGAGCGTGAACGCCTCCTCGAACTGGTCGACGACCAGGACCCGGTCGCCGACCGCGAGCTGCACCTCGTGCGCGAACTCGACCAGCAGCTCGGAGTCGGCCGCGGACTCCAGCGTGAGGATCAGGTCCGGCACCTGGAGCGCGAGTTCCTTCAGCGGATCGGTGCCGGGAGAAATGATCAGGGCTTCTTTGTCGAGCCGCGGCAGAACACCGGCTTTCATCAAGCTCGACTTGCCGGCGCCGGACGCGCCGACGAGCATCGTGATGCCGTTCTCGTTGATTCTGGCGAGAAGAGCGTTCGTCGCCCTTTCGCGGCCGAAGAACCAATTCGCGTCCTGCGGCCCGAATGCGCTCAGACCCATGTACGGGCAGACCGCGCTGTCTTCCGGAGGGGGTGTGTCCGTTTCCGTTTCCGTGACAGGGCTGGCGAGCGCTTCTTCCCAGAGGGTGCGCCACGCGTCGAGGTCGTACAGCTTCTCGATCGCCGGCTGGGGCCTGCGCTTGCGAGCCTCGCCGACGAGGACCTCCAGCACGGCGCTCAGCCCGCTGAACCGGGCGGGCACGTTGCGCCCGCGCCGCCAGTCGCTGACGCGTTGTGCCGGTACGCGAACCGGTCTGCCCTGTTCGTCCGTTCGGCGGGCGCGGGCGACCGACTCCGTGACCCGCTTCAGGGGCGGGTCACCTGCCTCCGCGTAGAGCAGCGCAAAGCGCTCCGCGAAGACGCCACGGGGTCCCAAGCGACCTCCACCTCGTCCGGACCGGAAAACGTGGACCGCCCGTCTGAGCTGCGGTGCACGCACCGGACAGGTGGTCAGGAGCCCACCCTAACGAGGTGGTCTGACAACCTCGACCCCACGTCCTTCACGAGACCGGGAGACCGTCAAAGTGGCAGTGACCAACTGGGGCAAAGCTTCCACGGCTGAGGAGTGCTGGGGGTCTCCTCAGCCGTGGCCTCGCCCAAGCGAATGGCAGGGTGCCGCCTGCTAGGTCAGGCCGCCTTCCACAGCGCATCCGCTTCTGGTTGCCTGGGCTGAACTCGATTCGGATCAGGCAGGTACGTCTCCGTCGGCAGCGTCACGTAGGTGATGCTCTCCGGTTTCAACGCGGTGAGTTTTCCCGCGAGGTCCGCCAATTTGGTGATCGACCCGATTTCCTCGTCCGTGACGATCGACTTCGTGAGAACGTCGGCGAGCTGGAACGTTTTCTGCGGGCTCGCCACCCAGTTCTCGTTCGCGATTTTCTCACTCAACGCGCGCATGAACAGCTGCTGGTTCTTGATGCGGTTGAGGTCGCTGCCGTCACCGATGCTGTACCGCGTCCGCACGAATGCGAGCGCCTGTGTTCCGTCGAGCTTCGTCGGCCCGGCCGGCACGTGCAGCCCGCTCTTCTCGTCGTCGATCGGCTCCGGGACGGTGATGTCGATGCCGCCGAGCCGGTCGATGACGTCGCGGAAACCGTTGAAGTCGATCTGGACGAAGTGGTCGATCCGGATGCCGCTCATCTGCTCGACTGTGGCCACCGTGCACGCGGCGCCGCCCGTGGTGAACGCGCTGTTGAACATCGCGATCGAGGCCGGCGGGTTGTTCCCGCACCGGGGCCTGGGCACCATCGTGTCGCGCGGGATGCTGACGACCCTCGCCTGGTCGCCCGCGGCGTTGAGCTGCACGACCATGGCGGTGTCGGACCGCCCGTCGTCCTTGCCGATCAGGAGGATGTTGAGCGGACGGCCAGGCGTCGACGGAGGCCTGGGGTGGGTGATCTCCTTGGCGAGATCGACGGTCTTGAGATTGCTCTCCAGCCGCCAGTAGGAACCCCCGACCACGACGCCCGCCGTGATGACCACGGCGGCCCCCGAGACCGCGAGCCATCGTTTCAAGTGGACGTTCATACCTCCGACGGTCCCGGTTGTTTGTCCGGATCCCGTCGGTGGTTCGTCATGGTTGTGTCACAGCGTGCTTCAGCTGGTCGAGAAAGATCTCGTTCTCGGCGGTGACGGCGTACTTGGCCTTCGTGCGCTCGGTCGCGATGTCCCGGCCGAACGGGCTCCCCTCGGCCAGGAACCGCTGGTCGGCGACGAGCGCGCCACGGGTGTAGCGGCCGGTCAGCTCGATCGCGAACCGGTCGTGGACGTAGGTGGCCAGGTCCGGCTGGAGCATGATCGCAGCCGCGAGCGGGTCGTGCGGGACGAAGCCGGTCTTGCCGAGGAAGCTGCCGTAGAAGTCGGCGTAGAAGCCGAGGATCTGCCTGGCGTAGCAGGTCTGCGGCAGAGCGTCGAGCCACTCGCCCGGTGCGTGGCTCGCCATGGTGACGTCGAGGCCGACGATCGTGAGGTCCTCGAAGCCTGCCTGCAGGACCAGGTCCGCGGCCTCCGGGTCGTGCCAGAAGTTGGCCTCGGCGTAGCTCGTGATGTTGCCCGGCACGTTGAGCGCGCCACCCATGACCACGACCTTGCCGAGGAGCTGGGGCAGGCGTGGCTCGATCTGCAGCGCCAGCGCGACGTTGGTGAGCGGCCCGATCGCGAGCAGGTTCAACTCTCCCGGGTTCGCCCTCGCCAGGCGCGCGAGCTGCTCGGCCGCGCTTTCCCCGGTGTGCGTCGTGGTGGGGTCGTCTCCCGCGTGGCCGCCGAGCCCGTCCTGCCCGTGCACGTCCTCCGCGGTCATGAGCGGCTGCGCGAGAGGCCTGGCGGCGCCTTTGGCCACGGGCGCCCCGATTCCGAGCCGTTCGGTGAGCCTGAGGGCGTTGGCGGTGGCCTGCTCGACCGGGACGTTCCCGTGCACCGTGCCGATGGCGACTATTTCGGTGTCCTGCTGCGCCCGCAGGTAGTACAAAGCAAGGGCATCATCAATGCCGGGGTCCGCGTCGACGATGATCCGCATGCATCCGATCATGCCACTGGGGGATCTCATGACAGTCCGTCTCGCCGTTGTCTCCGACGCGCCTGCCGTCGCCCTGGTGCACGTGCGGTCGTGGCAGGCCGCCTACCGAGGCAAGATGCCGGACGAGATGCTCGACAACCTGTCCGTCGCGGATCGCGAGTCGATGTGGGAACGAGCCATCCCCCGCGGCGGCGTGTGGGTGGCGCTGGACGGCGACGAGATCGTCGGCTTTGCCTGCGTAGGCCCGGCCCGCGAGGTCGAGGGGGCCTTCGAGCTGTACGCGATCTACTTCCTGCCGTCCGCGTGGGGAAGCGGTCTGGCCGAGCCGCTGGCGCTGGCCGCACTCGGCGACGCACCGGACACGGTCGTCTGGGTGCTGGAGGACAACCCGCGGGCCCGGCGCTTCTACGAGCGGCTCGGTTTCGTCGTGGACGGCACGAAGCGCGAGGAGGAGTTCGGCTCCGCGGTCGTGCAGGAGATCCGTTATCGCCGCAGTGTGAGCTAGCTGCTCACACCGTGAGCGGCCAGCACCGCGAGGAACTGGTCGGCGTCCTTCGGGGTGATCACCGGCTGCATCCGTCCGCCGAGGTCGAGCACGAGGCCCACCGACTTGCGATGACGGCGGACGTCCAGGTTGAACCACTGGGTCAGGTTTCCGCTGCCCCACATGCGGTACTTGCCGGTCATCGCGGTGAGCGGGTATCGCCGCACCGAGCGGATCCTGTTGTAGCGCACCCGCTTCGCCAGCCCGAACGGGAAGTAGTAGCGCCGGATCACCAGTTCGACGTCCTGGCAGGCGATGAGCCCGTCGTCGTAGTTCGTGGAGCTCTGCATCGGATCACTCCAGACCGAGGATGAACAGCCCGCCGATCGAGCCGTCGGTGTTGAAGGTGACGCGGGCCTTCATCTCCGCTTCGGCGAACGTGAGCGGCACGTCGACGATCGTGTACCCGCCCTTCTTCGCCGGCGTGCCGGGGCCCGTGTTTCGGAGCTCGCCGAGGTTGCTGACGAGTTGCCGCCACACCGCTGCGAGCTCGTCGCTCGAGAGCTTCGAGCTCATCAGCGGGTCGAACATGGCGTGCACGGCCGCGAACTCGCCGTTGTCCAGGTGGGCCACCACCTGCTGAGCCTGTTTGACACCGGCCACAGTGGACTCGGTCATCTCCGCACCCCCGAAGCGTTGCTGCGCGGCCTGGCGGCTCACGTGCAGCAGATCGCCGATCTCAGCCCACGTCGCACCCCCGTCGCGGGCCAGCACCACCAGAGCCCGCGTGGCGTCCTCGGTCAGTGCCGAGAGCGACAACGCGGCCACCAGCGCCTCTCGTGCGGGCGCTTCATTGCTCAGCGCCCGCACGACCAGGTCGGCGTTGTGCCTGATCAGCCCAGCCAAGTCCACTCTTGTCAAGGTAGGCTTGACAGCGCTCGGTGTCAACCTCGCCTTGACAAGGCTCAGTCGCGCTGCAGGGTGATCTCGTCGATCAGCGTTCCGTTCTCGTCGAGCGCGCGGATCGTCATCTTGGCCGGCGTGTTCGTCTTCGGGCTGACGTCTATCGCCGTGATGCCGTACCCGCGGTAGCGGACCCGTGACCAGGTGACCTTGGTGTCCGTGGAGCTCGCGCTGTTCTTCTTGTAGCAGCGCATGGTCGGTGTGCCCGTGTCGTCCTCGTGGTCCAAATAGGACTCCGGCGCGTTCTTGTAGAACCTGTCGAGCGCTTGGCCACCTGCGCCCGCGGTGATGTAGGTGGTGCCGTCCTTCGTGGGGTTGACCGTGCTTCTCGGCGGCTTCTTGGTGCCCTTGCCCGCTTTGATCGGGTCGGTGCGCTCGTAGACGCGGTTGTGCGCGTTGAGCACGAGATCGACCTGGTACTTGTCGAACACCGGCGCCCACTTCTGCTGCGCGACGCTCTCCGCCCCGCCGCCGTCCGACGTCGAGTACGTGGCGTGGTGCAGGTAGACGACGATGAAGTCGATCGCGGGGTCACTGCGGAACTTCGCGAGCTGGCCGGACAACCAGGTGAGCTGCTTTCCCTTGGTGTGGTCGAGGTTCGCGGTGTTGCGGTTGCAGATGTCGTTGCCGTCCAGGCTGACGAGTCCGACGTTCTGGTACCGCCACGCGTAGATGCCGGTCGACCCGCTCCAGGCGTTGTCCGGCATGGTGAAGCGCTGTTTCACGCCGCCGTACCCGTTGGGGGAGTACCACTGCTCCATCTCGCGGTTGCCGAGCGTGATCATCCACGGTGTCGTCGCCGCCACGAGCTCGTTCTGGACCAGCAGCGAGTTCCACCTCGCGGCGTCGTACTTGTCCGTGCCGGGATGCCCGCCCTCGACGTTGGCCGTGCCGCCGTGGATGGCGTAGCTCAGGTTGCCGAGCGCGAGGTGGAACGCCGGATTCTGGTCCTTGGCAAGGCTGTTGAGCTTGCGCGCGTTGTAGCCGTACCCCTGGTCGCCGAACGCCGTGAACGTGAACCGGGCGCCCGTGGCCGGCGCGGTGCGGAACTGTGCGCTCTCGGTCGGGGCGTAGTCCTGGTGTCCCACAACGTAGTAGTACGTCGTGTCCGGCTTGAGGTCGTTGAGCTTGACGTGCAGGTAGTACTGGTACATGGGGTCCGGCCCGTGCGGCGGAAAGCTGTGGTCGCCTTCCTGCCACCCGATCTCGCTCTTGAGCACGCGCACTTCGGCACTGATCGGTGCGCCGAAGTCGCCTGCTTTCGTGGCGATCCGGACGTACGGCCCGTTGACCTTCTCCAGCTGCTGCCAGGAGATCACGACCTGCTTCATCGGATCCGCGCCGTAGGCGATGTGCCTGCCGAGCGGCCTGTTCTTCCGCTCGTTCGGTGCCGGTGCCGGTGCTGCGAGGAACGCCTTGAACAACGACCGCCGCGAGGTTTCAGTCATCTCTGCGCCTTCTCTCAGCCGCGCCGGATCGTGAGCTCGTCGATCAACGCGCCCGTCTCGGTGAGCGCCCTGACCTTCATCTGGGCAGGTCCTCCCGCGGTTTTCGGCGTCACGTCAACGACAACCAGCCCGTACCCGCGATACCGCACCCGCGACCAGGACACCTTGACGAGCTTCTCCTCGCCGTCCTCCTGGTCGACCCGCATCGTCGCCGTGGCGTCCTTGACGTTGCCGTAGAACGAATCGCCGATCTTCTCGTCGGCCCACCCGTTGACACTCTCGCCACCACCACCCGCCGTGATGTACGTCGTGCCGTCCTTGACGGGGTTGACGGTGCTGCGGATGTCGGCCTTCTTCGTGCCCTTGCCCGCCTTGATCGGATCCGTCCGCTCGTAGACGTGGTTGTGCCCGTTGAGAACCAGATCCACCTGGTACTGGTCGAACAACGGCGCCCACCGCTTCTGCGCGCCGACCTCGGACCCGTTGTTGCCAGACGTCGAGTACGTGCACTGGTGGCAGTAACCGACGATGAAGTCGATGCCCGGATCTTTCCGGAACTTCTCGAGCTGAGCCTTCAACCACACCTGCTGCTTGCCCTCGGTGTAGTCGAGGTTGGCGTCGCTGTTGTAACAGATGTCGTTGCCGTCCAAGCTGATCAGCCCGACGTTCAAGTACCGCCACGAGTAGATGCAGGTCGACCCGTCCCACGCATTGTCCGGCATCGTGAACCGAGCCCGCATCCCGCCGTACCCGTGCTTGTCGTACCGGCTCTCCATCTCGTGGTTGCCGAGCGCCACCATCCACGGCGTGGTCGCCGCCACCATCTCGTTCTGCGCGAAGAACGAGTCCCACTTCCGCGCGTCGAACGCATCCGTCTCGGGCCGCCCGCCCTCCCCGTCGTTCGCGTAGCTCAAATCGCCCATCGCAAGGTGGAACTGCGGCCCGAGCTCCTCGATGAGGCTATTCGTGGCCAGCGCGTTGTACCCGACCCCTTGATCCCCGAAGGCCGTGAAGCTGAACGCCCTGCTGCCCGTCGGCGCAGTGCTGAACCGACCCACTTCCCCTTGTGTAGCCTCAAATCCTTGGTGCCCAACCACGTAGTAGTACGTCGTGTTCGGCACCAGATCATCAAGCCGCACATGCATGTAGTACTGCGTAACGGCTTTCCCGAGGTGCGGCGAAACCGTGAACAGCGCCCCCTTCTCCTGCCAGGCCAGGTCACTGGTGAGCGCCCGAGTCTCAGCCCGCATCGCCTCCCCGTACTCCCCAGCCTTCACACCCACCCTCAGGTACGGCGCCTGGACGTTGGCCGGCACCTGCCACGACACCACCACCTGCCGCGTCGGATCCGCCCCAAAGGCCAAATGCCGCCCAAACGGCCGCAGCGCCGCCCCATCGCCCTTCAACAACACCTCAGGCGCCCGCGCCACCGCAGTGCCCGCCCCAAGCCGCGCCGAGGCCAGCACCACCCCACCCGCCGCCCCAGCCCTGAGGATGCCGCGCCGCGAGTACCTCCGCCGGGCGTCCTCGTACAACTCCTGAAGCCGCGGACCGTTCGACTGTGACCTGCGTCGCGGAGGTTCACTCATTCCACGGAAATTAGGAAACCTTGTTTCCGAAAGTCAATGACCGTTGGGGCAACACGACTTCCCGCCCACAGTTCTGCCGCCACTTCTGCCGGTGGCCGGGCTTACCATCGGTACCCGCCGACCAGGAGAACCGCCATGGTGTTCCGCCGCAACCTGGAGTCCCGCGAGACCGAAATAGCCCGCCAGGTCTTCGGCGACGCCCTGGACCTGAGCGCCCTTCGCCTGGCCGAGGGAGGCCTCCTGGGCAGCTTCGGCGTGGCCCGAACCCTCCCCAGCCTCGTCACGTTCCCCAAGGGCGTCCTGACCACCCCGCAACACCAGGCGAGGTACGAGCGCTGGCTGGTCCACGAACTGACCCACGCCTACCAGTACCAGCACGGCCGCAGCGTCCTCAGCCTGCTGCCGACCGCCATGGCCGGCTTCTTCGTCAAGGGCCTCTACGACTACGGCGGCGCGGAAGGCCTGCGCGGGAAGTCGTTCGCCGACTTCAACACCGAGCAGCAGGCCAACATCGTGGCCGACTACTACTACCTCAGCACCTACGAACCGCACCGCGACCTGTCGGCCTACGAGCCCTACATCCACCACGTGCGGTCCGGCGCCTGAGGGGCTTCACCACTTGTCCGAGGTGACGATCGCCTTCAGCTGGTCGGGGGTAAGCGGCGACTGCGGCGAGTAGATCCGACCGCCCGGCGAGTTGATAGCAGCGCCCATGGGGTCCTCCTGGTTGCTGACGTGCATGAGGACCATCGTCCCGTCGGGCCGCCTGAGGCACGCCAGGTACGACACCGCGCCGGGATCCGGCCGCACGGTCTCGGTCGCCAACTGGGAGCCGTCGGCCAGCGTGCTGACAACACAGTCCGCCGATTGGTGATTTCGGCACCACATGCCGGGCCCGGAATCGCTGGAGTAGATCGTCAGGCTGAAGCCCCCGACGCCGTCCACAGAGGTCAGAGTCCCGCCGACAAGCGCGCTGCCGTCCGGGCCGTCCAGCCTTGTCATGCCCGGTTCCGTCCCCGGTTGCTTGGACGGGGAAGCCTTGGGCACGATCACTTTCTGGGTCACCTCGAACGTAGCGGTGTCGCCGAGCACCACCCTGAACCGCGCGATCAGGTCATCCGGCGAACTGGGAACCGACCCGCGTGCCGTGGATGATCCAGTCGACGTGACCGGCGGGCTGGCGGTGTGCGTGCCGGAGTCGCCCGGCACCAGCCACATCGCACCCGCGACCAGACCCGCCACCGCGACGACGGTGGCCGCGACGGGCACCAGCCGCACGCCCCGCCGCGGCCGCACGACCGGGGCCGTGGCCGCAGCGTCGGCGCGCCGATCCAACTCGGCGAAGGCATCGTGGAGGGTGCGCAGGTCACTCATGAGGTCTCCTGAAAGTTGGGGGCGCTGGCGGTGAGGTCGATGCGCAGAGCGTTGAGTGCCCGATGGATCTGGCTGCGCACAGTCGGTTCCCGGCACCCCAACTGCGTGGCGATCTCCCTGTCGGACAGCCCCGCGTAGTACCGCAAGACCACCGCCGCACGCTGCTTCCTCGGCAGCCCGGCAAGGCGACTGATCATCGCGTCCCGCTCGGCCCGCTCGTCCGCACCGTCGGAGATCACCATCGGCTCGACCTCGGCACGCGGAGACGTGCGAGTCAACCTTCTACGCCAGGACAGGTACTCGTTGACGACCATCCGCCTTACGTAGGCGTGCGGCTCGGCCATCCCCGAGATCCGTTCCCAACGCTCGAACGCCCGGCCCAACACATCGCTCACCAACTCCTCGGCCAGCCACGTCTGACAGGTGAGGACCGTGGCGAACCGCATCAGCGCGGGACGCTGCCTTGCCACGTACTCAGTGAACTCCACCGGCAACTCCCGATCGTCTGCTCGACCTCGATTTCGCACCCCTAATGGAGAAGTGACCCCTAACGTTGCATCCGGTCTCTCAACAGCTGCTGTGAGAGCTCACCCGCACCGGCAGGAACGCGTACTTGATCCGCGTGGATCCGACCGCCATAGCCGCTAGTGGGCCGCTCCTGCTGCCCGCCAGCCGTTTCGCGGTGGTTGGTAGATGGCGGCAGACAGGGCAGATCCCCACTGACGATGACTCGCGAAAAAGATCAAGGCCTGACAGCGTTTCAGCATGTCAGGCCCTGATTTCACCCGGCGAAAGGTGGTGCCCCAGGCAGGATTCGAACCTGCGACACACGGTTTAGGAAACCGATGCTCTATCCCCTGAGCTACTAGGGCTGGCGACAGCAGTCTACCGGGGTGGCGCCACCGAGTTGACCAGCGCCCCCGCCTAGGCCTGGCCCGTGCCCCCGCCTACGCCTGAGCAGCCCCGCTCGGCGCCCAGGACCGGCCATCGCTCACGCACCGTGAGGGGCCAGACGAGATGCCTGCGGCCGTTGGAGGGAAGTGAGGCAGGCCACCTTCTGCGGGGCAGAAACGTCAGGTAGGGAGAGGGCGTGAGCAGACCCTGGCCCGACTTCCGTCCTGGACCGCTTGGCGCCCTCAAGGCTTGGTGGCGTCGGCGGGCGCCTCGGCGTGCTGAGGACTTCACCTTCGTGCCGCCGGCTAGCAGTCATCAGCAGGAGTTCGAGACGCCGTTGCCCAGTGCGGTTTACGGGCTGGACTTTCAGGTCCGGCTCACGATCGTGTGGCGGGTTGATCTGGCTACCGGGTTGCGGCACAACTCGCCCAAGAATGCTGCTGTCCATCACGTTTTGCAGCGGGCCAAGGAGATCAGCGGCAAGGCGATGTTGGTGCACCATGCGGCGTTGCAGGTGCAGTTGGGGGACGAGCTCGCCACTGAGCGGCAGGTGCCTGGGACGCATGTGTGGGCTCGGGCCGAGCAGGTCAAGGTCACCACGGACGAGGGTGATCTGGAAATGGCGCGCAAGCACATCGAGTTGTTGCGGAACTCCACGTTCAAGTTGGCTGAGCGGGATGTTGAGCGGGCCGAGATCCGGTACCTGCGGGACGAGGTGCTCACGGACGTTGGGACAGCCACGATTTGGTGGTTGCAGCGCAACGGGTACCAGGTCGAGGAGGCCGTGAAGTTGTCCGGGCACCTCGCTGAGCTGGTCAAGATCGCGCAGCAGCAGCCGAGCACTCACTGGGCCGAGTCGTTGGTCAGCAGTGTGGAGAGGGCTCTCCCGCAGCTCGAGGACGAGCATCGCAGGGATCTGAGGCAGCACCTGGCCAAGGCTTTGAGCGTTTTCGGGGGGTCGGGGGTGGCCGCTGAGTTCGCTGACCAGATCGGGTTGCCCGCGGGCGAACAGCATGCGAACGGGCAGCACACCAACGGACACGTCTAGGGTGGTTCGGGTGTTGACCGAACTTCGCAGTGCCGCTGTGGTTGCCGGGTTGCAGGCGCTTGCCCGGCTGACGCCTTATGCCGAGGCTGAGCTGATCGGGCTCCGTCGGATCGTCAAACCCGGCGATGTCTGCGTGGACATCGGGGCCGCGCTCGGCTTGTACACGGTCACGTTGTCGCGACTTGTCGGTCCACAAGGGACTGTGCACAGCGTTGAGCCGCTGGTGTTCGCGCACCCCGCCCTCAGTTACGTCCTGAGGCCGCGTGAGGGGCAGAACATCAGGCGGCACTCGGTCGCGCTCGGGAACGGGCAGGGGCGCGAGGTCATGAGCGTGCCGGTTCGGCACGGGAGTCCTGTCACCGGGCGGTCGTTCCTCACGGTGGGGGCCAAGGGGCTCGGGTCCAACGAGGAGTTCGACGAGCACTTGGACGTCGTGGTGAAGACGGACACGCTCGACCACTTCGTCGAGGAGCAGGGGATCGGCCGGCTCGACTTCGTCAAGGCGGATGTCGAGGGGGCCGAGCTGCGAGTGCTCGAGGGTGGGAAGGCGACCATCGAGCGGTTCAAGCCCGCGTTGTTGCTGGAGATCGAGGAACGGCACGTGGAGCGCTTCGGGTATAGGGCGCAGGACGTCGCGGACTTCCTGACGGAGCGCGGGTACCGGATGAGCACGTGGCAGGGCAACCGGTGGGTGCCTGTGCAGAAGATCGGGCAGACCGCGCGGAACTACCTTTTCCGGGCGTGAACGGGTTCTGGGAGCACGAGTACTTCCGCGCGCTGCGTGAGCTCGACCTGCCAGGGGAGGACTTCGCGGTCACCGGCAGTGCGGTGCTGTTCGCGCACGGGCTCATCGACGACCCGCGGGACCTCGACGTGCTGGCGCGCAACGGGGCGTGGGAGCGGGTTCGGCAGCTCGGTGAGGTCAAGCCGACCAAGCTGGCCGAAGGGTTCGAGGTGGCGCTGGGAAACCTTCAGTTCCTCGACAGCTGGTTTCCCGGCTGGGAGACGGACGAGCTCATCGACGGCGCGGACGTCCTGCACGGCGTGAGGTTCGTGCGGCTGGAGGTCGTGCGGGCTACCAAGAAGCAACTCGGACGGCCGCGGGACCTGGTCCACGTCGAGCTGATCGACCGGAAAGTCCTGGAAAAGTAGAGGACGCCGACCCCTGGGGGTGGATCGGCGTCCTCATCTCGAAGGCCTACAAGCTGTAGACCTCAAGCTCGTACAGGGAGTATCCGTAACGCGTGGCCCGTTGGGTACCCGTCATTCGGAGGTATCTCGCGTCCTGTGCTGCAAACGCTACGACATCCTCGCCTCCGTCGCCACTACTTGTGGAGAAAACGTTCCGCCAAGTCGTGCCGTCATTGGAAACGTCGATGCGGTACCCACTGCCGTAGGCCGACTCCCAGTGCAACACTGCGCGACCGATCCGTTGCACAGAGCCAAGGTCGACCTGAATCCACTGGTTGTCGCTCCAGTCGCTGGCCCACCGCGAACCCGGGTTGCCGTCCAGCGCCTGCGCAGGCGGGAGGTTGTTCGCTCCCGTCTCGTGGGACGACGCGGAAGCGGTTCCGGTCAACGCCACGTTCGCGATGTTCTGGCCTCGCCGGGACGGGAACTGCACGACCTGCTGGAAGGTCGGGCGGTTCTGCCAGTGGATCTTCTCCTGGGTGATGCCGCCCATCGCGCGGTGGATGATCGTGTCGGCACACCACTGGTCACCGGCGGCGCAGTCGGCGTCACCTGGGTAGACCTGGTTGGCGGGCCTGGCGACGGCCGCCGAAAGCGAGTTCAGCAACGCCGTGCGGCAGCCCGCGAGAGTGCCGCCGCCGCAGTAGGTCTGCGGGAACGCGCCCTGGACGGGGTCGCCGAGGACCTTGCGCAGGTCCTTGTCCACATAGCCCCACCAGCCGTACTGGAACGAGGAACCCTTGTGCGGCGCGGCACCGTGCGCGTCGGACGGGGCCTCGTCCACCTGTTGGGCGCTCACGATCGCGTCGTACAACGCGTCACCCAGCGACGGCTTGAACTCGGCCTGCACCAGAAGCGGCCACCAGGCATCAAGAATCCTGATCGCCTCGGCGTTGGCGTAGGTCTTGCTGCCCTTCGCGGTCTCTTTGCGCAACGAGCCGGAGCGCTGCCAGTCCTTCAGCTTCTGCACGACCGGGGCCAGCGTCGCGTCCACAGGCGCCGACTCCAGCACGCGAAGCAGTTCGGGCAGCACCTCCTCAGCACGGAGGTCGGCGATGGCGGCCTCGGCCATGGCGCGGGTCAACGAAGCGCGCGTGACCTTCTGGCCGGACGAGACCAGAGCCTTGACGCGAACGTCGAGCAGGTTTCCGCGGTGCACGGCGCTGTGACCGAAGCCGCCGAACGTGAAGTCCTTCGCCTGCTTGTTGTTCCACGAGACGTAGTAGTCCTGGTTGATCGAGTTCGGGTGCCCCTCGAACGGCATGTAGGAGGCGACGTTCTCGTTGCCGTCCCAGGCGACCCACTCGTACTCGGGACGGCCCCACGCTGGCAGGTTCGGGTCCACTGTGGACCGCCGAACCGGGTTCAGGCCTGAGTTGAAGTACGCCACGTCACGGGAGTCCGCGTAGAACCAGTTGAACGCGTACCCGATCTTGTTGGCCGCCCGCTGGAAGTCGGTGGCCGAACGGATGGCGCCGGGGTCGTTGATCTCCTGGAAGCCGATGATCGAGTCGACCTCGTGCATGTACGTCGAACGCAGTGCCGTGTACGCCACGACCTTGCCGCCCACGGTCGCACGGCTCATGACCAGGCCGTACTTGGTCCGCCACATCACCAACGTGTACGAGCCCGCCGCCGTGCCGTCTGCCACCGTCGGCTTCCAGGCGTTCTTGCGCTCCAGGCGTTCCATCGGCAAGCACGAGCCGTGGAACAGGTAGGACGACGAAGCCTTGGTCGGAGCAGAACCGTCCGGGTTGCACAGCTCCACGGCGTAGGTGTCGATGATGTCCTGCGCCGAAGAAGTCGCGCTCCACGAGTAGTCGACGCCACGGCCGAGCTGCACGTACATCGACACGCCGGCGAACGAGACACCGCGCGAACGGACGCCCGGACCGTTGAGCTCCTGCAGCATCAGCAACTGCGGCGCGAAGTACCCGGTCTGCGGACCCCACACGGCGATCGGGTTGCCGGAGTCGGTGTAGGCACCGGACACCGCCAGCGCGTTGGACATGCCGTGCTTCTTGTTCAGCAGGTCGGCGGGCAGCACACCGTCCTCGAAGATGCCGCGAGCTTTAGCCACGTCATCCGGCGCGGAGACAGCGACGGCAGTACCCGTGCCGCCCACCTCGTCGTAGTTCATCCGCTCGGGCGTGATGCTGCCCGCGTCCGGAAGAGCCACGCCCTGGGGCGAAGCCGGAGAGGCCGAGTACGGGAAGGACTGTCCGTTGTGGAGGGTGAGGACGGCCTCGGGGTCGTTCTGCGCCCGGAACGCCTGCCACACCTGCTCACCGACGGCAGCGCCGTACTTGTTCTGCGCGGCGAGCTTCACGAGGGCGGACTGCACCTCGCCGCCACCACCCGCACCGAACAGGCCGCCGACGACCGAGGCGATCGCCACCATGTCCGTCGACTTGAACGGCTGGATGTCGTTCCAGTTCGTGATCGAGTCGGCGTGCCCGGTCAGCACGTACTCACCGGGGAAGTTCCGCGCCGACACGGACTTCGTGATGTAGGCGTTGATCCCGGAGATGTAGTCGTTGACGTCGGCCACGGCCTGACGCCCGCGCTCACCGTTCTTCGCCGCGGCGGTGTCGATCTGCTTCTGCAGGTCTTCCTCGGTGTACGGGATCTGGTTGTAGAAGCTCTGCTCCAGCACCCGGTTCGACGGCGCACCGCCGGCGAAGCCCGAGAGCTGGCCGCGGCCGAGGTGGCGGAACAGGTCCATCAGCCACAACCGGTCCTGCGCGGCCGCGAAGCCGGCGCCGAACATCGTGCCGGACCGCGTGGTCCCGGTGATGTGCGGCATCCCGATCTTCTTGTCGCGCACGATCGTCACGTCCGCGCGCGGCTTCACCGTGCTCTCGACCTGGTCCGACGCCACGCCGAACGACGCGTCGTTGAAGAAGTTCGCGAGCTGGTCGTTCGTGAGGCTGCTGTAGCCGTTGACCAGCGCGTCGTACTTGCCGAGCTGGTCGTTCGAGTGCGCGGGCATGGTCTTGAACGCTTTGTGCGTGAGGATCTCGGCCAGAGTCGCGTTGCCGTTGTTGCCGGGCGGCACGATGTCGCCGCACTGGCCGAGGCAGTAGTCGTCGGCAGCGAACGCGGACTCGCGAGAGTCGGCCTGGGCGGCGGACGGAACGATCAAGAGGGAGGCGGTGACGGCAGCAATCGCCAACAGGGACGTCACCGGATTGGCTCTCCGCATGGCGCGAAGCTCCTCTCCGAACAGGGCAGGGGCAGGGGTGTCTTGTGACGCAGGTTACTTTCCAGTAAGGCTATTGCGAAAGACCTTCGCGTTTTCGTGACCCAACCGCGCCGCCTGTATCGGTTCAGGACATCATCAACGCCACGTATGGGCAGAAACGAAATCCGCAATCAGATTCGTCCGGCCGTATCTGTGTTTCTGGTACGACATTCCACTAAGTGAGATTTCCGTGTTTGGTCACTCAGGGTCCCGATGTCGCCCTCTA
This sequence comes from Lentzea sp. NPDC005914, assembly GCF_040629405.1. Classification (NCBI taxonomy): domain Bacteria; kingdom Bacillati; phylum Actinomycetota; class Actinomycetes; order Pseudonocardiales; family Pseudonocardiaceae; genus Lentzea; species Lentzea sp. NPDC005914. The sequence continues at coordinate 214,752 of NZ_JBEXVQ010000012.1, read as the reverse complement.
AGCCCTGGTGGCATGCCTACGCAGCGAAGTCGGCGCGCTATTCCGGTAACTGTGAACGGTGCCCGCCATCTCGAAAAACCGTTACCACATGATGAGATAACTGAGAATTAACGTGAGCTTCGGCGTGCGTACGCGAAGATCACGAACATGTGGGAGCACGGAACGCCAATGCGGGAGGCGTCGTGATCAAGGTTCTGCTGGCCGACGACGAGGATCTCGTTCGTTCCGGCCTGCGCATGATCCTGAGCAGCGTCGGGGACATAGAAGTTGTTGCTGAGTGCGATGACGGGCATCTGGTGGCCGACCTGGCGCGCCAGCACCGTCCTCACGTGGTCCTGCTCGACATCCGGATGCGCACCTCGGACGGGCTCGCGGCACTGCGGAGGCTGCGGACCCTGCCGGACCAGCCACGGGTCTGCATCCTGACCACGTTCGACGTCGACGAGTACGTTTCGGAAGCCTTGAGACTCGGTGCGTCGGGCTTCCTGTTGAAGGACACCGAACCGGAACAGCTCGTCAAAGCCGTGCGTGACCTCGCGCGCGGTGGTGCGGTTCTCGACCCCGGTGTGGCGGCGAGGGTGCTCGCGGCCGTCGCGGACGGCGAGCGGATGGCCGAGCCGGCACGCAGGCTCCTCGCGAGCCTGTCCGAACGCGAGCGCGAGGTGCTCGTGCTGATCGGCCAGGGCATGTCCAACGCGGAGATCGGCGGCACCCTGCACCTGTCGGAGGCGACGGTGAAGGGCTACGTGTCGTCCGTGCTCGGCAAGATCGGCGCGGTCAACCGCGTGCAGGCCGCGCTGGTGGCCTACCGCGGCGGCCTGATCGCCTAGTTCCCGGAGACGATCTCCGGGACCTCGTCCACCGAAGGTTCGACCTCGACCCTGTTCCGGCCGTGCCTCTTGGCGCGGTACAGCGCCATGTCCGCGGCCGCGAACAGCTGGTCCAGCTTGGCCGGTCCCGCCGCGACCCCGATGCTCACCGTCGGGCGGCGGACCGCGCCGAGCACCATCGTCCAGTCGTGGCCGTCGACGGCCGCGCGGATCCGCTCGGCCACGTTCGGGCCCACGTCCATGTTCGGCCCGGTGTCGCCCAGCAACACCACGAACTCGTCACCGGCCCAGCGCGCCACCAGGTCGTCCGACCGGCACTCACGCCGCAGCAACGCCGCGATCTCGCGCAACGCCGCGTCGCCGGCCGCGTGGCCCGCGTCGTCGTTGACACCCTTGAACCAGTCGACGTCGACCAGCACCAGCCACGGCACCCGGCCGCGTGCCGCCGTCGACTCCAGCAACGCCTGCGCGGCGCGTTCGAGCCCCAGCCGGTTCGCCAGGCCCGTCAACGGGTCCCGCGCCGCTGCCTCCTGGGCGGCGACCGCGAGTCGTTGCGCCTGAACGGCCACCCGGCGCTGCTCCAGCGCCTGGCCGAGGCCTTCCTGCAACGTCTCCGTGGCCGTGCGCGACGCCGTCATCGACCGCCGCAACGCCTCGGCCTCACCCACCGCGTCACCCAGCGCCTGGCAGATGTCCGCCAGCTCCGTGGAGAACCGCAGCAGCAGTGATGTGTCGTTGATGCGTTCGGCGTTCGTGACCGCACGGGACGCGAGTGTGCGCGCCTCGTCGAAATCACCCTGCTCACGCCGGACGACGGCCAGCACCCAGTTGCCGACGGAGATGCCCCACAGGTCATTCGCGTCCAGCGACAGTCGCAGAGTTTCGGTGCCGGTCTCCTCTGCCTTCTCCAACTGACCGACACCGGCCAAGGAACGGGCGTAGGCACCCATCAACGCGCGGCGCATGACCTCTTCCTTGACGAGCCCCAGGCCTTCGTCGAGGTAGGCCAGGGCCTCCTCGAAGATCGCCGGTGCGGCCGCGGGAGGGCCAGAGCAGGCGCGGAAGTTCAGCGAACCACCGAGGCGCTGCAGACAGTGCGCCAACGTGTCGGTGTTGCCCGCACGGCGAGCCACCTGCACCGAGAGCCGCAGCATGTCGAGCGCCGCGCGCCGGTTGCCGATGCCCTCCATGAGATAGCCGAGCGAGCCCATCGTCTGGGCGACGGCAGGGCTGTCCGAACGGTCGGCGTCGAGGTCCGTCCACCCCTCGGCGGCCAATTCCAGGGCGAGAGGAATACGGCCGAGGCGCCACGCCATGACGGCGCGGTTCACCAGCACGGCCGACCGGACCCAGCGATCGGCTCCGGGTGACACCTTGGTGACCACCTCGTCGAAAAGACTGTTCGCCTCCGGCAGGCGGCCAGCGTTGAGCAACGCGCGGACCTCCCGGTCCAACCGCGGAATCTGGCCCGCTACCAGCGGATCACGCTGCTCCACTCGTTCATCGACTCCGTTCCGACTCGCCGAGCGGCCTGCACAGGCTACCGGGACGGTCGCGCCCCGTACCGATCGTGGTGCAGGACGTCATCAAGGGGTAGTCGGTTGCGCCAACCGTGACGTTCGAGATCAGGCGTATCGGGCAGGGATTGAACCGGTCCAACGCACAGCCATGCAACCGGACGGACCCTCGTGGGGATGTCCAGCAGGCGGCGCAGCACATCTTCTCGGTAGAAGCTCACCCATCCGACACCGAGGCCCTCTTCCGTCGCGGCGAGCCACAGGTTCTGGATGGCCAGACACACGGAGTACAGACCAGCGTCCGCGATCGCGTGCCTGCCCAGCACCGCCGGCGAACCCCGGTCGGGGTCGTAGGTGACGACGATGCCGAGCGACGACTCCATCACTCCCTCGACCTTGATACGAGAGAAGGTCTCCGCTCGTTCATGATCGAGCTGAGCTGTGAAGACCGTGCGCTCGGCCTGGACGTGATCCCGGAAGGCCCGCCGAATCGATTCATCGCGCACCAGCACGAAGTCCCACGGCTGGGAAAGCCCGACGCTCGGAGCGGCATGAGCGGCGGTCAACACACGACGCAGCACGTCGGGCGGGATTTCCTCGCCGGTGAACTCAGCGCGCGTGTCCCTGCGTCGGTGCACTACTTCGTACAGGTTCATTCGTGCGATCGTGCCTCACTCGAAAGCACCAACTTCACGCTGGAGAGGTGGCGCTGATCTCATCCGAGGCGATACACCGACGTGATGAGAAGAATGAAAGGTGGTTACGGCTCCGCGCTCGGATTCGGCTGCGGAGTCGGCGTGACCACGTTCACCGGTGCCTGGCCGCTGCTGGCTCTCATCCTGCTCGCCGCCGTCGTCGTGATCGTGTCGCTGCGCACGACGATCATCGGCGCCGGCCTGGCCGCGCTGCAGTGCTGGGGCCTTTACGCGACCTTCTTGGTCGGTGTTCGTGGCGATCTGACGGTCGACGAACACACGACCTGGGCGCTCGCGTTGTTGGTGCAGCTCGCCGTGCTGGCCTTCCTGGCCAGCACGGCGGTCCGCGTCATCGCCCTTGTGACGGGTACGGCAGCAGGGCCATCTCCCGTGCGTTCTTGATGGCCGTGGCGACCTGACGCTGCTGCTGCGGCGTCAGGCCGGTGACACGGCGGGACCGGATCTTGCCCCGGTCCGAGATGAACTTGCGCAGCAGCGTGACGTCCTTCCAGTCGACGACCGTCACGCCCTCCTTCGCGAGCAGGTTCTGCCTGCGCTTCAACGGTCGCTTCTCGCGCATCACCAGCTCGCCTTCGAGACGCCGGGAAGCTCACCCCGGTGGGCCATCTCTCGCAACCGCACACGCGACAACCCGAACTTGCGGTTGAACGCACGTGGTCGTCCGTCCACGACGTCCCGGTTCCGCAGCCGGGTCGGTGACGCGTCGCGCGGCAACTTCTGCAGGCCGCGCAACGCCTCCTCTCGGGTTTCCGGGTGGCGCAGCATCTCCTTGAGCTGCGCACGCCGTTCCGCGTACCTGGCCACGACCTCGCGGCGGCGCTGGTCCGCGGCGATCTTCGACTTCTTCGCCATCAGCGCTCCTCCTTGAAGTCGACGTGCTTGCGCGCCACCGGGTCGTACTTGCGCAGCACCAGCCGGTCCGGGTCGTTGCGGCGGTTCTTGCGGGTCACGTACGTGTAGCCGGTGCCCGCGGTCGACCTCATCTTGATGATCGGCCGGACGTCGTTGCCCTTGGCCATCAGACCTTCACCCCCTGGTGCCTCAGCCGGGCGACGACTGCTTCGATGCCCAGCTTGTCGACGGTCTTGATGGCCTTCGTGGACAGCGTCAGCGTCACGAACCGGTTCAGCGACGGCACCCAGTACCGCTTCTGCTGGATGTTCGGGTTCCACCGGCGCCTCGTCTTGCGTTGCGAGTGCGAGACGCGGTTGCCGAAGCCCGGCTCACGGCCGGTCAGCTGGCAGCGCACAGGTACCTCCATGTTGAAACGACATTCGTTTTCAACTACGGTACCTCAACATGGAAACCGTTGTCGTTATGGTGGCGGGGCTGGTCGACCACGACGTCGCCGTGCGGGTGTGGCGGGACCGGCCCGGTTCGGTGCTGGTCCGGCACGTTGCCGCCGAGACGTGCGTGCGGCGCTGGGTCGACGGCATCGCGACCGACGTCGACCTGCTGCACAACTGCGTGTCGTGCACCGTGCGGGAAGACCTGCGGGAGCTGCTGCAGCAGTTCGCCGGACACACCGTCGTGCTGCACCTGGACCCGCTGCTCGAACCGGACGCCGTGCGCCGCAACCTCGGCGTCGACGTCGAGTGCGTGATCACGGTGATCGACGCGGAGACCTGGCTGGACGACGCTCTGGGCGACGCGTCCATGGTCAGCGACCAGCGGACGGTCGCGCAGGTCGTCGTCGCGCAGGTCGAGGCCGCGGATGTCCTGGTGCTGCAAGGGGATGCGGACGAACGGACGCTGGCCGTGCTGGACCGGCTGGCTCCCGGAGCGCACCGATGCACGCCGGAGACGGTCGTGGTCAGGAGCTCGACCAGGCCGCGGATGATCCCGCTCACGCCCGACTGCGGTGTCTCGACGGCGGTTTTCACGGCGGATCGGCCGTTCCACCCGGCACGGCTGGGCGAGGCGCTCGACTCGTTGCTCGACGGCACGGTGGTGCGCTCGCGCGGCCGGCTGTGGGTCGCGGACGAGCCGGATCTCGCGCTGCACCTGGAGTCCGCGGGCGGCGGGCTGCACGTCGGCGAGGGCGGGCCGCGCGACGGCAGGACGACGCAGATCGTGGCGATCACGGTCGGCGAGCCCGGCGACATCACCAAAGCCTTCGACGAGGCGCTGCTCACCGACGACGAACTGTCCTTCGTGGACTCGATCCGAAAGCTGGAGATATGAAGTCAGGCATCCACCCCGACTACCACCCGGTGGTCTTCCAGGACGCGTCCACCGGCAAGACGTTCCTGACCCGCTCGACCGCGACGTCGGCCAGGACGATCGACTGGGAGGACGGCAACTCCTACCCGCTGCTGGTCGTCGACATCACCGCCGACTCGCACCCGTTCTGGACGGGCACCCAGCGGGTCATGGACACCGCGGGCCGGGTCGAGAAGTTCAACCGCCGCTACGGAAAGCGAGAGCGCTGATGGCAGTCCCGAAGCGCAGGACGTCGCGCTCCAACACCCGGCATCGGCGGTCGCAGTGGAAGGCCACCGCGCCGGACCTCGTGCGCGTCAGGACGCTGGACGGCAAGGAACTTCTCGTGCCACGACGACTGGTCGCCGCTTACAAGCGCGGCCTTCTCTAGGGATGCTGGACCGTCCCGTCCGGTGAGTCGCGCCACTGGTCGAAGGGGCGGTCCAGCTTCCACCCCGTGCCGTCGTGATCGAGCACGCGGTTCTCGCAGGTGTCCACGTTGGACAGCGACTCGAACAGCTCGATGCTCCAGTCGAACAACCTGCGGCACAGCAACCTGATCGTCAGACCGTGCGACACGACCAGCACGGTCCGGGGGTGCGTCTCGTCCTCGTGCATCCGGACCACCAGGCCGTCCAGGAACGCGGCCACCCGGTCGTCCACGTCCGCACCGGACTCGCCGTTGGGCAGCCGGAAGAAGAAGTGCCCGAACGCGTGGCGCTGGTGCTTGAGCACCTCCTGCTCGGCGGGGTCCTGCAGGTTGCCCCAGTCCTGCTCGCGCACGCGAGGCTCGGTGACGATCCGCTCGGCGTCGATGCCCAGCAGCTCGAACGTCCTGCGCGTCCGCTTGTAGGGCGACACGTACGCCGCCACCTGGCCGTCGCCCACCAGCTCCTTGATCGTGGTTCCGGCCGCGCGTGCCTGCTGTTCGCCCAGGTCGGTCAGCGGCAGGGCGTGGTCGGGGATGCGGCAGTAGGCGAGCTCGTCGACGTTGCCGAGGCTCTGGCCGTGGCGCAACAGGATGATCCGCACGCTTCCATCGTGCCTCAGCCGGGCACCCTGCTCGGGCGTTACAGTGCTGGGCGAGTCGAGGAGGAAACCGTCACATGATCAAGTACATCGCGCTGTACAAGAAGCCCGCCGACCCCGAGGGCTTCGACGAGAAGTACTTCGGCACGCACATGCCGATCGCGGACTCGGTGCCGGGACTCGTGCGCGCCGAGGTCGCCAAGGTGCAGCGGGTGTTCCTCGCCGGGTTCCTCGGTGACACCGAGCCCTACATGATCGCCGAGCTGTACTTCGAGTCCGCCGAGTCGATGAAGGCCGCCTTCCAGACGCCGGAGTGGGCCTCGTCGGGCGCGAACCTCACCGAGATCGGCGGTATGGAGCTGGTCGCGATGTTCAGCGCCGAGGTCGTGGCGTGAAAGCCGTCGTCATCGGCGGCGGCACGATGGGTGCGGGCATCGCGCACCTGCTGCTGACCGGCTGGCACGAGGTCTGGCTCGTCGAGGCCGACGCCGAACGGGCCCACGCGGCGTTTCTCGCGGTCAAGGCGTCGCTGCAGAAGGCCGAGGACAAGGGCAAGATCCAGATCGACGAGGCCGACCAGATGATGGCGAACCTGACCGTCGGCGAGCCGCCTGCCGACGCCGAGCTCGTGATCGAGGCCGTGCCGGAGAACGTGCCGCTCAAGCAGAAGGTGCTCGGCGACGCGGCCGCGAGGTGCCCGCAGGCGATCCTCGCGTCCAACACGTCGTCGCTGTCGATCGCGGAGATCGCCGCCGGACTTCCGGGCGAACGCGTGCTGGGCATGCACTTCTTCAACCCAGTCCCGGTCCAGCACCTCGTCGAGCTCGTGCACCACGAGGGCGTCGACCCCGCGAACGTGTCCAAAGCGCGAACGTGGGCCGAAGAACTGGGGAAGACCGTCATCGAGGTCCGCGACTCGCCGGGCTTCGCGACCTCACGTCTGGGCGTCGCCGTTGGCGTGGAAGCGATTCGCATGCTGGAGGAAGGCGTCGCTTCGGCGGCCGACATCGACACCGGCATGAAGCTCGGCTACCGCTGGCCGATGGGCCCGCTGGAGCTCACCGACCTGGTCGGACTCGACGTCCGGCTCGCGATCGCCGAGCACCTGGCGGCGCAGCTGGGGCCGCGGTTCGAGCCGCCGCAGCTGTTGCGGGACAAGGTCGCGCGGAACGAGCTGGGAAAGAAGACAGGTCAGGGCTTCTTTTCCTGGTAGATAGTTGTCCGTGCACATTCGTGAGTACACCGAGGACGACCGCGACGACGTGTTCCGGCTTCGCAAGGTCGCGTTCAACGGGACCACGCCGTCCGGGCCGTTGCTCCAGCCCGGCAGGCACGGGCTGGTCGCGGAGATCGACGGCAAGGTCGCCGGGGTGCTCGGCATAGGCGAGTACGGGCAGTTCTACGGCGGCGCCGCGGTCCCGATGGGCGGGATCGGTGGCGTCGCCGTCGACGGCGCCACGCGTGGCCGAGGCGTCGCGGGCGCGCTGCTCGACACCGCGCTGACGACCATGCGGGAGCACGGTCAGCCCATCTCGGTGCTCTACGCGACCGTACCCACCCTGTACCGGGGTCGTGGCTGGGAACGCGCGGGGCTCTTCGAGTGGGTCGAGCTGCCGATGGACAGGGTGCTCTCCGTCGCACGGCCCACTGAGCTGCTACGTTCGCGTCCGGCCGATGAGAGCGATCTCACCGCGCTGCACGCCTGCTACCTCGAGGTGGCGCGGACGATCGACGGCATGGCCGACCGCCGCCCGCCGAGGATCGACCTCGAGAAGGTGCTCGAGATGGACCTGGTGAGCGTTCTGCCCGGCCCGAACGGTCTGCGCGGCTATCTGACGGCCCAGCGCGAGCCCGGCGGCGAGATGGGCCGTCTGAAGGTGCACGACCTCATCGGTGTCGACGTCGAGGCCCAGCTGACCCTCCTCGCGTCGCTCAAGTCGTGGGCGGGCACGCTCGACGCCATCGACCTGCGGATCACCGACCCGGCGACGCTCGACCTGCTCGGCGCGACGCCGATGCGGTACTCGGTGTGGACCTCGACGTGGATGCTGCGCGTCGTCGACCTGCCCGCCGCCGTGGCCGCGCGTGGCTGGCCGCGCCTGGCGAACGCCGCGGTGGACCTGGAGATCGTCGACGAGCACGCGCCGTGGCACGCGGGCAACCAGCGGATCGTCGTCGAGGACGGCACCGTGCGCGTCGAGCCCGGTGGCAGCGGTGCGGTCCGCCTGCACGCGCGGGCGCTCGGCCCGTGGTTCACGGGGTTCCAGAACACGCATGCGTTGCGGCGCGCGGGTTTGCTCGAGGGCGACCCGGCCGATGCGGTGCTGCTGGACCAGCTGGTCGGCGCCTCCGGCGTCCCGCGGCTGGCGGACTTCTTCTGATGACCGACGTCTATCACGAGGTCATGCGCGCGATCTGGGACCACAACCTGCATTTCGGGCTCTGGTCGTCCGAAGAGGACGAGTCCCCGAACCGCGTCGCGGCCGAACGCATGACCGCGCTGCACATCGACAAGCTCGGCGCGCGACACGGCTGGCGCGTTCTGGACCTGGGCCGCCGGGTCGGCACGTCGGCGTTCCGCTTGGCCGAGGCCTCGCACGCCGACATCGTGTCGGTGTCCCCGTGCGCTGACCACGTTCGTCGCGCGAACGCGCGTGCGGACGCGTTGTTCGTGGACGAACAGGTCCGGTTCGTGCACGGCGACCCGCACGCGATGCCGTTCTCCGCCGACGCGTTCGACGCGGCGTGGGCCGTGGAGACGTTGCCGCACTTGGGCGATCGGGTCAGCGTGTTGCGCGAGCTGGCGCGGGTGGTGAAGCCGTCCGGTGTGGTCGTGGTGTCCGACTTCGTGCAGCGCAGGCCGGTCGCGCAGGGGGTGCTGGACGAGCTGCAGCCGATCCTGAGCACCTACGACATCGACGAACTGCCCACGTTCGCCGCCTACCCGAAGTTGTTGGCGGCAGCGGGCTTGCACGTGGTGGAACTGCTGGACCTCACCGTGGAGACGCGCAAGACCGTGCCGCGCATGCAGGCCGGCGCTCGCACGCACTACGACGCTCTTGTTGCGGCGCATGGAGAAGAAGCGCGGGAGTATCTCGACCAGATACTTTCACCGATCGCGATCCAGCCGTCATTGGGCTATTTGATGGCGGTTGCGCGCGTCTGAACTCGTGCACGCGCTCGCGCCAAGTAAGAATGAACGTGTGACTGGGGACGACGAGGTCAGGCACGCCTACGGCGACAACATGGGTTGGCGCCTGAAGGGCTATGCGAAACGGCACAGCGGGCCGCCGGTCAGCGTGCGGGAGATCTCCCGCGCGCAGTTCCTGGAGATACGGCCGTTGTTCGACGCGGAGGACAACCCGTGGCTCGTCGACCTGCACGAGGTGAGCCGCGAGATCTGGCCGAGCGTCGAACGGGTGCTCGGCCCGCTGGACCCGGACCAGGACTACTACGTCACCGGCCATCCGCTGGACTGGGACAAGGATCCCGTCCAGGTCGCGCGTGACCTGATCGACGAACGGTTCCCGCTCGCGACGGCGGCGTTCCTCGGCGGCAGCGTCGCGGCGGGCACCTACACGGCGAACTCGGACCTGGACATCGTCGTGATCGTCAACGACCTGTCCTACGCGTTCCGGGAGACCATGGAGCACCGCGGCTGGCCGGTCGAGCTGTTCTGCCACACCGTCGAGTCGTTCCAGGACTTCGTGGCCCGTGACACCCAGGACCGGCGCCCGCCGTTGCTGCACATGTGCGCCGAGGGGTTCCTCATGCTCGACGCCGACGGCACGGGCCAGCGCATGCGTGCCGAGGCGCGCGCTCTGCTCGACGTCGGCCCTCCTGTGCCGACCGCCACCGAACTCGAAGACCGTCGCTACGGCACCACCGACCTGCTCGAAGACCTCATCGGAGCGCGGGACGACGACGAACGGCTGTTCGTCGCGGCACGGCTGCTGACCTGCGCGGGGGAGTTGGCGCTGGTCGTGCAGAACAAGTGGCTCGGACACGGGAAGTGGTTGCTCAGGCGGTTGAAAGAGGCGAAGGCCGACGAGCTCGTGGACGCGTACCGGGCGTTGGTGCGGGGCGAGGGTGCTGAGTGGTTCATCGAGGTTGTGGAGCACGTCCTCGTGTCGGCCGGCGGTCGGCTGGAGGCCGGTTACCGCCGGGACGCGTCACCCCGGTAGATCCGTATTCTCTCTGTTCGTGCTGCTCATCGTCCTGGAACTGATCGGGATCGCCGTCTTCGCCGCGTCCGGCGCGGTGGCGGCGGTGCGGGCGCGGCTGGACGTGTTCGGCGTGATCGTCCTGGCGCTCACCACGGCGCTGGGCGGCGGCATCATCCGCGACGTGCTGCTGGGCGTGCACCCGCCGACGAGCCTCAAGAACTGGCCGTACCTGCTGGTCGCCGGGGTCACGGGCCTGATCGTCTTCTGGTTCCACCCGACCGTTGCCAAGCTCCGCCGCACGGTGCTCCTCCTGGACGCCGTGGGGCTCGGTCTGTTCGTCACGTCCGGCACCACCACCGCGTTGGCTCTCGGCGCCACGCCCTACGCCGCGTGCCTCATCGGCATGACGACAGGGATCGGTGGCGGCGCGGTCCGCGACCTCCTACTCCGAGAGATTCCTCTGGTGCTGAGGAGAGAGATCTACGCCGTGGCGGCGCTCGCCGGAGCGGTCGTGGTCGCACTGGGTGAATGGGTGCGACTGCCGAAAGACCTGGTCGCGCTGACTGGAGCGTCAATAATCATCACCATCAGGCTGATCGCGCTCTGGCGGAAGTGGAATGCGCCGGTCGCGAGAGGCCTGGAGGGTTAACACTGAACTCACACCCGCTGTTAGGGCCCTTCTCAGGCGCCTCTCAGATCCCTCAGCAACACTGCCCCTATGCGCATCCTCGTTGTCGATGACGATCGGGCGGTCAGGGAGTCACTCCGCCGCTCGCTCCAGTTCAACGGCTACCAGGTCGAGACTGCCGGAGACGGCATGCAGGCCCTGGAGTCGGTGACTGCCGCCAGGCCCGACGCCATGGTGCTCGACGTGATGATGCCGCGGCTGGACGGGCTGGAGGTGTGCCGGCGCCTTCGCAGCACCGGTGACGACCTGCCGATCCTCGTGCTGACCGCGCGGGACGCCGTGAGCGACCGCGTGTCCGGTCTGGACGCCGGGGCCGACGACTACCTGCCCAAGCCGTTCGCGCTGGAGGAGCTGCTGGCACGACTGCGCGCGCTGCTGCGCCGCGCCGCCCAGGACATCGACGCCGCCCAGCAGTCCGCGGCCGTCCTGAAGTTCGCCGACCTCGAGCTGGACCCGTCCACCAGGGACGTCCGCCGCGGCGAGCGCGCCATCAGCCTCACCCGCACCGAGTTCGCGCTGCTCGAGCTCCTGCTGGCGCACCCGCGCCAGGTGCTGACCCGCAGCCGCATCCTGGAGGACGTGTGGGGATACGACTTCCCGACCTCGGGCAACGCACTCGAGGTCTACGTCGGGTATCTCAGGAGGAAGACGGAGCTGGAGGGCGAGCCGAGGCTGATTCACACGGTGCGTGGGGTGGGCTACGTCCTGCGGGAGACGCCTCCGTGATCTTCGAACCCCAGGGACGGCTGCAGAAGGCGTCGCTGCGGGCTCGGGTCACCTGGCTCGCGGCGTTCTGCGTCGCTGGAGCCGTCGCGCTGGTGTCGTTCGGTGCGTACATGATCGTTCGCAAGAGCGTGTACGACGCGCTCGACGAGAGCCTTCGCACGCGTGCCGTCGCGGTGGCGACCGGTCAGAAGATCAACACGCCGGACTTCGTCGGCAAGTACCCCGCGGCCTTCCTCGCGGCCGGCGACGTCAAGATGGGCGTGCTGCTGGCGGGTTCCGGTCAGATCCTCTACCCGGACGGCTTCGAGCCGCCGCCGACGGTCGAGGAGGCGTGGGACGTCGCCCAGGGCGAGCGCGGCGAGTACATCTGGACAGACCACAAGACCGAGTCCCGCGTCATCGCCGTGCGGTACCAGCAGAACCAGGCGATCCTCATCGCCCAGTCGATGGTGCCGCAACGGACGACCCTCGCGAAGCTCAGCGTGGTCCTGCTGCTCATCGGCGGCGCCGGCGTGCTGCTGGCGGCGATCGCGGGCACGGCAGTCGCGCGCACCGGTCTGCGGCCGGTGCAGAGACTGACCGAGGCCACCGAACGCGTGGCGAACACCGGTGACCTGACGCCGATCCCGGTGTCGGGCGACGACGAGCTGGCGCGGTTGACGCACAGCTTCAACGCGATGCTCGGCGCGGTCGCGGAGTCGCAGGAACGACAACGCCGCCTGGTCGCCGACGCGGGCCACGAACTGCGCACGCCGCTGACGTCCATGCGCACCAACCTGGAGCTGTTGCTCGCCTCAGAACGCCCGAACTCCCCGACGTTGTCCCAAGAGGACAAAACGGAAATCCAGTCGGACGTGCGCGCCCAGCTCGACGAACTGACCACGCTGATCGGTGACCTGGTCGAACTCGCCAGGGAAGACGCCCCGCAGATGGTGCAGGAACCCGTCGACCTCGTCGAGGTGGTAGAACGGTCCCTGGACCGCGCGCGCCGACGCGCCTCGAACGTCACGTTCGACGTGCAGCTGCAACCGTGGACACTTCTGGGTGATTCAAGTGCTCTCGAGCGCGCGGTGCTGAACCTCCTCGACAACGCGGTGAAGTTCAGCCCCTCGGGCTCTGCGGTGCGGCTGAGCCTGCGTCAGGTGGGCGACGGCAGCGCCGTGGTGGAGGTGGCGGACGCGGGCCCCGGTATCGCGGACGCCGATCTACCTCACGTTTTCGAGCGGTTCTACCGATCGTCTGAGGCACGGACCCTGCCGGGTTCCGGTCTGGGACTCGCCATCGTCAAGCAGGTGGCACAACGGCACGGCGGCACGGCCACAGCGGGCAGAGCGCCCGAGGGCGGTGCCCTGTTCACGTTGCGCCTACCCGGACGTCCGTAAGGTGGGGCGTGTGAGTCATCGCGTGAACGGCGATTCGTCGTCGACCTGGGAGACGACGCCTCCCTCCGAGGAAGGCACTGCGCGCTCCTCGTCGTACTCGTACGACGACGAACCAGCGCCCAGGTTCTCCAAGAAGAAGACGAAGAAGAAGCAGCCGTTCTGGAAAGAGCTGCTGGTCATCTTCAGCGTTGCGCTGCTGCTGACCGTCGTCATCCAGACGTTCGTCGCGCGCGTGTTCGTCATCCCGTCGGCCTCGATGGAGACGACGCTGCACGGCTGCACGGGCTGCGTGAACGACAAGGTGCTGGTCGAGAAGATCACGTACCTGTTCCGCGACCCCCAGCCGGGCGACGTGATCGTCTTCCGCGGCCCGCCGAACTGGACCGGCGGCAAGCAGCCTCCGAACTTCGTCGCGGGCACGCTGCAGGACCTCGGTTCGATGGTGAACCTGTCCGAGCCCAGCGGCACGGACTTCATCAAGCGCGTCATCGCGGTCGGCGGCCAGACCGTCGAGTGCTGCGACGACCAGGGCCGGGTGCTCGTGGACGGCAAGCCGCTGGACGAGCCGTACCTGAACTTCGGCGGCGGCCCGCGCCAGCAGGACTCGTTCGAGAAGGTCACCGTTCCCGCGGGCAAGCTGTGGGTCATGGGCGACAACCGCAACAACTCGTCGGACTCGCGCAAACACGGCGACCCGACGCCCGCCGACGGTGCGATTCCGATCGACAACGTGGTGGGCAAGGCGCGGGTGATCGTGATTCCCGTCGGGCGCTGGGGTTCGATCTCGGACTTCAACCCGCAGACCGGCGGCAAGTAGGGCGTAGAGCTGCGAAGGGGCGAGGGCCGGGTTGGCTCTCGCCCCTTTTGCGTTCTGCGGGAACGCGCGCCGTCGCGAAGCGGCGATGACGCGACCAAGGCCCGTCAATCCCGCCCAGGCAACCACGCTGGAACGTACGCGCGGTGGCACGAACCCGACGGCCGGTCGGGACAGGGGCGCCGCCGATCACTTGGGCGGCGTCTTGCGTTGTGCGGGGCCGGTTTCTGAACGAGGACGAACGCGTCGCCGTCGTCGTCCACCTCAACGGCCGCCCACGCGAAACGCTCGGCCGGGACATCCCAGCCGAGCGTTTTACGTGCGGGGAATCAGCCCTTCGTCGAGCCCAGCGTGAGCCCGCCGACGAACTGCCGCTGCAGCACGAAGAACACGACCAGCGTGGGCAGCGCGACGAGCAGCGACCCGGCCGCGATGAGGTTGTTGTCGGTGAAGAACGTGCCCTTGAGGTTCTGCAGCGCGGAGGTGACCGGCATCTTGTCGCCGTCCTGGATCAGCACCAACGCCCACAGGAAGTCGTTGTAGATCCAGGTGAACTCCAGCGTCGCCAGCGCGGCCAGCACCGGGCGGCACAGCGGCAACGTCAGCTGCCAGTACTGCCGGAACACCGACGCGCCGTCCACGCGGGCGGCCTCGGTCAGCTCGTACGGGATCGTCTTCATGTAGTTCGACAGCACGAACGTGCAGAAGCCGGACTGGAAGGCGATGTGGATCAGCACGACACCGACCGGCGAGTCGATCAGCGAACCGCTGTCGCTGATCCACTCCGGCACCTCGATGAGCCGGTACAGGCGCCACAGCGGCGTCACGATCACCTGCTGCGGCAACAGGTTGCCCGCGGTGAAGATCATGAGCAGCAGCAGGTTGAACTTGAAGCTGAACCGGGACACGCCGAACGCCACCATCGAGCTGAGCAGCAGCGTGACCACCAGTGCCGGGACGGTGATCAGGAACGTGTTCCAGTAGAAGTGCGGCAGGTTGCCGATCTCCCACGCCTTGGCGAAGTTGTCGAACGTCAGCGACTTCGCGATCGAGAAGTAGCCGTTGACCGACGTGTCGTCGTACGTCCGCAGCGACGCGTAGACCGCCCACAGCAGGGGCGCCAGCGTCATGAGGCACGTCAGGATCAGGAAGGTGTGCAGCGCGACCCGGGCCGGCGTGACCACGCGCTTCTTCACAGCCGGCGCAGAAGGCCGTTCCAGCGTGGCCGTCACGTCCGGTTCTCCTTGCTGAACGTCTGGTACAGGTAGGGGATGATGACGCCGAGCGAGATCGTCAGCAGGATCACCGCGACCGCGGAACCCCGGCCGATGCGCGAAGCCTCACCGATGATGTTGTCGGTCACCAGCACCGACAACAGCTCCAGACCGTTGCGCCCCTTGTTGATGACGTACACGATGTCGAACGCGCGCAGCGCCTCGATCACCGTCACGACCGCGACCACGATGTTCACCGGCTTCATCACCGGGAAGGTCACGCGGAAGAACGTCTGGGTCGCCGAGGCGCCGTCCAGCGCCGCCGCTTCCTTCAGCGCCGGGTCCACCGACTTCAGGCCCGCCAAGTACAGCAGCATGATGTAGCCGGTGTGCCGCCACGCCGCCGCGACGAGCACGGCGTAGAGGTTGATGTCCGAGTCGCCGATCCAGTCGACGGGCTTGTCGCTCAGCCCCAGCAGGGAGTTCAGCAGGCCGCCGTCGGGCGTGTAGATCAGCTGCCAGATGAAGCCGATCAACGCGAGCGACAGCACCATCGGCATGTACAGGGCGCTCTGGTAGATCCGGCTGCCCTTGATCTCCCGGTCCAGCAGCACCGCCAGCAGCAGACCGGCGCACGTCGGCACGATCAGCAGGAACGCCAGCCAGATCAGGTTGTGCTGCACCGCCGGCCAGAACCGCGGGTACTCGGTGAAGATCTCGGCGTAGTTCCCGACACCGATCCACTCGATGTCCTCGAACCCGCCGATGCCGTTCCACCTGCTGAACGACAACGCGATGGAGCCCAGCGTCGGGATCCACACGAAGAGCAGGTGCACGATCGTGGGAATGCCGAGCATGAGCCCCAGCACCAGTTTGTCCGTGCCTGCGAGGGCGGTGGCACGCTTTCCACGCCGACGAGGCGGCGGCCCCACGGGGGCCACCGCCTTCGGCTTCTCCTGCAACGCGGTCACTTGAAGATGTTCTTCGCCTGATCAGCCATGCCCTTGAGCACGGAGTCGATGTCGTCGGGGTTCTTGATGAACGCGATGAGGCCGTTGGTGGCCGCCTCGCTCGCGAAACCGGGGTCGGTGTCGCGGTCGAGGAACTGCGTGATGTGCTTCGCGTTCTTGATGGTGTCCGCGACCTTCTTCTGCAGCGCGGTGTAGCCGGAGGTGTCCGCCTTCTGGTTGGTCGCGACCGCGGTCGGGTCGGCCTTGAGGTAGGCGAGCTGCGGCTCGGCGCTCGACAGGTACTCGAGCAGCTTGAGCGCACCCTCCTGGTTGGCGGGCTTCTTCGCCATCATGTAGCCGTCGATCGGAGCCTCGACGGTGTCCTGGCCCCACTGCGAGTTGATCTCCGGGAACGGGAAGAAGTCCAGGTCGTCCTTCTCCGCGTCCGGGAACTGCTGGCCGACGAACGCGCCGAGCAGGTACATGCCGGACTTCTTCTGCTGCAACGTCTGAGCGGCTTCCTGCCACTCGCGGCCGAGCGCGTTCTCCTGGTGGAACGGCAGCAGCCGCTTCCAGGTGTCGAAGACGTCCTTGACCTTCTTGTCCTGCCAGTTCTCCTTGCCGGCCAGCAGGTCGACGTGGAACTGGTAGCCGTTGATCCGGAAGTTCAGCTGGTCGAACGTGCCCATGCCCGGCCAGCCCTGCTTCTGGGCGAAGGCGATCGGGATCAGGCCGTCGGCCTTCATCTTGGTGCAGAGCGCGACGAGGTCGTCGAGCTTCTTCGGGACCTCGTAGCCCTTCTCCTGCCACACGCTCTTCCGGTAGAACATGCCCCACGCGTACTGCGTGAACGGCACGAAGTACTGCTTGCCGTTCGTGCCGGTGGACGCCTGCTTGAGCGGGTCGGAGTAGCCGCTGCCGATCTTGCCCCACAGGTCGCTCAGGTCGCCCGTGAGGCCCTGGTCGGCGAAGAACCGCATGCGGTACCCGGCGAACCAGGCGAGCACGTCGTCCGGCTTGCCCTGCAGGTAGTTGTTGATCTGCTCCTGGTACTGCTCGTGCTGCTTGGTGTTGATCGTGACGGTCGTGCCGCCGGAGTTCTTCTCGAACGCCTTGACCGCCGCCGTGATCGCGTCCTTCGGCACCTGGTCGGACAGGTTGTTGCCGAACGTGACGACCTTCGAGTCACTGCCGGAGCTCGAACCACCGCCGCCGCACGCCGCGAGGCCACCGGTCGCGGCCACGCCGGCACCGGCCAGCATGATCCGCAACAGGGTGCGCCTGTCGAGTTGCGGTAACGGAGAGGAACCTGACGCGTACCGGACCATCTTCGCTCCTACAGGTGACACTCGCTCGTGTGCGAACCGAACAGGACTCCAACAAAGTTGCGCACAATGTGGTCCTAGGCACACATCCTGTCAAGTCCCGTTACTCAGCTGTTAAAGCCGTGCACAGCCCGTTTCTAGCACGATCCCGGTCCGTGTACCGGTCAACCGCCGAACAGACCCAAACGTGAAGTTGTGTTTGCTTGTGTTGACGTTGTGGGTGTTTGTCGTCCACTCTTGCGCCCGTGACGACTTGGCCAACTGGCATGCCGGGGCTCGGCTGGGGTGCCGACTACAACCCCGAGCAGTGGCCCGAACACGTGTGGGCCGATGACGTCGAGTTGATGCGCAGGGCCGGGGTGAACCTGGTCAGCGTGGGTATCTTCAGCTGGGCGAAGATCGAGATCAGCAAGGGTGAGTACCGGTTCGACTGGCTCGACCGCGTGCTCGACCTGCTGCACGCCGGCGGCATCCGCGTCGACCTCGCGACCGCCACCGCCGCGCCCCCTCCGTGGCTGACCACCGAGTACCCCGAGATGCTGCCCGTCCGCGCGGACGGCGTGCGGCTCTCGCACGGCTCGCGGCAGGCCTACTGCCCGTCGTCGCCCATCTACCGCGACCGTGCAACTGCGCTCGCTGCCGAGATGGCCTCGCACTACCGCGACCACCCGGCGCTGGCCGCGTGGCACGTCGGCAACGAGTACGCGTGCCACGTGCAGCGCTGCTACTGCGACACGTGCGCGGCGTCGTTCCGCGAGTGGCTGGCGGCCCGCTACACGCTCGACCAGGTGAACGACGCGTGGTCCACGGCGTTCTGGAGCCAGGGCTACACGGACTGGTCGCAGATCCTGCCGCCGCGTGTCACGCCGACGTTCCAGAACCCCGGCCACGTGCTCGACTACGACCGGTTCTCCGACGACGCGATCCTCGAGCTGTACAAGGCCGAGCGCGACGTGCTGCGGATGATCACGCCGTCGGTGCCGATCACCACGAACTTCATGGTCAACTGGACCTTCGGCGCGCTGGACTACTGGAAGTGGGCGCGCGAGGTCGACTTCGTCTCCAACGACCACTACACCGAGGCCCAGTCGCCGGACCGGCACGTCGAGCTCGCGATGTCCGCGGACCTGGTGCGCGGCCTGGCGGGCGGCAAGCCGTGGCTGCTGATGGAGCACTCGACGTCCGCGGTGAACTGGCAGTCGCGCAACATCGCCAAGCTGCCGGGCGAGATGCGGCGGCACTCGTTCCAGCACATCGCCCGCGGCGCGGACGGAGCCCTGTTCTTCCAGTGGCGGCAGTCGCGCGGTGGCAGCGAGCGCTTCCACTCGGCGATGGTGCCGCACGCCGGAACCGACACGAAGGTGTACCGCGAGGTGTGCCAGGTCGGGGCCGAGCTCGGGCAGTTGTCCGATGTTGTCGGTTCCACTGTGGACGCCTCGGTCGCGGTCCTCTACGACTGGCAGTCGCAGTGGGCGTTGAAGCAGAACGCGCACCCGACCGGGGACTTCCACTACTTCCAGCACGTCTTCGGCTACTACAAGGCGCTGTGGGAAGCCGGGGTGACAGTCGACTTCGTCGCGCCGGGCACGAACCTCTCCGCGTACTCGATGGTCGTCGTGCCGGCGTTCTACACGGTGTCCGACGCGCACGCCGCGGTGATCGCGGACTACGTGGCAGGCGGCGGTCATGTCGTTGTCACGTACTTGTCTGGTGTTGCCGACGAACACACGCGGGTGCGGCTGGACGGTTACCCCGGCGCGTTCCGCGATGTGCTCGGCGTGTGGTCGGAGGAGTTCTTCCCGCTGCGGCAAGGCGAAACCGTGTCGTTGACCGACGGCTCGACGGCCTCGCTGTGGACGGAACATCTGCACGTCAGGACCGCTGACATCGTTGCCTCCTACGCGGACGGGCCGTTGCCGGGCGTGCCCGCGGTGACACGCAACGGGTTCGGCAGCGGTGTCGCGTGGTACGTGGCGTGCGATCTCGATGGGAGCGGTCTCCGCCGAACGGTGGAAAACGCGCTTTCCAGTGCGGGCGTTGATGTGTCGCCTTCCGGGATTGAGCTTGTGAGGCGGAAGGGCGACGTATCGTGGCTCTTCGCCGTCAACCACACCGACACCGACGCGCAGATCGACGCGTCCGGTGTCGACGTGTTGTCCGGCACGCAGGTCTCCGGACGCCTCACCGTGCGAGCCGGGGACGTCGTCGTCCTCAGGGAAGAGGTGTGAGGTGCTCGCACGTCAACGGCAAGCGGTGATCCTGGAAGAGGTCAAGCGGACTGGCGCGGTGCGCGTGAGCGACCTGGTCGTCCGGCTCGGCGTCTCCGACATGACCGTGCGCCGCGACCTCGACGTGCTCGCCTCGCGTGGCCTGGTGGAGAAGGTCTACGGCGGTGCGACGTCCGTCGTCGGGCGCTCGACCGACGAGCCCGGGTTCGAGGCCAAGTCGGTCCGTCAGCTGCCCGAGAAGGAAGCGATCGCCGCGCTGGCCGCGGGACTCGTGCGTCCCGGGACGGCCATCGGGCTGTCGGCGGGCACGACGACGTGGACGTTGGCGCGGTTCCTCGACGACATCCCGGACCTGACCGTCGTGACGAACTCCATCCGCGTGGCGGACGTGCTGCAGCAGAGCGGGCGCACGGACCGCACGGTCGTGCTGACCGGTGGCGTGCGCACGCCGTCCGACGCGCTGGTGGGCCCCGTGGCCGTGCAGGCGTTGCGGTCGCTGCACCTGGACGTGGTGTTCCTGGGCGTGCACGGCATGGCCGAGCGTTCCGGCTTCACCACCCCGAACCTCAACGAGAGTGAAACGGACCGCGCGCTCGTCGACGCCGCCGGACGCGTGGTCGTGGTCGCGGACCACACGAAGTGGGGCACCGTGGGCATTTCCACGATCGCCGACCTCGACGAGGCGCACGTGCTGGTGACCGACGAGGGTCTGCCGGACGACGCACGCGCGATCCTCACCGAGCAGGTCGGTGAGTTGGTTCTGGCACATGTACCAGGAAGCGGCGAGGAGTTGGCGTGAGGCGTACCGCGGGGAAGCTGGCGGACGGCCGGGAGATCATCTACTTCGACGACAGCGCTGAGGCGCCACCGAGAGTCGCGGTGGACACACGGGATCTTCCCGTGACGCAGCCGATGTCCGAGGTGCGGCTGGACCCGTTGACCCGCGAATGGGTGGCTCTCGCCGCTCATCGTCAGACGCGGACGTACAAACCGCCGGCGGACCTGTGCCCGCTGTGCCCGTCGACGCCCGGCCGGCCGACGGAGATTCCCGAGGCCGAGTACGACGTCGTGGTCTTCGAGAACCGGTTTCCCTCGCTGGCGCAGAACGTTCCGGACGTCCCGTCCACTGTGGATGGTGAGCCGCTGTTCGTGCGCGCGCCGGGGCGTGGGCGTTGTGAGGTCGTGTGCTTCACGTCCGACCACAACAAGTCGTTCGGCGAGCTTTCGCCATCGCGCGTGCGGACCGTCGTCGACGCGTGGGCCGACCGCGTCGAGTACCTGTCCTCGTTGCCCGGCGTCGAGCAGGTCTTCCCGTTCGAGAACCGCGGTGAAGAGATCGGCGTGACGCTCTCGCACCCGCACGGCCAGATCTACGCGTACCCGTTCGTGACGCCTCGCACCGAACGGATGCTCGAAGCCGCGCTGGAGTACTACGCGGCGCACGGTCGCCCGTTGTTCGGTGACGTGCTGGAGGCCGAGCTGCGCGCGGGCGCGCGTGTGGTGGAGGAGTCTCCGCACTGGGTGGCGTTCGTGCCTGCTGCCGCGCGCTGGCCCGTCGAGGTCGTGCTGGCGCCACGTCGTCAGGTCGCGGACCTGGCCGGTCTGTCCTCTGTGGAGCGCGACGACTTCGCCGCGTTGTACCTGAACGTGTTGCACCGGCTGGACGCCTTGTACAACCGGCCGTTGCCGTACATCGCGGCGTGGCACCAGGCGCCGGTGAACGTCGGCCGTGACGAGCTGTGGCTGCACCTCCAGGTCTTCTCGGTGCTGCGGACCGCCGACAAGCTGAAGTACCTCGCGGGCTCCGAGTCCGGCGAGGCCGTGTGGATCAACGACGTGACGCCGGAGCAGATCGCGGAGCGCCTGCGCACGCGCTGAGAACCCTCACAGAGCTCCAAGGCTGGTCTAAGGGTTCTCTCAGGACGGGCCGAGAGACTATGCCCATGACCGAGAGCAACCAGCCAGCGCAGCAGCCGGACCAGCCCCACTCCGTGCCGCCGAACGCCGGTCACAGCGACTCCGGCGCGCGGGAGCAGGGCCCGCGGACGCCGGATCCCGGCCAGCCGGATCCTTTGCAGGGGGGATCCGGCCAGGCTGGGGCTCACGGGGCCCCCGCGGGCCTGGGTGACGTGCCCGCCTCCTTCTCTTCGGCCCAGCCGCAGGTTCCCTCACCTGACGCGGGCCAGGCGCAGCTCGGCGGGTCCGGACCCGGCCAGCAGCTACCTCCGACCGGGTCCGGCCAACTTCCCCCGGGCCACCCCCTCGGCCTGGGGGCGACCACCTCCCAGTTCGGCGCTGAGCCGCACGCTGGGCCGCCCACCACGGGCCAGTACTACCTCCCGCCCGGCTACCAGCCTCCGCCCGTTCCCGCGCGCCCCAAGGGCCGTGGAAAGGTCGTGGCAGGCGTCGCGGCCCTGGTGCTGCTCGTCGGCGGCCTCTCCGGCGGTCTCGGCGGCTACCTGGGCTACACGTTCGCCAACGAGTCGTCCGCGGTCAGCTCTCTCGACACGCCCCGCCCGGCCTCGCAGACCAGCAACACCCCGGCGGGCTCGGTCGAGGACGTGGCGAACAAGCTGCTGCCGTCCGTCGTCCAGATCCAGGTCGTGACGCGGACCGGCGCCGGTGAGGGTTCCGGCTTCGTCATCTCCAGCAACGGCCAGATCGTGACGAACAACCACGTCATCGAGGGCGCCGCGAACGGAGGCCAGATCAAGGTCGTCTTCCAGGACGGCAAGACGGCCACCGGCAAGATCCTCGGCCGCGACCCGAGCTCCGACATCGCCGTCATCCAGGCCGACGGCGTGTCCGGCCTGCCCGTGGTCACGCTGGGCAACTCGGGTGACATGAAGATCGGCCAGGGCGTCGTCGCGATCGGCTCGCCCTTCGAGCTCTCCGGCACCGTCACGTCCGGCATCGTCTCGTCGCTCAACCGCCCGGTCTCGGCCGGTGGCGACGCCCGCAACTCGCAGGCGACCGTGCTGAACGCGATCCAGACCGACGCCGCGATCAACCCCGGCAACTCGGGTGGCCCGCTGGTGAACATGCAGGGCCAGGTCGTGGGCATCAACTCCGCGATCTACAGCCCGAACCAGTCCGGCGGCCAGGCGGGCTCGGTCGGCATCGGCTTCGCGATCCCGATGGACCAGGCTCGCCGCACGGTCGACGAGATCGTGAAGTCCGGAAAGCCCAAGCAGACCGTGCTCGGCGTGAAGGTCGAGTCGACCGACGAGGGCGCCAAGATCTCCGAGATCACGCCTGGTGGCGCCGCCGAGAAGGCCGGGCTGAAGGCCGGCGACGTGATCACCAAGTTCGGTGACCGGCGGATCGACGAGTCGGACACGCTGGTGGCCGCGGTCCGGTCCAAGGCACCCGGCGACAAGGTCACGATCACGCTGTCCGACAACAGGACCGTGGAAGCCACCCTTGACGGCGTCGAGGTGCAGTAGGACGGGGGGTACGTCCGGGTTCTGGCATCCGCCGCCCGCCAGAACCCGGACGTGTGGACCCCTGCAGGGGCCGTAGCTGTGCACACCTGCCCCGTGCGCAGTTACGGCCCCTTCTTACGTGCTGGTGACGGTTGCGAGCCGTGGGCGCGCACGTGGCATAGCTTGGTGACGTGGTGGAACGGGTGTTGGTCGTCGACGACGACACGACGGTGCGGGACGTGGTGCGCCGCTACCTCGAACACGCCGGGTACGAGGTCGAGCTCGCCGGCGACGGGGAGACGGCGCTGCGGCTGATGGGCTCGCACGAGCCGGACATCGTCGTGCTGGACCTGATGCTGCCCGGCATCGACGGGCTCGAGGTGTGCCGGCGGATCCGGGCGCGCAGCAGCACGCCGGTCGTGATGCTGACCGCGCTGGGCGAGGAAGAGGACCGGATCGCGGGGCTGCAGATCGGCGCGGACGACTACGTCACGAAGCCGTTCAGCCCGCGTGAGCTGGCGTTGCGGGTGTCGTCGGTGTTGCGGCGGGCGAACAAGGCCTACGAGCCGCGGGTGGTGCGCGACGGGGACCTGGTGCTCGACGTGGCCGCGCACACGGCGACGCTGGACGACGTGCCCCTGCAGCTGACGACCCGCGAGTTCGACCTGCTGGCGTTCTTCATCTCGAACGCGGGCCGTGCGTTCGGGCGGGCCGAGCTGCTGGAGCGGGTGTGGGGCTGGCAGTTCGGCGACCAGTCGACCGTGACCGTCCACGTGCGACGGTTGCGCGAGAAGATCGAGAAGGACCCCGCGAAACCTCAGCGGCTCAGCACCGTGTGGGGCGTGGGCTACAGGTATGACCGATGTTCGATCGACTGAGCCGCGTCTCGCTCACCACCGTCATGACCGTCATGGTCATCGTGCCGGTGGTGGCGACCATCGGCGGCATCGTCGTGGTCAGCGGGTTCATGTTCACGCCCATGCTGAGCGCCGCTTTGGTGGCGTGCGCGGTGGTGGGTGTGATCACCGTGCCGTTCTCGATCATGCTGGGCCGGGCGATCGCGCGGCGGACCATGTGGGAGCGCGAGGCCGAGGCGGCGCGGCGGCAGCTCGTGGCGTGGATCAGCCACGACCTGCGGACGCCGCTGGCCGGGATCCGGGCGATGACCGAGGCGCTGGAGGACGGGGTCGTCTCCGAGCCCGGTGAGGTGGCGGTCTACGCGAAGCAGATCGCGCAGGAGGCCGACCACCTGTCGAAGCTGGTGGACGACCTGTTCCAGCTGTCGCGGATCACCGCGGGCGCGTTGAACCTGACGCTGCACGACGTTCAGCTCGCGGACGTCGTGAGCGACGTGGTCGCCGCGTCGCGTCCGGTCGCTCAGCTCAAGGGTGTGCAGTTGCGCGCGGACGCTCGTGAATGGCCGGTCGTGCGGGGGTCGGATCCGGAACTGATGCGTGTCGTGCGCAACCTTGTGTCGAACGCCATTCGCCACACACCGGAAGGCGGCAGGGTCGCCGTCCAGGTCGATGTGGACGGAGCCGAGGCCGTGGTGCGGGTGGACGACGCGTGCGGCGGCATACCCGATGACGTGCTGCCACACGTGTTCGACGTCGGGTTCCGCGGCAGTGCGGCCCGCAATCCGACCGGTGCCGGACTGGGCCTGGCGATCGCGCGCGGCCTGGTCGACGCGCACGACGGGACCATCGGAGCCCAGAACCACGGTCCTGGCTGCCGCTTCGAAGTCCGACTCCCGCTACGGTGATCGGTATGGAACGCAGCGCGCAGCGCCTTGGCCGCGCTTTGGTCGTGATCGTGGACGACCGGGTGGCGCACGGCGAGCAGGACGACAACTCCGGCCCTCTCGTCACCGAACTACTCGAAGAAGCGGGCTTCATCGTCGACGGCACCGTCGCGGTCGAGGGTGAGGTGGTCGACATCCGGGCCGCGCTCAACACGGCCGTCATCGGTGGCGTCGACCTCGTGGTCACCGTGGGCGGCACAGGCGTGTCCCCGCGCGACGTCACCCCCGACGCCACGCAGGGCGTGCTCGACCGTCCGATCCACGGCATCGCCGAGGCGCTCCGAGCCTCCGGTCTCGCCGCGGGCGCGGTCGACGCGGGCATCTCGCGCGGCCTCGTCGGGGTTTCCGGCAGCACTTTGGTCGTCAACCTCGCCGGGTCGCGGTCCGCGGTCCGCGACGGCATGGCGACGCTGTCGGCACTGGTGCCCTACGTCATCGAGCAGTTGAGCGGACTTGACGAAGAGTGACTCGCCGAAGCCGGCCGACGACGACGCTGCTGTGAAGCGCCGTCGCCGGCTGGCGGAGGTGTTCGGCGACGTTCTCCCGGAGACGACGTCGGACGAGCGGGGCTCCGCCGCCCCGGAAGGCGATCGTGATGCCTGGTACGTGGAGAACCGGCCGCCCCATCACGGGGGATGACCCCAAGCGCAAGGCCTCGACGGCGACCATCCTGCTGCTGCCGGAAGACGAGGCCGCGCTGCAGGCCGCCATCGTCACCGCGTATCCCGGCGTACGACTCATCGACGCGTACGCACCGTGGCCGGGCATGACGACGTCCAAGCCGCCGGTGCGCGCCTCCGTGCTCGACATCGAGCGCAGGGCCCCGCTGTGGGACCCGGAGATCCATCCGCGGCTGCCCCAGCCCAGGTTCAGCGGCCTCGCCGTGCGCTCCCCCCAGGCGGGCCGCGTGGTGCAGTGGCGCCGCAGCCGGTGCCTGGACGACGGCGTCCTCACCAGTGGCATGTTCCTCGCGGTGACGTGGGACGGCATGGACCCGCGGATGGTCACGCTGATGAGCGTGGTCTGGCGGGCGCTGCTGCGGGCCACGAGCAACTACCTCGTGCGGTGGATCGAAGGCACGGGCCAGGAACAGATCTCGCCCAGCTACCGCGTCGGGCATCACGCGCTCGCGGCTGCTCGGGAGGGCCGGATCTGCCTGAACGACAGCGACCCGAAGTGGCGGTTGCACCCGCCGAGCCAGGAGAAGGCGCGCGGGGCCGTGATCTAGCGAAGCGCGCTGGGGCCTGTGAGCTCGGGCTGGGGAGCCGGTTGCAGGGGCGAGAAGGCGCGCGGCAGTGCGTCCGCCAGGGCGCCCAGGGCTGCGATCTGGCGAGGCGAGCCTCGTGGGGCGGGCCTGCAGGTTCGAGCTGGGGGGCCGCTTGCCGGAGCGAGAAGGCGCGGTAGTTGCACCCGCTCGACGTGGGCAACGCGTGCGGGGCCTGTGATCTGGCGAAGCGCACGTTGTGGGGGCCGGGCGTGTGGGCTCGGGCGTGGGGACTCGCTTGACGGAGCGCGACTGACGGCCGTAGCCATCGGAGACCGCACCCGCCGGGCCAGGACGAGCGCGCGGGCCGTGCTGTGACGAGCCGCGCGCCCTGTCCGGCTGGTTCGAGCTAGATCTTCGGGCCGCGCACGTCGGTCGACTGCACCACCGTCTGCTGGTTCTTCTGAGCCGTGAGCAGGTCGCGGATCTCGATGAGCAGCTCGACGTCGGTCGGCTCGGCCGGGCCCGCCTCCTCGCCCTTCTTGCGGCGCTCCTGGATCTTCTTGATCGGCAGCACCAGCACGAAGTACACGACCGCCGCCACGATCACGAAGTTGATGATGGCGTTGATCAGCGTGCTGAGGTCGATGAACGTGGACTTTTCCAGCTCCGGCGTGCTGGACCTCAACGAGAAGCCGAGTCCCTCGGTCTCGGTGCTGCCGAGACTGTTGATCATCGGCTTGATGATGCTCGTGGTGAACGCGGTGACGATCGCGGTGAACGCCGTGCCGATGACCACGGCCACGGCCAGGTCGACGACGTTTCCGCGCATCAGGAAGTCCTTGAAACCCTTCAGCATCAGCGGAGAGTAACGGCTAACGCGTGATCCAGTGATAGCGCGGCCACGCGAGTTGCATTAAGTCTCGGCAACGTCAGCACAACGACCTGTCCTCGCGTCTCGCGCACGGATGCGTTCTCCGCCAGCACTTCGGCCGATGGCGACACCACGTCGACCCGGTCGCCCATCCGCACCACGCCGGCCAGGCCCTGGTCAGCCACCCGCACGGCGACGGAAGCCAGATCGGAGGAAGCTGAAGCGAGATCGAAGTCCGTCAGCGGGACCCCCGCACGCGTCGCCTCGCTCAACGTCCGGCCCACCACCGCGTCGACGCCCGGGAACGAACCCGGGACAGGGCCCGGAAAAGACACCAGCCGGAGGTCGGAAGCCGACAGCGCGGCACCGGCCGGCAGGTCGCGCGAGGCGACGACGGCGGGATGGCCCACGTCGGGCCAGAAGAGCGTCGAAGCGGCTAGCAGGACCAGGCCGAGAGCCAGAAACCGGCGCCACGCAACAGAAGGACGGCGGCGCAGCAGTGCACGGACCCGGTCGAACCGCGTGCTGGAAAGAGTCATGCCCCCGACCGTAGGGCCGTCGGGGGCATGGCAAACCGGGCTCACGCCCAAGTTGTGGACAACTCGCGATCTTCAGGAAGCCGCGGCCGCCGGAGCACTCGTCGACGGCTTCGAGGACGACTTCGTGTCCGACGACGACTTCGTGTCCGAAGAAGTCGTGGCAGCGGCGGGTGTCGTGCTCTTGGACGCGCCGGAGCGGCTGTCCGTGCGGTAGAAACCGCTGCCCTTGAAGACGACACCGACGGCGCCGAAGAGCTTGCGCAGCTTGCCCGAGCACTCGGGGCACTCGGTGAGGGAGGCGTCGCTGAACGACTGCACAGCCTCGAACCGGTGCTCACACGCGGTGCAGGCGTACTGGTACGTAGGCACTGTGTTCGCTCCTAGATCTGGCACTCGGGCGTTGTGAGTGCCAACACGATTTTCGCTCAGATCCTTCCCTAAGTGCAAACACCCCGGCTCAAAGTCACAGCCATCGCAGGCCCACCGACGGGGTCAGCACACCGTTCATCCGCACGTCGTGAGGCTCGGAAGGCACGTCAGCGAGCACCTCGGCATCCCGCACGACAGCCACCAGCGGGGCGTTGACCAGCGGCAACGACCGGTCGTAGTGCCCCTGCCCCTTCCCGAGCCGCACCCCGGACACCGACACCGCCAGCGCCGGAACCAGCACCAGTGCCGCTCCAGCGACGGCCGAGGCACCGAGCCGCGGCCCGGAGGGTTCGAGCAGCCCGAACGCGGCCGGGACGAGCCCGGCAGGTCCGGTGTGGACGGCCCAGTCGAGCGGCGAGTCGCCCGTCACGATCGGCAGCAGCACCCGGCACCGCAGCCCGTCCAGCCACGACGGCGAGCCGGGCTCCGACCCGACCGGTAGGAACGCGCACACCGTCTGATCAGGCCGAACGTCCAAAGCAGCCACGTGTGCCGCCAGTGCCGCCGCCTCCACGGCACGGTCCTCAGCAGAAACCGCACGCCGCGCGCTCAGCAACCGTGAACGCAGTGTGGCCTTCCGGTCACGAAGATCGGACGTCATGTCGGGTATCCCTCGGTATGTCGTTAGCATCGCTGCCCATGAGCAGCGCCTTCCACACCGCTATCGTGCCCGCGGCCGGTCTGGGCACCCGTTTCCTCCCCACGACCAAGGCCGTGCCGAAGGAATTGCTGCCGCTCGTCGACACCCCCGCCATCGAGTACGTGGCGCGGGAGGCGGCGGAGGCGGGCGCGACGAAGCTGGTCATCGTGACCTCGCCGACGAAGGCGTCGGTCGCGAACTACTTCGACCCCGACCCCGAGCTCGAGCAGTCGCTGACCGCCAAGGGCAAGGCCGACCTGGTCGAGAAGATCCAGCGCGCCCCGAAGCTGATCAAGGCCGAGACCGCGATCCAGGAGCAGGCGCTCGGCCTGGGCCACGCGGTCGGGTGCGCCGAGGGCAACCTGACCGGCGACGACGAGGCCGTCGCGGTGCTGCTGCCGGACGACATCGTCCTGCCCACCGACGCGCTCAAGAAGATGGCGAAGGTCCGCGAGGAGAAGGGCGGCAGCGTCCTGCTGGCGTTCGACATCCCGCGCGAGCAGATCTCCGCGTACGGCGTGTTCGACGTCCGCGACACCGGCAACGACGACGTCAAGCAGGTCGTCGGCATGGTCGAGAAGCCCAAGCCGGAGGACGCGCCGTCGACGTTCGCCGCGGCCGGCCGCTACCTCCTCGACCGGGCGATCTTCGACGCTCTCAAGCGCATCACGCCTGGTGCCGGCGGCGAGCTGCAGCTCACGGACGCCATCGCGCTGCTGATCAACGAGGGGCACCCGGTGCACGTCGTGGTGCACCGCGGCGAGCGACACGATCTCGGCAATCCCGCCGGATTCCTGCGGGCTGCGGTTGACTTCGCACTCAAGACCCCGGAGTACGGACCCGATCTGCGCGAGTGGTTGCGGGAACGCCTCGACAACTCCTGAGCGCTAGGACCAATCACATGAGGTCAGTGGACGAGCAGCTCGCTCGGGTGATCGCGGCCGCGGTGCGGCCCGCGCCCGTGCGGGTGGCGATCTCGGAGTCGCAGGGCCTGCTCTGCGCCGAGGAGGTCGTGGCGGAACGCGCGTTGCCCGGCTTCGACCAGGCCGCCGTCGACGGCTACGCGGTGCGCAGCGTCGACGTGTCCGGCGCGAACGCGAGCCCCGTGCAGCTGCCGGTCGTGGGCGAGATCCCGGCCGGCTCCCGGCAGCCGCGGCGCCTGCAGCCCGGCCAGGCCGTGCGGGTCGCGACCGGTGCGCCGCTGCCCACGCTGGCCGACGCGGTCGTGCCGCTCGGCTACACCGACGGCCACCACGCCAAGGTGACGGTCAACCGCAGCGTGCCGTCCGCCGGGTTCGTCCGCCGCACCGGCGAGGACGTCCAGACGGGCGACGTCGCCGTGCGTCGCGGCGCGTCCATCGGTGCTGCTCAGGTGGGTCTGCTGGCCGCCGTCGGCCGCAACAAGGTGCTCGTCCACCCGCGCCCGCGGGTGTCCGTGATCTCGCTCGGCGAGGAGCTCGTCGACGTCGACCGCACGCCCGGTCAGGGTCAGGTCTACGACGTGAACTCGTACGCGCTGGCCGCCGCCGCACGCGACGCGGGGGCCGAAGTCAGCCGGGTCGGCATCATGTCCGCCGACCCGCGCCGGCTGCGCGAGGTCGTCGAGGGCCGGCTGCTGCTCTCCGAGATCGTCGTCATCGCCGGCGGCGTGGGCGGCGCGATCGGCGACGAGGTCAAGGCGGCGCTCGCCGACCTCGGCGACATGGACGTCACCCGCATCGCCATTCATCCCGGCTCCGCGCAGGGCTTCGGGCGGCTCGGCCCGGACGCCGTGCCGACGTTCCTGCTGCCCGCGAACCCGATGAGCGCGCTCGTGGTGTTCGAGGTGCTGGTCAGGCCCCTGATCAGGGCCGCGCTGGGCAAGAAGAACCCGTACCGCAGGGCTGTCAGCGCACGGCTGCTGTCCCCGCTGCAGTCGACGAAGGGCCGCCGCGGCTTCCTGCGCGGCCAGCTGCTGCGCGACGCGGACAACGGCGAGTACCTGGTGCAGCCGCTCGGCACGTCCGGGGCGCACCTGCTCGCGTCACTGGCGGAGGCCAACTGCCTGATCATGGTCGATGAGGACGTCACGGAGGTCTCGGTCGGCGAAGAGGTGCTGGTCAGCTTCCTGGCGCAGCGTGGATGAGCGTTTTCGCGGACCTCGGCAGGCACCCCGGCTGGCCCGTCCGGCTGGGGCCCGTCGAGGTGCGCGCGGGAACCGTCGAGCTGCGCGGACCCCGGCTCTTCGACGGTTCCAAGTGGTCCCGGCTGCGGATTCGTGACCGCGAGTACCTGGAGAAGTGGGAACCCACAGCGGCCGAGGGCTGGGAGGAGCGCAACGCGACCCTCTCCTGGCCCGCGCAGTGGTCCTCGCTGCGCTCCATGGCCCGGCGCGGCACCACGCTGCCGTTCATGATCATGGTGAACGGCGAAGTCGCCGGTCAGATCACCGTCGGCAACATCGTGCGCGGCTCACTGCTGTCGGCCTGGATCGGCTACTGGGTAGCCGCTGATCGGGCGGGCGGTGGCGTCGCAACGGCCGCCGTGGCCTTGCTCACGGATCACGCTTTCCGCGCCGCTGGTCTGCACCGGCTAGAAGCCACGGTCCGTCCCGAGAACGCCGCCTCACTTCGCGTGCTCGCGAAATCCGGGTATCGCGAGGAAGGCCTCTTCAAGCGTTATCTGGATGTTGCCGGCCAGTGGCGCGACCACCTCTGTTTCGCGCTCACCGTCGAAGAGGTCCCGGATGGCCTAGTGCGCCGTTTGGTCGCACGCGGAGAGGCCCGTCTTCCCTGACGTTTGCGTCCATTTGTTCTAATCGCTTCACCCAAAAGTGGGTGATACACCACACTTTGGTACGCACCGAGTTCGGCGAGCCTCCGACACAGGTGTGACTGTTGTGACTAGCGTGGTGAAAGCACCACGCGTGGGCCGGGGGAGGTGAACGGGGAATGCCGAGTTCGCTGATCATCGTTGCGCTGGTCGTGGCGTGGCTGGTCGTCCTCGTCCCCATGATGGCCCGCAAGCGCCAGGAGAGTGCGCGCAGCGTGGGGGAGGAGTACGACGCCATGCCTGATGCCGAGTACGACGACATCCACGACATCGACGACGACTACTTCGACGAGGAGGAGTACGTCGAGCGCCCGTTCCGGCGCGGCCGTGGTGGCTACGACCCCGAGACCGCCGCCCTCGTGGCGCAGGCGAAGTACGCGTTCCGGCGCAGAGTCGTCGCGTTCCTGCTGTTCGCCGCCATCGCTTCCGGTGTCGTGGCCGGGGTGTTCTACACCCCGCTCTGGTACGGCCACGCCGCGATCGACCTGCTCCTCGTGGGCTACCTGACCTACCTGCGCCGGCAGGTGCGGATCGAAGAGGAGATCCGCGCACGCCGGCTCGCCAGGCTGCAGCAGGTGCGTCGCCGCCGTGCGACGGGCTCGCAGGTGCAGCAGGGCGACGAGGCTCCCGCTGTTGCGACTCCGGCGGTGCCGGTCGGCGCGGCTGTCGAGATGGCCGAGACCACCGAGGTCCAGGTCATCGACGACAAGCCCGCGCTACCACCGTTGCCGCGCTTCGAGTACCAGGTGCGTCCGGGGACCATTCCGGTCGACTCTGACGACGAGGACCCGGTCTTCGTCGAGTTAGAGGGACTCGAGTCGCTGCGGTACCGAGGTGCTGTCGGGGCGTAGTGGGGGTGGTGAAAACACCCCCGCTGGGACTGCTATAGTTCTCTCGTAACACCGCAAGGGGCTGTAGCACAGTTGGTAGCGCGTCTCGTTCGCATCGAGAAGGTCAGGGGTTCGATTCCCCTCAGCTCCACGTTCGTTCCTCGGGGCGAGTTGTGTTCACGGAAAACGTGAACCGGCTCGCCCCGAAGTGTTTTCTGGGGGCCGAGCCCCCAGACCCCACGCCGGGGGCAAGCCCCCGGACCCGCCGTGGTCTTGTTCGGCGGTAAGGGTTCTTATGCTGTGGCGTTAGGTCCAGCAAAGTACTAAATGCACGAACTCCCAGGCGGCGTAGTTTTGCGCGAGGCCGACGACGAGGTGTGCCATGGCGTTTCAGCGAGGTCGAGAGGTGGCTGCTCCCCTCGAACTGCCGCAAGGGTCCTGGTGGGACTGGGACGTGGTCTCGTGCAGCGCAGGGGAGTTGCGGCTGGGCGCCGGACATGACCTGACGTACCACCACGGTCTGGAGTTGGTGTTCCAGGACCCGGTGCTCGTCCAGTGCCCGACTTCCTTCCAGGACCCCGTGTTCCGTGCGCCGACGCCCGACGAGATGCAGGCGGTGGCCAGGCAGTTCGGTGAAGCGCCGCAGCTCCTGGTCGCATTCGAGGCCGACGCCGGTGGATCGGAACCGGCCACGTGCCTGGTGGCGGCCGGCAGCGTGGAAGTGCTTCAGGCGACGGTCTTTCGCTACTGGCGCGGTGACCTGGAACCGGGGCAGCGCCACGCGCCGTGGGTGCGTCCTCCGGAACATCAGTAGCCGGCGCGTGACCGTGCCCGCTGGTCCCTGAAAGATCTTGAACCCGGTGGGCAACCGGTTGGCGCTTGTGGCGTCTTTGGGGTGTAAGTAATTGGGGGAAGTTCTTTTCTGGGGGAATAGAGCCATGTTGAAGCGCGCCTTCTTTGTCATGCCCGCCCTCGGTTTCGGGTTGGCCGCACTCGTCGGTTGTTCGACCGCCATGCCGGATGCCGCGCCCGTGCCGATTACCACGTCTACCAGCAGTTCCGCGGCCGCGCCCACGTCGTCCAACGCGGTGGCGGAGAAGCCTCAGGCGGTGGCGGAAAAGCCGGTGGTGGAAAAGCGCGAATGTGCGATCAATCCGGCCGACGCGCAGGTGCCGGCGGCCGAGCCGTACTCGACGTTGCCCGCCGCGTACGGCGTTCAAATCAAGATCGCGGGTGTTCCTGAGGTGGTGAAGGCGGGCAAGCCGGTGGAGGTCGAGGTGACCTTGTGCAACAACTCGCCGGCGGCGTACCCGAAGGCCGGCCTGGTGTTCGGGCTTTCCCACTGCGGTTGTGCGAGCGGGCCGGTGCACATGCCGACGGTCACCGCTCAGCGGTTCGACGCTGCCCGCGGCTCGTGGGTCGAGTTGGAGCACCCCGCGGCGGGCACCGGGATGGACTACCTCGACACGTCCACGAACCAGCAGCCGCTGCCCAAGGGCAAGTCGGTGACCGTGCGGTACCGCTTCACGCTCGACAAGAGCATGGGCGACGGCGACGGCGGCATCTTCGCCGCGGCGGTGACTCCGGACGGTCCTGTGAAGATCTCCGAGGTCAGCGTGCCGTTCGCGGTGCGGCACTGAGTGGTCCGATGTGGACGTTCTGTGAAGACCGCGAAGATCTGGTGAAAACGCGTTCTGCGGTGGTCGTCCGGCCCGATACCTTGTGCGCGTGAAGAACCTTGGGGGATTCAAAGCGGTATTCGTGGCGGCGGCAGCACTTGCCGCCGTCAGTTGCACCACTGGGGACCAGCAGCCGTCTTCGGGCGCGCAGGAGAAGCATTTCGACGTCACCGGGTTCGGCAAGCTGAAGCCCGGCATGTCGAGGCAGGAAGCGCTCGCCACCGGTGACCTCGCGGCCACGGGTGCGGGCAAGTCCGGCAACTGCGAGGACTTCCGGTATCAGGGCGCACCGGCGCCGGACGCTCAGGAGCTCGCCGCGGCGAACGAGGTGGAGCAGAAGCTCGCGGCCGCGCAGAAGGCCGCGGACGAGGCGGAAGCCGCCGTTGGGCCCGCACCGGCGGCGGACGCGGGCGCTGCGGCGTTCGCGGCCCACGCGCAGAAGCTCGCGGCGTCCGCTGAACTGGGGGCCAAGGCGACCGAGCTGGTCGCCGAGTCCACGAAGTACATCGCCAAGCGGGCCGAGGCACGTGAGGCCAACGGTGGCGTGCAGTTCGCCGGGGACAAGATCCGGATGATCCTGCCGCCGCCGGGTGCCACCACGGCCAAGAACATCGGCAAGGGCGCCACGCTGGACCAGGTCAAGGCCGCCTACCCGAACGCCAAGGAGGCGGACGACAAGGGCTACGACGTGCCGGTGCCTGACCAGCAGGGTGTCGTGCTGAGCTTCCACTTCACCGGTGACAAGCTCGACGTGTTCATGCTGTTCAACAGCGAGGTCAAGTGCGGCTGACCTGAGCCGGACCGGGCCGCCCGCAGTAATGTGGGCGGCCCTTTCGTCTATATACCGGCCGTAAGCCAGTTCGGCTCCCGAAAGGCTGTGCCCATGAGCGACGCGCCGCAGGACAAAGTCACCGTCCTGTCCGCTGAGGCCCTCGAGCAGATGAAGTCGTTCCCGCTGCACGGCGACGAACGGCTGCTGAACAAGCTCCTGTGGAAGTCTCCCAACGGCGACACCATCGTCGGTCTCATCCAGATGGCACCGGGTGCGCGCGATGTCGGCCACAACCACCCGTCGGCGACGCAGCACACGTGGGTCATCAACGGCACGGTGAGCATCGGCGGCGTTGAGGCGGGCGCGGGTTCGTACGCGTTCGTGCCGCCGGGTGTCGACCACGAGACCGTTGCGGGTGATGAGCCCGTGACGATGTTCTACATCTACCAACCGTTTGCGCCCGAGCACGACCACGATCATCACGACCACTGAGTACGTCGAGCTGCGTAGCCGGGATACCGGTCGCGACTGACGACCCGCCCGGTCGAGCGGAGCACGCTTCGTCGCATGGACAACAGGGTTGCGGCGAAGGTGACGGTGTCGGCGTTGCTGGTGGCGACGGCCGGCGTGATTGCTCAGATCGTGGCGGGCGTGGACTTCCCGCCGGTACCGCCTGTCTTCTTCATCCAGCTGGTACCGGCGGCGTTCGTCTACTTCGGACGGTGGCGGTGGACGCCCGCGCTGGCCGTGGTGGCGGGGCTGTTCCTGACGGCGGGGCTGTTCGCGAGCGGAGAGGTCGCACGGCTCGTCGACACCGGTCTGCCGGGCGGGGTGGGCGGCTCGATCGGGCTGTGGGTGCAGATGGTCGCGGTGGTCGTCGCGACGGTGTCGGCGGGCGTGGCGCTGGTGCGGCGATGATCGCGGTCTGGACGTGCCGGGTGCTCGGGGTGCTCTTCACGATCGCTGGGGTGGTGACGTTCGTCGCCGGTGACAGCGGGGACTTCGCGCACAACACCATTCATCTCGTGTCGGGGATCGCGGCGCTCGGCTTTGGTTTGACGAGGTGGGCACGGGCGTTCGCCGTGGTGTTCGGCGGTGCGTACCTGATGCTCGGGGTGACCGGGCTGGCGTTGGGGGAGCTGCACGCCGGGCCGTTGCACCTGATGACGGGTGACCACGTGTTCCACGTCGTGCTCGGCTCGGGAGTGCTCGCCGCGGGTCTTCTTTCGCGGACCCGACAGGTCTTCGCGAGGACAACCCGTTCGGGGTAGCGCAGCGGAATCCAGGGGAAACCCCAGTTCAGAGCCCGTAGCGTGGAAGCGCTCCCGGGCTCTCTGTCCGACTGCTGTCGCCCGTGTGAAGAACAGTGCACGAAAGGCGAACCCGTCCTCGGCATCATCGAGAGACATGCGGGTTTTGCGTAGAACAGTGGCAGTGATGGCGATCGGAGCGCTGCTCGGCGGTGGGGTGGCCCAGGCGGAGCCACAGCTCCTCGAGATCCAGAGTCTCGACGGGCGCGGCAACAACCGCGCCCACCCGGACTGGGGGACGGTCGGCGAGGCGTACTCCCGGATCGCTCCCACGAGGTACGCGGACGGCGTCGGGCAGCCGGTGGCCGGGCCGAACGCGCGGTACGTCAGCAACCGGATCTTCGCGGACGGCAGGCAGAACTTCCTGTCGGACCGCGGCGTCAGCCAGTGGGCGCAGGTGTGGGCGCAGTTCATGGACCACACGTTCGGCCTGCGCGAGGACACCGCGACGGACGCCTCGATCCCGTGGGACAACGACGCGCCGATGGAGCACGTGCGCAACGACCTCGGCTCGATCCCCATGCGGCGCAGCGGTGTCGTGGACGGCGTCACGCCGCACGAGCAGAAGAACATCGTCAGCTCGTACCTCGACGGCTGGGCGGTGTACGGCGGCACCCAGGACCGGCTGAACTGGTTGCGCGACGGTGCGAAGTTGTTGATGCCAGGCAACATGCT
The DNA here is from genome assembly GCF_040629405.1 of Lentzea sp. NPDC005914. NCBI lineage: Bacteria > Bacillati > Actinomycetota > Actinomycetes > Pseudonocardiales > Pseudonocardiaceae > Lentzea > Lentzea sp. NPDC005914. The sequence goes on along the minus strand of NZ_JBEXVQ010000012.1, from coordinate 177,976 downwards.
GCCACGTCGCCAGGCGCGCGGCGGCGACGGTTCGGACGCGCCGGTCATGACCGGGCCGTTCGGGGCGATCACGACCGGCACCGGCGTCGTCGCGGGTGACATGCGGGCCAACGAGAACGCCACGATCACCGCCGTGCAGACGCTGTTCGCCCGTGAGCACAACAGGATCGTCGACAGGCTGCCCTCGCACCTGTCCGACGAGGAGAAGTTCCAGATCGCGCGCAAGGTCGTGATCGCGGAGCAGCAGTGGATCACCTACAACGAGTTCCTGCCCGCGATGGGCGTGAAGCTGGCGCCGTACCGCGGCTACCGGCCCGACGTGCGGACCAGCCTGGCCAACGAGTTCGCGACCGTCGGCTACCGCTCGCACAGCATGGTGCGCGGTGACTTCAAGATCGTGACCCAGGCCTCCCGGTACACCCCGCAGCAGCTGGAAACGTTGCGCGGCAGGGGAATGAGCGTGGCGGTCACCGGCGAGAAGGTCGAGATCGGGATTCTGCCGCGCCTGCTGCCGTTCAACCCGGACCTGGTCGACGAGGTGCAGATCGGCCCGTTGCTGCAGAGCTTCGGCCTGCAGTCCGAGAACCGCAACGACGAGGTCGTGGACGAGGACACGTTGCGCAGCATCATCTTCCTCATCCCCGGCTGCGTGCCGCGCTGCCTGACCGCGGTGATCGACGTGTCCGCGCTCGACGTGGAACGCGGCCGCGACCACGGCATCGCCGCCTACAACGACCTCCGCCGCGCGTACGGACTCGCGCCGAAGCCGTCGTTCCGCGCGATCTCCGGCGAGGCCACCGAGTCGTTCCCCGCCGACCCGGAGCTCACGCCCGGCGACGAGATCAACGACCCGGACAGCCTCGACTACGTGCGGCCCGGCGTCCGGCGCACGACCACGGCCGCACGCCTCAAAGCCGTCTACGGCGATGTGAACGGCCTCGACGCGATCGTCGGGATGATGGCCGAGCCGCGCCTGCCCGGCAGCGAGTTCGGCGAGCTCCAGCACGCCATCTGGAAGAGGCAGTTCGAGGCCCTGCGCGACGGTGACCGCTTCTTCTACGCCAACGACCCGGCCCTGCGCGTGATCAAGGCCCGCTACGGCCTCGACCACCGCCGGACCCTCGGCGACCTCATCGCCGCCAACACCGACGTCCACCGCGGCGATCTGGCGTACGACGTGTTCCGCACTCACCCATCTGTGGGGTGAAGTTCGGTGAGGAACGCGGCGGCCCGCAATAGTTTTCTCTGTGTGAGAACAGTGGCCGCCGCGTTATTACTCGGGGCCGTCACCTCAGGCGGAGCAGCGGCGTCGACCGCACCTCCGTCCGCGAGGTGCGCGGCCGCCCGTCCCGTAGTGACCTCGACCGACACAGCAGTAGAAGCGCGCGTTCTCACCGGCTGCACGGCCGGTGAGCTCGTCGTGTTCCGCGCGGCCTTCGTGGCCAGAGCCCACGGCACCTCCTGCACCGCGGTCGCCGAGGAGCTCGAAGCCGACCCGGCCGACGTGCCCCAGTGGGTTCGCGCCCGCCTGGAACTGGTCTGCGCGCCCAGTGAGAAGGGCCTGCTCGGCTCGCAGATCACCGTGGAGATGTTCGGCCCCCAGGACGCCCACGTCGCCACGTACGGCTTCGGCGACACCTTCCACGAGCCCAACCCCGCCGCGCGGCACCTGTGGACCGTCGACTACCTCGTCGGTCTTGGTGACCTGCCGGTGGCGGCGGATCCTGCCGTGAGGTCGTCGAGCGGGACGGCGGGCGAGGGCGGCTCACGGGCGCAGGCGGACCACGAGGTCTACGACGGCTGAACCCGTCTGGCGACGCGGAAGATCCGACGGATGTCGGCGCGCATGTACGGGTGTTGCCGGCACAGCCGCCGCACCGCCCCGCGCCGTCCCCACCAGCCCAGCCGCGGGCTGATCAACAGGGCGAACCGCACGAGTTCGGCCGCGTCCTTGCCGTCCCACGTCGCCGACATCGCCAGGTCGGCCAGGTGCCGGAGCAGGTGCGGGCCGAACCTGTCGTCGTTCAGCACGTGCTCGAGCAGAGCCGCCACCGCTTGCGGGTGCTGGGTGCTGAGCGTTTCGGACAGCTCCCGGGACTGCACGTAGAAGCCGGTGACCCACAGCCCGAGTCCGAGCGCGACCCGGTTCAGCCCGGTTCGGCTGTACTTCCGCGCCGCCCAGGACACCGCGGTGGTGAGCGCCATCTCGCGGGTGTCCGGGTTCACCAGCAGGGGCAACATGCCCGCCACCACGGCGTTCTGGGGCGTGAAAGCCGATGACTTGCCGATCTCGGTGAACATCTTCAGCACGACGTGGGGCGGCCTGTGCGGCGCGGGGGTCGCGTAGACCAGAGCGACCGTCGACAGCCGATACGCGTTCTTCTTCTCCACCCACTCCCGCATCGCCTGTTCGGCCGGGCCTCGCATGCGGGCGTTCTCGGTGAGACGCACGAGCGCCGCGACGGCAACCGTGCGGCGGCTGTTCTTCCGCTGGGACGCGAGATGTTCGACGAGCGCGAGGGGCACGCGGGCCGGCACGGTCGTGACGATCGTGTAGATCGCCCTGGCGACCGCGTCCCGTGCCTCTTCCGAGGTGTCGTCGCACATCCAGTCGCGCAGGATGTCCCGTGCGGCCGGGTACTGCTGCCACACGTGGGTGAAGACGGCAGCGGCCCAGTCCTGCCGGTCGAATCGGATCGTCTCCTCGGTCTGGCCCTCGATCGTGGGGTGCTTGCGGATCTCCGTGGTCGCCGCGATGTCGCGCAGCAGCTTGATCTTCGGCTGTTCCAGCAGACCGCGTGGCCGCAGGTTGCGGTCGAGCGGCAGCCCCGCCTCGCGGATCCGTTCGTCGAGCTCCCAGCCGCGGCGCAGCACGTGTTCGTAGGGGTGGTTCTCCAGCAACGCCACCGCGAACGAGTACGCGTGCCCTCGGACGTCCAGCTTCTCGAACCAGCGCGCGACCGCGTCGGTGGCTTCCTCCTGCAGCTTGGTGAGGGCGTCGGCCAGGTCGAGCTTCTTCTCGTGCACCTGGACGGCGAGACGTGCCGCGAACATGGCCTTGTCCGGCGACGCACCCTCCAGCGCGGGTGCGAGGTCTTCCTTGAGCACCTGCAGCAGCGCCTCGTCCACGTCCTCGCGGAGCCGCAGCGATGCCTGCGCGACCTCGACGGGTGCCGGTGCCTCCAGGACGAACGCGTGGCTCGCGGCGGCGGCCGGTGCCTGCTCGCGGTGGTCGAGGAGGACGACGAGCAGGCAGTTCGCCTGCCGCACCAGGTGAAGCCCCTGGGTGAAGGCCCAGTCCGTGATCGGCCGGTCGTTCGTGCCGCTGACGTCCAGCAGGTATCCGGCGCCCTCCTCCAGCTCATCGGGCTGAAGACGGTCGAGCGGCCGGGCGCGGTTGAGGTAGGCGAAGGTCTTCAGGCCGAGCTCGCAGGTGAGCAGCCGGCGTGCGGCGTGTGTGCGCCCGGTGTTCTTTCCGCACAACACGACCACTTTGTTCGTTTGCAGTGCGAGAAGCGCCGACGCGAAACCGGTCGGGGCGACGAAGAGGTCCTTCGCTTCCCGGATCTCCTCCGGTGAGGCGTAGCGGGCCAGGAGCTCGGCTTCGGGCTCGGCCTTGGAGGTGCCGTAGAAGTGGGCGCCACCGTTGACCGCCTGAGTCTGGAGGCCGTGGTTGTTGCCCCGGATCTCGTTGGTGGGGAGGTAGATGGGCTCATCCGGAGACGGCGACGCGGCGTCCTTGTCCTCGCTCTCGCTCACTTCTTGCGGCCCCCGTAGTAGTTCACGCCGCCGTTGACCGTGCCCGCCTGGATGCCGCCGTGCATGTTCCCGCGCACGATGTTCTGCACGCCCGCGACGGGTTGAGGCGTGGGCGCGGGGTTCGTGAACCCGGTAAGGGTGCGCGGGTCGAAGCCCGGCACGCGCACCCACGCCTCGTGCCGGTACTCCTTGTGCGCCACGGGAAGTGAGGCGAAGTCGCTGCGCCGGGCCACCCGCGTGTGGTCGCCGCTGAACGCCGTGTCGAGGGCTTCGGAGGAGACGATCAGCGCGGTGTTGGCGGTGTCCTCGGTGCCTTCGTCGTGGCAGCGCTTGATGAGGTCCTTGAACTCCGGCGCGTCCAGCAGCCGGGTGTGGGTGATGCGGGCGCGGTGGAAGCCGTCCTCGCCCACCGGGCCGACGTGCACGGCGACGCGGAGGCGTACTTCTGGCTTGTGCCAACGGTTGTGCTCGGTCGTGAGCTGGTCGAGCAGGACGGCGGCGTCGAGGACCGCGCCCAGCTGGCCGCTCGGCAGCACCATCAGCGCGCCATCGCCCGGTGACTCCAGCGACAGCACGTCGTCCGGGGTGATCCCGCTCTTGGTCAGGGCGGCGCCGACCAGCTTCATGATCGTGGTGGGGACGGCGTTCATCAGGTAGCCGGGGAGCTGGGCCGAGCCGATGACGTCGACGCCGAGCAACGCGCGGTGCTGCGGGACGGGGTTCACTCGCTGCCTCCAACTCTGCGGAAGACAGCGAGTTTGACCGTTCGGGCGGATTCGGTCACCCGGAAAACAGGGGCAACTCGTGGTCAGTTCGTGCCATCCGTGCTGGCAATGAAATGGCCGAGGCGGTCAGGTGCGGGCAGCCGGTACCAGAGCCGGCCGGTGACCAGCAGACCACGAGAGCGCAGCACGTGCAGGAACGGTTCGACGGTCTTCACCGACATCGCGACGGCGTGTGCCACGTCCAGCTGGCTGACGCCGCGCAGTTCCAGGCCGGAACCGACCTGGACGCCGTGCTCGCGTGCCCACGACAGCAGGCACATCGCGACACGCGGGGCACCGGTGCGCATGTGCCGCATCTGGTTCTCGTCGGCGTTGCGCTGCCGTTTGCGCCAGGTCTCCTCGATCAGCCGCCGGACGTCCGCGTCGTCGTCCCGCAGCGCGAGGAAGTGACTGCCCGCCACGTGCAGCGCCGTGCCCGCGACCAGGGCGATCACGTGCGCGCTGCGGGGAGCGCCGCTGGTCACGCCGATCTCGCCGAGCAGGTCGCCTGGGCCGAAGAGGCCGGTGATCGGGTCGCGGGCGTCGGAGGTCGGCAGGACGACCTTGACCAGGCCCGACTCGATCAGCAGGACCTCGTCGCTCTTCGTGCCGGCGGTGATCAGGTGCTGGCCCCGGTGGAACGGGCGCGGCCTCCTGCCGGCGCGCAAGGCCGCGCGCCCCCGGTCGGCCGACGAGTCGTCCATCAGAGGAACTGAACCTTATTAGTGCGTCCGGCCGTGTGGATCTCGTCGCCAGATGTGACGTTGTTCCGCCGTCGACCGACATCAACGGTGATGGCGGCACCGCTCAACAGGACCGAGCACAGAAGCGTTGTAGTGGGCATCGGGGCCGCGATCCTCATGGGCCCACAGCCTGGCAGAGCCGATCGCGACGGAGGTACAACGCAGTGATCATGCAAAGGGTTGCTGTGGCGTCAACCGCAGACCAATCACGCACCGTAAGCTGTCAAGGCGCCTAGGCTGGGGGTGATCGCGGAAGGGGTGGTGTGGGTCGTGGGGCTCGCGGAGTCCTTGCTCACGTGGCTGCACGGCTTCGTGGGCGCGAGTGTCTGCCCCGGTGACTGGGTGTGGACCACCACAGCGCTCGGCGCGGTGCTCGGGTTGTTCCCCACGGTCGGGGCGCTGCTGTCCATCGCGGTGCGCCGGATCGTCGGCAACTCCTACGGCGCGGTGACGGGTGCCATCTTCGCCGTGCTCGGCGTCGCCAGCTGTCTGGTGTTGCCGTGGCTGATCATGCGCGGCACCGTGCAGGGGCTGCAGAACAGGTCGATCTCCGGCTCGGACTCGCTCGACGGCGCCACCTGCTTCGGCCAGCTGCAGCAGGGCGACTACCTGGTCGACAGCACGCCGTCGATCATCGGTGTGATCCAGCGGCCGGTCGCGCAGCCCGTATTCCTCGTCGCCGCGTGCATCACCGTGGCCCTGGCGCTGCTGTGTCTGCTGTTCGTGATGCTGCAGGCCGGGTCGGCGTTCCGGCTCGGGCCGAGCTGGCCGCGCCGCGTCTTCTGGCCGCCGTTCCTGGTGCTGCTCGCAGCCACGTCGGCACTCCCCGTGACCCTGGTGGGCCATGTGCTCCTGGGCTTTCTGCCGATTGCGGTAATCGGCTCAATCGTCGTGCGGATTTTCGGGTTGACTACCGCCATGCTGAACCGCCCCGGCCGCGACCGGTCCCAGGACCGCAACTCGCAGAACCCGCCACCGCAGCCGGTGGCGCGCACGCCGCAGCCCCAGAACAACCAGTTGCCGCAGGGTCAGCCGCAGAAGAAGGCGCCGACCAAGCCGATCACGGCCGCGCAGCACCAGCCGCCGCCGCACCAGCCTTCGCAGCACCAGCCGTCGCAGCACGGCCAGAACCCGCCGCCGTACCAGCCGGCGCAGGTGCCGAAGTACCAGCCCGCGCCGATGAACCGGCCGATGCGCCCGGTCAACCAGCCGCCCGGCCAGTACCCGCCGACCCGCGTCGCCGAGGTCCTGCCGCAGCCCAAGCCCCCGCAGCCGTCCCAGCCCGCCGTCCTCGCCGACACGCCGGGCCCGCTGCCGTTCGGTCCGGGTGCCGCCAACGCCGACGCGCCCGCGCCGGTGCAGAAGTCGGGCAAGGTCTGGAACCCCGGCAACGGCCGGTTCCGCCGCGTCCGCCAGCTCGGCTCCGGCGGGTTCGGCACGGTCTGGCTGGCCGTCGACGAGCAGCTCGACCGCACCGTCGCCGTGAAGCTCGCGCACGCCCCGGACAACGACACCGAGGCGCGCATGCTCCGCGAGGCCCGCGCACTGGCCGCGGTCCGGCACCCCAACTGCGTGCGGGTGTTCGACATCGTCCAGGACCCGGACGGCCTGGCCCTGGTCATGGAGTACATCGAGGGCGCCTCGCTGTCCGAGACGGTGCTGAAGAACGGCCTGATCGACGACAAGCTCGCCGCCCGCCTGTGGCTGAACATGGCCGACGCACTGGCAGCCGCCCACGACCGCGGCGTTCTGCACCGCGACGTGAAGCCGTCCAACGTGATCGTCGACGGCCAGGGCACCGCGCACCTGATCGACTTCGGCATCGCCCGCTCCAAGGGCGACAGCACGCTGACCGCCACCGGCATGATGGTCGGCACCCCGGACTTCCTCGCCCCGGAAACGGCGCGCGGCGAGACGGCCTCCCCGGCGTCGGACTCCTGGCAGCTGGCCGCGACGGTCTCCTACGCGCTGACCGGCCACCCGCCACGCGGCTCCCGCGAGAACCCGATCTCCTCGCTGATGGCCGCAGCCCAGGGCGAACCGATCACCAAGCTGCCGCAGAACAGCGCCCACGCCCGGTTGCTGCTCGCGGCGATGGACCCGGAGCCGGGCCGTCGTCCGACGCTGGCGCAGGTGCGGGGTCAGCTGTCCCAGTACCTCGACCAGGCCGGGATGAGCAAGGAAGGCCCGGTCACGCGGATCATCAGCAAGCCGACGCCGCCGCCCACGAAGCACATGCCGATGTAGGCGCCACTGGTGCTGTGGCCAACGGTCACAGCACCAATTCAGGCTCGGGGGCTAGTTCAGGTTCAGGGCCTTCGCGATCACAGGCGCCAAGCTGAGGGCGTACTCGTTGTTGAGGTGGTCGTGGTCGTAGTAGACGGCCACGTTCCCGATCACCGAGTAGCACTGCTTCGCGTCGCAGAAGTAGTCGCTCAGGTCGACCACCGACACACGCGGGTTCTTCGACGTCCGTGCGACCTCGACCAGCGGGTCGGCCGGCTGGGCCTGCGCGCGCGGGACGGCGCAGGCCTCGGGGTACGTCGGGTTCAGGGTCACGCAGTCGGTGGAGCGGACGTCGGCGTTGTAGGGCGGGTCGCCGAGCACCACGACGCGGGCACCGGCGTCGGTCCACTTCTGCCAGCGCGGTTCCAGGCCGGCGCGGTACACCTCGGTCTGGCTGCCGCCCTTGCCCTCGGCCTTCTCGCTGCGGGCGAAGAACGACGTCAGCACCATCGCCGGCTTGTCCGCGGCGACCACGTCGGTCATCCGCTTGGTCCAGTCGTAGCAGCGGTCGGCTTCCGGGCCGGAGACCGGGTTGTGGCGGAACTCGGAGGTCCGCACGTCGGCGAACGGGCAGCCGCCCAGGTAGGCGGTCGTGAGGTGCCACTTGCGCTGGCGGGCCATCTCGAACACCGAGGCCTGGTACTGCTGGGCGTGCGAGTCGCCGACCAGCCAGACCTTCTCGGCGGTGCTGGAGCCGCCGGAAAAGTCGCAGATGGTCGTCGTGTGCTTGTCCCCGGCCTTGTAGTCCTGGATCTCCCTGCACTCGGGCGGGGTGCGCCAGTACTCGTTGGACGGGCCCATCGCGGTCGTGCGAGCCGGGCCGAACGGAGCGGTGCAGCCGTTGGTGCCGATCATGGCGCCGGCGCCGTAGCACGGGCTGCTCATGCCGGCGGCCATGTCGCGTTCGGCCTGCGCGACGTGCCGGCCGTAGGTCCACTGGAGTCCCGTGGCGAGCACGGCGACGACGACGATGCCCGCGACCATGCCCGCGAACGTCAGCTTGCTGCTGTTCTTCAGCGGGCCCCACGACATGCCGCGGTCCTCGATGAACACCTTCGACAGCCAGGCCAGCACCAGCGACAGCGCGACCAGGCCGACAAGCCAAGGCCAGGTGAGCTTGCCCTTGTCCAGGAAGGGGTTCAGCGCGAACGGCGCGAGCAGCACGACCGGCCAGTGCCACAGGTACAGCGAGTAGCTGACGTTGCCCACGAACTGCACGGGCTTTGAGGCGGTCAGCACGGTGTGCCACTGACGGCCGGGACGCAGGCCCGAGATGATGACCAGACCGGTGCCGGCCGCGGGGATCAGGGCGAGGGAGCCGGGGAACGGCGTGTGGTGGTCGTAGACGTACGCCGTCACGATGATCATCGCCAGGCCGGCGAACGCCGCGAGCTCCGCGGCCACGCGGGGCAGGACCAGCTTCGAGGCGGCCAGCGCCACACCGGCGCCGATGGCGAACTCCCAGACCCGGACGGGCGTGATGAAGTACGCCTGGTTCGGCGAGACGGCCGTGTAGTAGACGCTCAGAGCCAGCGACAGCGCGCCGAGGGCCGCGACGCCGAGCATCACCCAGCGACGCCTGCCGAGCTTGAACAGGCCGACCAGCAGCAGCGGCCAGAACAGGTAGAACTGCTCCTCCACCGACAGCGACCAGTAGTGCTGGACCAGGCTCGCGGCCGCGTTCGCCTCCGAGTAGTTCACCGACTTGGCGGCGAGCAGCCAGTTCTCCCAGTAGGAGGCGGCGGCGAAGGACTCCCAGGCGTTCGCGGTCCAGCGCGGGTACGGCAGCAGGAAGTACGCCATGACGATGCTGAAGGCGAGCACGAGCAACGCCGCCGGCAGCAGCCGGCGGACGCGCCGCGCGTAGAAGTTGCCGAGCCGCAGCCTGCCGGTGCGGACGATCTCGCGGTCGAGGTGCGAGGTGATCAGGAACCCGGAGATGACGAAGAAGACGTCGACGCCGACGTACCCGCCGGTCAGTCTGCTCGGCCAGAAGTGGTTGACCACCACGGCCAGCACGGCGATCGCGCGCAGGGCCTGGATGTCGGTGCGGAAGCCGGGTGCTTTCGGCTTGCCGCTGTCATCGGGTCCTCGGCTGCCGTGCTCCGGACGTGACTCGACGTTGGTGCTCATACCGCGCTGAACTCTCCCCAGGTCAGACCTGCACGACGACGCCGGGGCGCGGCGTACGTCCTTCGAGGTCTCTCGATTGGGTTGGTGAGCGGGCATGCTAACAAATCGGCCCTGATGGAGGCCGCCTAGGCGATCCGGGTGAACGTGGCTGGCGCGCTGTAACGGTGATTCAGCGTTCAACGACCTAGGCGGTGGTTCACCCGGAAAGCTTCGGCATCGCAGGGATGCCGCGCGAGGGGTGGTGAGGCGGTTTCCGCCGATCGCCTCACCACTTCACCTTCGCCGGACCGGCCGCAACCTCTTGCGCAGCACCACGAACAGACCTGCCGCTGCCACCACCACGAGCCCCACGAGCCACATCGGCGCGGGTTCGGAGGGTTCCGCGGGAGTCACCGCGGCAGCGGGTGCGGGAGAGGCGGACACCGCGGGTGTGCCGATCGGCGGCGCGATCTCGTCCCACGGCGAGGGCTCGGTCGAGCCCGGCATCACCAGCTGCGGGTCCGGTGGCTTGACCAGGAACGTTCCCGGCACGGTCAGCGACCCGAGCGAATGGTCCTGGAACATCCCCTGCACGCCGAAGACCTCGTACGACCCCGCGGGCAGGGTGAACGTCACGGCGTAGTGCGCGGGCTGCCCGAGCGGCACCCCGACGAACTCCCGCGAGTCCGCGCCGGACTTGAAGCGAAGCCCCGTCTTGCCCAGATCGCCGCCGGTGAACGGATGGGTACCGTGCTGCAGCACCCAGTAGCCGACGGTGTGGGTCACGGACGGCTGGATCGACGGCACCGGGTCCAGGTACGTGACCGCCCAGCCGCCCGCATGTGCGGAAGGCGCGCTGATCAGCAGGAACGCGCATATCAAGGCGAGAATCCTCATGCGGGTCCTACACCGGGAACCGAAGCGGGGTTCCCGGTGTAGGAAGGGCATCACGGACGACGCGGTGGCACGGGCGATCGCAGGTGACCAGGCGGCCTACGGCGAGCTGGTCGCCCGGTACACCGCGCTCGCGCACCGGACGGCCTACCTGCTCGGGGCGGGTGCGGACGCCGGTGACGTGGTGCAGGAGGCGTTCGTGAAGGCGTACCGGAAGCTCGGCACCTTCCGGGCGGACGCCGACTTCAAGCCGTGGCTGCTGAAGATCGTCGCCAACGAGACCAAGAACCTCCACCGCGGCCGGCGGCGCCGCAACCTGATGGAGCTCAAGATGGCCACCATCACGGAGACCGTCGACCACGACGACCCCGGCACGCTGGTCGACGACTCCCGCGCCAAGCTCCTGCAAGCCGTCCAGAGCCTGCCCGACCACGACCGCCAGGTCGTCACCTGCCGCTACCTGCTGGACCTGAGCGAGGCCGAGACCGCGCAGACGTTGAACCTGGCCAAGGGAACCGTGAAGTCGCGGCTGTCCCGCGCGCTGGCGAAGCTGCGGCCGATGCTGGAGGAGGTGGCCCGTGAGCGATAGCGACATCGAGGCCGCCCTGCGCGACCTCGGCCGGAGGATTCACGTGCCGGAACCGCCGGACGTCACGGCGCAGGTCCTGACCAGGATCAACGCCCCGAGCCGCAGAAACCGCTGGCTCGCGGCGATCATCGGCGCGGTGACCGCGTTCGCGATCGCCTTCGCGGTGTCTCCCGCGGTGCGGGCGGGCGTGCAGCAGTTCCTGGAATTCGCCGGCGTCGAGTTCCGGACGGAGGCACCGCGGAGCGTCGCGCCGCCGTTGCCCAGCCAGGAGGTCTCGCTCGAGGAAGCGAAGAACCAGATGCCGTTCGAGATCCACCTGCCGCAGGAGCTCGGCCGGCCGGACCGGATCACCGTCCACGAAGGACGGTTCGTCACGCTGCACTACGGGCAGCTCAGGCTCGACGAGTTCGACGGCACGATCAGCTCGACCATCGGCAAGCTCGTCAACCAGGACGGCGTCGAGCAGATCGACGACAAGATCTGGATCCCGTATCCGCACGCGTTCTTCTACATCGACCGCAACGGCGCGTGGCACGACGAGGAACCGCGGGGCACGGGGCAAACCCTGATCTGGCAACGAGGTCAGGTCACCCTGCGACTCGAGGGCGACCTGACCAGGCAACGAGCGCTGGAGATCAGCGCCAGCTAGGCAGCCACAGCTCCTGCTGCCACATCTCCGGTGTGATCGGGTTGCCGTTGAGGATCGGCCACAGCCACACGAAGTTCGCGACCACGATGCCGACGTACAGCGCCACGACCAGCAGTCCCGTGCCGCGGCGTTCGGAGCCCGCCGACCTGCGCCCCAGGATCTCGCCCAGCGCCAGCACGATCATCAGCACCAGGAACGGCGCCATCGGCGTGACGTAGAAGAAGTACATCTGCCGGTCGAGGTTGAGGAACCACGGCAGCAGGCCGGCCATGTACGCGACGAGCACGCCGGCGTAGCGCCAGTCCATCCTGCCGACGCTGCGGAAGACGGCCCAGCCGATCACCGGGAACGCGAGCCACCACATCGCGGGCGTGCCGATCAGCATGATCGCGCCGAGACACGACGCCGCGCCGCAGCCCGTCACGCTGCTCTCGTAGTAGTAGAGCATCGGACGCAGGCCCATCGGCCACGTCCACGGCTTCGACTCCCACGGGTGCCGGTTGGTCGCCGAGGTGACCAGCTCGACGTGGAACTTGTAGACGTTCTTCGCGTTGAACCACAGCGACTGCAGGACGTCCGGGATGTACCAGACGTCCTGGACCTTGCCGCCGACCACGTGCCGGTCGATGCCGGTCTCGCTGGCCATCCACGGGAACCACGTGGCGACGTAGACGAGCACCGGGATCGCGACGAGGCCGCCCAGCGACGGCAGCAGGTCCTTCGCGATCGACCCGAGCCACGGCTCCTCGACACCGGCCGCCCGCCGCGCCAACGCGGTCCAGACGACCGTCAGCAGCCCGAACGCGCCGATGTACCAGATGCCCGACCACTTGACGCCACACGCCAGACCGAGCGACACGCCCGCGCCGAAGCGCCACCAGCGGAAGCCCAGCCACGGCCCGAACGCCGAGTTGTTGACGAACCCCTCGCGCACGGCCACGGCAAGTCGTTCACGGACCTGTTCGCGGTCGACGACCAGACAGCCGAACGCGGCGACGACGAACAGCGCCAGGAAGATGTCGAGCATACCCATCCGCGACTGGACGTGCGAGACGCCGTCCGCGATGAGCAGCACGCCGGCCAGCGCGCCCAGCAGGTCCGAGCGGGTCAGGCGGCGGGCGATCCGGACGATCAGCAGGATCGTGATCGCGCCCGCGAGCGCCGAGGCGAACCGCCAGCCGATGCCGTCGTAGCCGAAGAGCTCCTGGCCGAACGCCATCAGCTGCTTCGCGAGCGGCGGGTGGACGATCAGCTCGTAGCCGGGGTTGTCCTCGTAGCCGCCGTTGCGCAGCACCTGTGCCGTCTGCGGCACGTAGTGCTTCTCGTCGAAGATCGGCGTGCCCTTGTCGGTCGGATACCCGAGGTTCCAGAACCGGACGACGGCTCCGACCAGCGTCACGACGATCGTCATGAGCCACCCGCGCAGGCGGTTTCCGGACGGAGGCGGGTCGAGCGCCGCCGCACGATCCGTGCGCGGTTCCTCGACGACGACGGGCGCCTCTCCTGGCTGCACGAGGACTGTCACGCCGCCGATCGTAGGGTGAAGCACGTGAGTCCTGTATCCGGTTCAGGCCGTCTTGTCCTGGCAGCCACCCCTCTCGGGGACATCCGCGACGCCTCCGCACGTCTGGTCGAGGCGTTGCAGACAGCGGATGTGATCGCCGCCGAGGACACCCGCCGGTTGCACAGTCTCGCGGCCGCGCTGCAGGTCAAACCGTCCGGACGGGTGATCAGCTTCTACGACCAGGTCGAGACGGCGCGCCTGCCGGGGCTGCTCGAGTCGCTGCGGGGCGGCGAGACCGTGCTGCTCGTGACGGACGCCGGAATGCCGTCCGTGTCCGACCCCGGTTACCGGCTGGTCGCCGCGTGTGTCGAGCAGGACCTCACGGTCACGTGCCTGCCGGGACCCTCCGCCGTGACGACCGCGCTCGCCCTGTCGGGCCTGCCGAGCGACCGGTTCGCGTTCGACGGCTTCCCGCCGCGCAAGTCCGGTGAGCGCAAGCGCTGGTTCGCCCCGCTCGCCACGGAACAACGCACCGTCGTCTTCTTCGAGGCACCCCATCGGCTCGCTGCGACGCTCGCGGACGCCGTGGAGGTGCTCGGACCGGACCGCGCCGCCGCCGTGTGCCGCGAGCTGACGAAGAAGTACGAAGAGGTCGTGCGGGGAACTCTCGCTGAACTCGCCGAGTGGGCCGTGGAAGGCGCACGCGGCGAGATCACCGTGGTGCTCGGCCCCGCCCCCGTCGAGGACAAGCCCGACCTCGACACGCTGGTCGCCGAGGTCAGGCAGCGCGTCGCCGACGGGGAGCGGATGAAGTCGGCCGCCGCCGAGGTGGCGGAGGCGGCCGGGGTCAGCAAGAAGGCCCTCTACGACGCCGCGGTCAGATCAAGCTGACTCGCGGTTGAACGTGCGGACGCCGAAGAACACACCGGCCAGCACCAGCGCGGTCACCGCGACGAGTCCGAGCAGGATCGACCCGGTGTTGAAGATCGACCGCTCGGCGTCGACGACGTGCGCCAACGGATTGATCCGAGACAGCCAGTAGAGCCACTTCGGCCCGTTCGACATCGGCAGCAGCACGCCCGAGAGCAGCATCAACGGCACGATCGTCGACGACAGCACCGACGCGAACACGTACTCCAGCTTCACCTTCAACGCGATCGCGTACGACGCCGACCCGATGGCGATGCCCAGCAACGCCACCAGACCGAGCCCGAGCAGGATCTCGCCGGCCGACGCGCGGAACCCGAACAGCATCGCCGCCAGCACGATCAGCAGGCTCTGCACGACGAGCAGCACCACGTCCTTGCCGACCCTGCCGACGAGCAGCGCGACCCGGCTGATCGGCGTGACCCGCAGTCGTTCCATCACGCCCGTCCGCACCTCCGGCAGCAGCGAGAAGCCCGCGTAGGCCGTGCCGAACAATGCCATCTGCACCAGCAGACCCGGTACGAACCACTGCCAGCCGGTGTCGCCGAGCAGCGGTCCGAACAGGCCCAGGTAGAGCAGCGGCTGGGACAACCCGAAGATCACCGCGACGGGGTTGCGCACCACCGGCAGCATCACGCGGGCGAAGACGAGCCAGGTGTCACGCAACATTTGCTTCCTCCCTCAGTGAACGGCCGGTCATGGTGAGGAACACGTCGTCCAGCGTCGGCCGGTGGACCTGGACGGAGTGCAGCTCGACGCCGATGTTGTCGAGGTCCCGCAGCAGCCCTGGCAGCGCGCGGTCGCCGTCCGGGATGCGGAAGCTGACCTTCTCGCCGTCCACGACGGCGTTCTCGAACTTGCCGGCGACCAGCGAGGCCTGCGGGCTGCCGAGCACGACCAGGTCGCCGGACACGCGGTTCTTCAGCTCGTCCGGTGAGCCCTCGCCGACGATGAGGCCGTGGTCGATCACCAGCAGCCGGTCGCTGAGGAAGTCGGCCTCGTCCAGGTAGTGCGTGGTCAGGAAGACCGTGACGCCGTCCGCCTTGAGCTGCTTGATGTGGTCCCACAGGTTGCGGCGGCTCTGCGGGTCGAGCGCGGTCGACGGCTCGTCCAGGAACAGCAGCCGCGGGTCGTGCAGCATGCCCATCGCGATGTCGAGCCGGCGCTGCTGGCCGCCCGACAGCGTGATGACGCCGCGCTTCTCCAGACCGGTCAGCTCGAACCGTTCGAGCAGCTCACCGACCTTCTTGCGGGCGTCGTGCTTGCCGAGACCGTAGAAGCGGGCCTGGAACGCCAGTTCGTCGGCGACCCGCTGGTCCGCGCCCGCGCCGTTGCGCTGCCCGACGTACCCGATGTTGCGGCGCACTCCCGCCGGGTCGGTGAGCAGGTCGTGGCCGGCGATGATCGCCTCGCCCGCCGTCGGCTGCAGCAACGTCGTGAGCATGCGCAACGTCGTGGACTTGCCTGCGCCGTTCGGGCCGAGGAACCCGACCAGTTCCCCCTCGGCAACGTCGATGTCGACCCCGCGTACCGCTTCCACCGGGCCGAACTTCGTCGTGAACCGGCGCGCGAGGCCGCGTGCCTTGATCATGACTGAATCCCCTCTAGTCAACTTTGACTAGAGGCTAGCGGGAACTAATCAAGTTTGACTAGTCCTTAAGCGCGTACTCGCCGGCCTCTAGGCGTTCGATCAACTCCTGAGTCCAGCGCACCTGGCCTTCGAGGTGGACGAGCCAGAGTCGAAACAGCTCGCTGACGTGCTGGGGCTTGCCCATCTCCGGCATCGACGTGATGCCGTGCCGCGTCGGCGCGAGCTGGCCTTCGAGGCCTGCCAGGCGGTTCTTCAGCAGCACGATCGCCTGCTTGCGGGGGACGAGGTTGATCATCGCGACGCCCGCGGACACCTCGTCGTTGCCGGCGGAGGCGTCGGCCAGGGCGTGGTTCAGCAGGTCCTGCAGCTCGTGCTCACCGGTCGCGGTGATCTTGTAGGTGGTGCGGGCGGGCCCCTCGCCGGACTCGACCCCGACCGGCTCCAGCAGTCCGTCCTTGGCCAGCGACTTCAGCGCGTGGTAGATCGAGCCCGGCTGCACGTTCGCCCACTGGTCCGCCGCCCACGACTTCAGCTCGCGCCGCACCACGTAACCGTGTGCCTCGCCGACGAGCTTGACCACGCCGAGCACCAGCATCCTGGTCGCGGACAAACCGACCTCCCACTCGGTGAAAACACCCTGGCACCGCCTCCGTAGGCTATGTGCATGAGTGCCTCCGTACTGACCGCGGTGGCCTGGCCTTACGCCAATGGCCCCCGGCACATCGGTCATGTCTCCGGTTTCGGTGTCCCGTCCGACGTCTTCTCCCGCTACATGCGAATGTCCGGACACCGGGTGCTCATGGTCAGCGGCACGGACGAGCACGGCACACCGATCCAGGTGCAGGCCGAGAAGGAAGGGCTCACCGCGCGTGAGCTCGCCGACAAGTACAACCGTGTGATCGCGTCTGACCTCCAGGGCCTCGGCCTGTCCTACGACCTCTTCACCCGCACGACGACCGGCAACCACTACCAGGTCGTGCAGGACCTGTTCGCCGCGCTGTGGAAGAACGGCTACGTCATCCCGAAGACGGAGATGGGCGCCATCAGCCCGTCGACCGGCCGGACGCTGCCCGACCGCTACATCGAGGGCACGTGCCCGCACTGCGGCTACGACGGCGCGCGCGGTGACCAGTGCGACAACTGCGGCAACCAGCTCGACCCGTCGGAACTGATCAACCCGCGCTCGAAGATCAACGGCGAGACGCCGAAGTTCGTCGAGACCGAGCACCTGTTCCTGGACCTGCCGTCGTTCATCGAGTCGTTGAGCAAGTGGATGGGCACGCGGTCGGACTGGCGCCCGAACGTGCTCAAGTTCTCGCAGAACCTGATCAAGGACCTGCGGCCGCGCGCCATCACCCGCGACCTCGACTGGGGTGTGCCGATCCCGCTCGACGGGTGGAGCGACCAGCCGATGAAGCGGTTCTACGTGTGGTTCGACGCGGTCATCGGGTACCTCTCGGCGTCCGTCGAGTGGGCGCGGCGCGCCGGGAACCCCGATGCCTGGAAGGAGTTCTGGACGGGTGACGCCCAGGGCTACTACTTCATGGGCAAGGACAACATCGTCTTCCACTCGCTGATCTGGCCGTCGCTGCTGCTCGGGCAGAACGGCGCGGGCGACAAGGGCGGCGAGCCCGGCCGGTTCGGCACGCTGAACCTGCCGACCGAGGTCGTGTCGTCGGAGTACCTGACGATGAGCGGCTCGAAGTTCTCCACCTCGCGCGGCACCGTGATCTACGTCGGCGACTTCCTGAAGGAGTTCGGGCCGGACGCGCTGCGGTACTTCATCTCCGTCGCGGGTCCCGAGAATCAGGACACCGACTTCACCTGGGAGGAGTTCGTCCGCCGGACGAACTTCGAGCTGGCGAACGAGTGGGGCAACCTGGTCAACCGGTCGGTCTCGATGGCGCACAAGAACGTCGGCGCGATCCCGAAGGCCGTCTCGCTGACTCCTGCGGACCACGAGTTGCTCGCGCAGTCGCGTGCGGCGTTCGACACGGTCGGCGCGCACCTGCGCCGGTCGCGGTTCAAGCAGGCGTCCGGCGAGGCCATGCGGGTCATCTCGGCGGCGAACAAGTACCTGTCGGACCAGGAGCCGTGGAAGCTCAAGGACGACCCGGACCGCCGCGACTCGGTGCTGCACACGGCTCTTCAGGTCGTGCAGGACGCGAACACGTTGATGACGCCGTTCCTGCCGCACTCGGCGCAGAAGGTGCACGAGGCGCTGGGCGGCACGGGCGTGTGGGCCGCGCAGCCTTCGCTGACCGAGGTCGACGACCTCGACGTGCCCGACCGCTCGTACCCGGTGCTGACCGGTGACTACGCCGGTGAGCAGGCTCGCTGGGAGTCGACGCCGATCGAGGTGGGCCGTCCGCTGGCCAAGCCGTCGCCGTTGTTCTCGAAGCTGGACAAGGAACTCGGCGACACCGGGCCCGAGTGGGCTCCGATCGTCAAGTGACCGACAAGCGTGAACGACCGCCGGTGCCGGAAGCTCTTCCGGCACCGGTGATCGACGCCCACACGCATCTCGACGCGTGTGGTGCTGTCGATGCCGCCGGTGTGGGCCTTTTGCTGGACCGGGCCGAGACGGCCGGCGTCTCGCACGTGATCACCGTGGCGGACGACCTGGCGGCCGCTCAGTGGGCCGCCGAAGCGTCCACTTGGGACTCGCGGGTCTACGCGGCGGTGGCCGTGCACCCGACGCGCACCTCTTCGTTCGGTGACGTCGAGAAGGCCGAACTGGAGCGTCTCGCTGCTTTTGATCGTGTGGTGGCGATCGGCGAGACCGGTCTGGACTACTACTGGGACTACTCGCCGCCCGCCGCCCAGCACGAGGCTTTCCGTTGGCACATCGACCTTTCCAAGCGCGTCGGGAAGCCGTTGATGATCCACGACAGGGACGCGCACGAGGACATCCTGAAGGTGCTGGAGTCCGAGGGCGCACCGTCCACTGTGGTCTTCCACTGCTTCTCCGGTGACGCGGACTTCGCCCGGCGGTGCGTCGACGCGGGGTACGTGCTGTCGTTCGCGGGCCCGGTGACGTTCAAGAACGCGCGCGCTCTTCGCGAGGCGGCCGCGCTGGTGCCCCAAGATCAGCTGCTGGTGGAGACGGATGCCCCGTTCCTGACACCGCATCCGTTCAGGGGGCGGCCGAATGAACCATATTGTGTGAATTACACAGTTCGGGATTTGGCCACGCTCCGTGGCGAAGATCTTTCTGAACTCTGCTCCGTCGTCACCCGTAATGCTCAACGAGTGTTCGGACTTGGTTACTGAGATGCGAAGTAAGACGAACGGAGCAAAGGGTTCCTACCCCCATGGGGTGACTGAGGTCACAACATTGGCGGGGGTGTTTGCGCAACGTCCGCGACCCCGTTACTGTCCCGTGACCGTGCCACCCGGACCGACCCAGTCGGTTGGGAGCACGCCCGCAGTCGGGGCGGGACCCATGCCAGAAGCGCGAAGAAGCGAGACCACGTAGGAGGAGTTGCCGGGAACCTTCGAGCTCAACCCTCGAATGATCTTTGCAGCGCCAACTGTGCGGTGGCCTCGAGCTTCCGCAATGGAGGTATCGACCCAGTGTCTGGAAGCGACAGAACTGCCGCTCCGTACGACTTCAACGACGACACCGACTGGTTCACGCCTGTCGGGAAGACCGCGGTCGGCGTCGTTGACCCCCACCCGAGCTTTCCCGCCGGTGCGCTGACCATCTCGCCCGCGGACGTGCTCGAGGTGCTCGGCCCGGACGCCGACGAGCTCCTCGCCACGGCGAACGTCGACGTCGACGAGCTGATCCGTCTCATCAACGCCGAGACGACGATCATGCCGCCCCTCGTCCTCCCGTCGGAGGAAGAGGAGAAGCAGGACCCGCAGCTCCTCGTCAGCGCCGTCACGTCCTGGAAGCGCCGCTTCCTCAAGGGCGCGGTCGCCGCGGTCCTCGTCTCCATCTCCGGCGGCGGCGTGACCGCGATGGCGATGGACAAGTCGCTGACCGTCGACGTCGACGGTGCGACGCAGACCGTCCACTCGTACGAGGGCACGGTCGGCGAGGTCCTCGCCGAGGAAGGCATCGTCGTCGGCGAGCACGACGCCCTGTCGCCTTCGCTGAACGCCCCGGTCTCCGACGGCGGCAAGATCACCCTCGACCGCGGCCGCCTCGTCAAGATGAGTGTCGACGGCCAGGCCCACGAGGACTGGGTCCGCTCGGTCACCGTCGAGGAAGCCGCCCGCCAGATGGGCGTGCCGACCGAAGGCGCCTGGTTCTCCGCGCCGGGTAGCCAGGACGTGCCTCTCGGAGGCATGAACCTGGAGGTCAAGACCCGCAAGCTCGTCAAGCTCTTCGACGGCGCCAACCCGGTCCGCGAGATCCAGACCACCGCGGTCACCGTCGACGAGCTGCTGAAGAACGAGAACCTCTCCCTCGGCCCCGAAGACGCCGTCGCCTCCGGCACGGACGTCAAGATCGCGACCGGCGCCGAGGTCTACATCTCCCGCACCGGCGTCACGGTCATCAACGTGAACGAGCCGGTCGCCCCGCCGGTCGAGAAGACCAACGACCCGAACATGAACGCGGGCGAGCAGAAAGTCACCGACCCGGGCGAGGCCGGCGAGCAGGTCTCGACCTACCGCGTGACCGTGAAGAACGGCAAGGAGATCAGCCGCGAGAAGATCGGCGGCAAGGTCACCAAGGAGCCGAAGCCCAAGAAGGTCACCGTGGGCACCAAGCCCCTCCCCGACGGCGCCGTCTGGGACCGCCTCGCCGGCTGCGAGGCAGGCGGCCGCTGGGACATCAACACGGGCAACGGCTACTACGGCGGCCTCCAGTTCAACGCAGGCACCTGGGCCGCGAACGGCGGCACCGCCTACGCCGCCCTCCCGCACCAGGCCACCCGCGAACAGCAGATCGCCATCGCCACGAAGCTCCGCGACCGCGCAGGCGGCACCTACGGCGCCTGGCCGGGCTGCCGAGCAAAGCTGGGCCTGCCGTAAAACGGCACCCACTTCGGCTGTTTCTTGACCGAGGCCGCTCCCGATTCGCTGGGGGCGGCCTTCGTCGTGTCCGGGGCCGGGCCAGGCGGGCAAGCACCCGGCCCAGGCTGCGTGGGCGGGCTCGCTGGCGGGTGGGTGGCGCCAGCCGAGATCACGCACCCGCCCAGGGGTCGAGGGCGGCTTCGCTGGCGGGATCACGCACCTGCCATAGGCGCGGTAGACAGGCCCGCTGGCAGGTGGATGGCGTCAGCCGGGACCACCCACCCGCCAGACAGCCATGGCACGGGTGCGATGGCGAGGGCTGACCACGAGCCCGCCCGGAGAATGGGCTTTTGATCGCCAGCGATGCCGAAGGCGAGCAGCCCTGCCGCCAATGGCGATGCGAAGCGAGCCGTCCGAACCTCTGCCCTCTGAGCTGCGGTGATGACGTGCGCAGCCCGGCGATTGGGGCTTGACTTCGAGTGCGAGATGCTACCGTTGAGGGAACGGCCGGGCTCCTTATGCCCGGCCTTTTAAGGCCGATGAAGCATCTCGCTAGAGGCTCGAAGTCAAGCCCCAATCGCAATCGTCGCGAAGCGGCGATGACTTGACCCGGCCCGGTATTGCCCTCGCAAGCACGCTGGAACGCGACCGGCCCGCACTGCTGGCGACCCTCCGCTGGAACGTGACCAGCCCTCGCAAGGTGACCACCCGCTCCCGGCACCCGCTCCCGGCACCCGCTCCCGGCACCCGCTCCCGGCACCCGCTCCCGGCACCCGCTCCCGGCACCCGCTCCCGGCACCCGCCCGTCCGCTGCCGCCCACCCGGCTGTCGCTCGCCCCTGCCACCCGCTCTCAGGCACCCGCCCCAGCCCACTCGCCCTATGGCTCCTGCCCCCGGCTCCCGCCCGCCCCCGGTACCCGCTGCCGCCCGCTCGCTGCCCGCCCGCTCGCTCGCTGCAGCCCGTCCGCTCGCTGCCCGTCCGCTCGCTGCCCGTCCGCTCGCTGCCCGTCCGCCCGCTTGTCGCCGGCCCGTCCGCCGCTACCCGCCCCCTGCCATTCGGCCTCCAGCACCCACCCCCTCGGCACTCCCTCCAGCCCCCACCCCGACACCCGCCCTCCATCCCCCCAACCCACCTGCGAGAATGCTCAAGTGAGCCTGCTGGGACCCGCCGAAGTGAGACGTCTGGCCGAAGAGCTGGGCATCCGACCCACCAAGAAGCTGGGCCAGAACTTCGTGCACGACCCCAACACGGTCCGCAAGATCGTCGCCGCAGCCGGCCTCACGCAAGACGACATCGTCCTGGAGGTCGGCCCGGGCCTGGGTTCCCTGACCCTCGCCCTGCTCCCCAGCGCCAAGCAGGTCGTGGCGGTGGAGATCGACCCCCCGCTCGCACACCGCCTCCCGCAGACCGCGAGCGAGATGGACCCCGAGAACGCGGCCAAGCTGCACGTCGTCCTCAAGGACGCCATGAAGGTCACTCGAGACGACCTCGTGGTCCAGCCCACCGCGATCGTGGCCAACCTGCCCTACAACGTCGCCGTGCCGGTGGTCCTGCACCTCCTGCACGAGCTCCCGAGCCTCCAAAAGGGCCTGGTGATGGTGCAGGCCGAGGTCGCCGACCGGATGGCCGCCGACCCCGGCAGCAAGATCTACGGCGTCCCCAGCGTGAAGATCGCCTGGTACGGGAAGGCGAAGAAGGCCGGGCCGGTCGGCAGGAACGTCTTCTGGCCCGCGCCCAACGTGGACTCGGGCCTGGTTTCCTTTCGCCGTCACGAAAGTCCGCTGTCCACAGTGGACCGCAAGAGGCTCTTCGGGATCGTCGACGCGGCCTTCGCGCAACGCCGCAAGACGCTCCGCGCGGCCCTCAAGGGGTGGGCGGGCGCGCACGACGTCAACATCGACGAGCTGCTCGAAGAGGCCGGCGTCGACCCTCAGGCCAGGGGTGAGCAGCTCAGCGTGATCGACTTCATCCGGATCGCGGAGGTCTAGGCCGGAGATCCATCGGCCAACAGTGTGATCTGTCGAACGAATCGGATTCTGGCTTGCGCAACCGAACGTGCGTCCGGTTGACTGCTACTTGCCATCCGGAGCGACTGAGAGACCTGGCTCTACGACGTCGCAGCAACCACCCGCTGGATGCGGGCAGGTGCTAACGCCAGGACCGATGGAGGATCACATGGGTACCACGCGAATGCTGACGCGCCGGCGAGTCGTCGACCAGTGCCGCCGCACGTCCTCTGCATGTCGTCGCCACCTCGTCTAAGGCGCCTTCTCAAAGTCCTTTGACGCGCACTCAGCCTAAGAGTGGCGCACACCTGAGCAGCAGAACTCCGACCGCGCACCGCCCACGAGGCGTGTGTGCCGTCGCGCGCAGCCGTGGAGCAGACGTGATCACAGTCGAAAACCTCACCAAGTCCTTCCAGGGTGTCAACGCCCTCAACGGCGTGACCCTCGACGTCGGGGCGGGCACCGTGCTCGGCGTGGTCGGCCCGAGCGGGGCCGGCAAGTCGACGCTCGCGCGCTGCGTTGCGCTGCTCGAGCGTCCCGACTCCGGCGCCATTCGCGTCGACGGCACGGACATCACCGCGCTGGACGGGTCGGCCCTGAGGGCCGCCCGCAGGCAGATCGGCGTTGTGCCGCAAGGGGATTCCCTCCTCAGGCAGCGCACCGCCGCCGGCAACATCGCCCTGCCGCTCGAGAGTGCGGGCATCCCCGGACCGCAGCGCCGCAGCCGTGTTGGCGAGCTGCTGGACCTCGTCGGCCTGACCGACAAGGCCGCCTCCTACCCCGACCAGCTGTCCGGCGGGCAGCGTCAGCGCATCGCGGTGGCGCGCGCACTCGCCGCGAACCCGTCAGTTCTGCTCGCCGACGAGCCCACGTCAGCGCTCGACCCGGAGACCACCGGATCCGTGCTGACCGTGCTCGACCGTGCGCGCGCTGAGCTGGGTGTGACCGTGCTCATCGTCACGCACGACATGGGCGTGGTCCGGAAGATCTGCGATGACGTCGCCGTGCTGGAGCAGGGTCGCGTCGTCGAGCATGGCAAGGTCCTCGACCTGGTCGGCGACGCCGGCAGCCGTACGAGCAGTGCGCTGCTGCCCGCCGTCGACCTGAACCCGATCAACGAGAGCGCCTACGACCGCGTCGCGGACGTCGTGCTCGTCGGGTTCGCCGCGGTCGGTGCCCTGCTGCCCGAGGTGTCGCACCGGTTCGGCGTCGAGCTGAACATCGTCGGCGGTGGCCTCACGCGTCTGGGCGAGACTCCGGTCGCGCGGTTCCGCCTCGGCCTGAACGGCGAGCGGTCCGACTCCGCGCTGGAGTGGATCAGCGAGGCCGGCGGTGCGGTGCAGAGGTCCCTGAAGGGGCCGCAGGGAGTAGCTGCGTGAGGTCTGCAACACCCTGGCCCGACGTGCTGAGCTACCTCGTCGAGGCCACCGGGGAGACGCTGTACATGGTCGGCGTCTCCACCGTGATCGCCACAGCTTTCGGAATTCCCGTCGGAGTTTGGCTGCAGCTCACCGCCAAGGGCGGGCTGCGGCCGAACCAGGCGCTGCACCGCGTTCTCGGCTTCATCACCGACCTGGGCCGCTCGATGCCGTTCATCGTGCTGCTCGTCGCGCTCACGTCGGTCACCCACCTCATCGTCGGCGGATCCATCGGTAGTACGGCGGTCATCGTGCCGTTGGCCGTGGGTGCGATCCCGTTCGTCGGACGGCTCGTGCAGAACATCCTGTCCGAGGTGCACGTGACCGTGGTCGAGGCCGCGGTGACGACCGGTGCCTCGACCATCAGGATCGTGCGCAGCGTGCTGATCCGCGAGTCGCTGCCCGCGCTGATCAACGCCATCGGCGTCACCGTGATCGCCCTGATCGGCTACTCCGCCATGGCGGGCGTGATCGGCGGCGGTGGCCTCGGCGACCTGGCGATCCGCGAGGGCTACCAGCGCTTCAACGACCGGATCCTGTGGAGCACCGTGGCGTGGCTCGCCGTGCTCACGACACTGATCCAGCTCGGCTTCACCCGTGCCGCCCGCGCGTCCGACCGGCGCAGGCACGCCTCCGTCTGAACCACTCGTAATTTCTCAAAAGGAACGTAATGCGTATTCGTGCTGCCCTGATCGCGGCTGCCCTGACTGTTTTGTCCGCTTGCTCGTCCGGTGGCGCGTCCTCTTCGGACACGTTGAAGGTCGGCGTCTCGCCCGTCCCGCACGCGCAGATCCTCAAGTACGTGGCGGAGAACCTCGCCGCGCAGAAGGGCCTGAAGGTCGAGGTCGTCGAGTTCACCGACTACGTGCAGCCCAACACCGCGCTGGTCGACGGCTCGCTCGACGCCAACTACTTCCAGACCGTCCCGTACCTGGCGACCTTCACGAAGGAGAGCGGCGCCAAGGTCGAGTGGATCGCCCCTGTTCACGTCGAGCCGCTGGGCCTCTACTCCAAGAAGGCCAAGAAGGTCGGCGAGCTGCCGCAGAACGCCAAGATCGCCGTCGCGAACGACGCCACGAACGAGGCGCGCGGCCTGAAGCTGCTCGAGGCCAACGGCCTGATCAAGCTCAAGGCCGTGGACCAGCCGACCGTGCGCGACATCGCGGAGAACCCCAAGAACCTGCAGTTCGTGCCGCTGGAAGCCGCTCAGCTGCCCCGTTCACTGGAGGACACCGACGCGTCGGTGATCAACGGCAACTACGCCATCGACGCGGGCCTCAAGCCGGCCACGGACGCGCTCGCGCTGGAGAAGGCCGAGGGCAACCCGAACGCGAACGGCCTGGTGACGAGGACCGAGCTCAAGGACGACAAGCGGATCCGCGACCTGGCGGAGCTGCTCGGGTCGCAGCAGGTCAAGGACTACATCAAGCAGACCTACAACGGCTCCGTGATCCCGGTTTGAGATCTGGGGTGACCGGGGGAGGAGTCCACGACTCCAGAACGCCCGTAGGCTGACATGGTGCTCGCAGTCGTTCCACCCCCGGTCACGGTCCGCGTCCCGGCCAAGGTCAACCTGCACCTGGCCGTCGGTGACGTGCGTCCGGACGGCTACCACGACCTGGTGACCATCTTCCAGGCGCTCTCGCTGGTCGACGAGGTCACCGTCGCCGTGGCGGACGAACCCGGCGTCGAGTGCCACGGCGAAGGCGCCGACCAGGTGCCCACGGGTGCCTCGAACCTCGCGTGGCGCGCCGTTCGCCTGCTGGCCACGCACGTCGGCAAGGACCCGGACGACCCGAAGGTCCGCGTCGTCATCCGCAAGGCCATCCCCGTCGCGGGCGGCATGGCGGGCGGCAGCGCGGACGCGGCGGCGACGCTCGTGGGCCTGTCGTCGTTGTGGCGCTTGGAGATCAGTCGCGACGAGCTGGCCGAACTCGCCGGGAAGCTCGGCGCGGACGTCCCCTTCGCCCTGTACGGCGGCACCGCGCTCGGCACCGGCCGCGGCGAGCGGATCGTGCCGGTGCTCGCGCGCCACCAGTTCCACTGGGTGCTCGCGTTCGACCGTCGTGGACTGTCCACCCCGGACGTGTTCGACGAGCTGGATCGCCTGCGGGTAGAGGGTGACCCGCCGCGCGTCGGCGAGGTCGAGGCGGTCCTGGAGGGACTGTCCTCAGGAGACCCGCGCCAGCTCGCCCTGCTGCTGGGCAACGACCTGCAGGCCGCCGCCGTCTCGCTGCGGCCGAACCTGCGCCGCACGTTGCGCGCGGGCGTCGACGCGGGTGCGCTGGCCGGCATCGTGTCCGGTTCCGGCCCCACGACGGCGTTCCTGTGCGAGGACGCCGACACGGCGGTGCGCGTGGCCGCCGAACTGGCCGGCGCCGGGGTGTGCCGGACGGTCCGGGTGGCGCACGGGCCGGTGCACGGCGCTCGCGTGATCACCACCGAGGAGCCGAAGCCGACGCCGCCCGAGGTGCACGCCTAGATCCACGCGTGTCCCGGTGCGAAGACCCCACCACGGCCGCAGCGACGACGCGTTGCGGGTCCTCTCCCTGTTCAAGGCTGGTGAGCAGGGGCTTTGGCCTCGGTAGGTAGCCTTCACCGGGGCATTTCTTCTGAAGTCGTGAGGTTTTGATGGCCAACCTGGTCAACCTGGAGTCCGTGTCGAAGTCGTTCGGCGTCCGGCCGCTGCTCGACGGCGTGTCGCTCGGCGTCAACGAGGGCGACCGGATCGGTGTCGTCGGCCTGAACGGCGGCGGCAAGACGACGCTGCTCGAGGTGCTGGCCGGGGTGGAACCGTCCGACGACGGCCGGGTCTCGCGGTCGCGCGACCTGCGGATGGCGGTCGTGACGCAGCGGACCGAACTGCCCGACGGTTCGACCGTGCGCAACGCGGTGATCGACCCGCTCGGGTTCGACGCCGAGCACGAGTGGGCGTCGGACGCCCGCGTGCGGTCCATTTTGGATGGACTCGGGATCACCGCGCTGGGCCTGGACTCCGTGGTCTCCACGATGTCCGGTGGCGAGCGCCGCCGCGTCGTGCTGGCGGCCGCGTTGATCCAGGATCTCGAACTGCTGGTGCTGGACGAGCCGACCAACCACCTGGACGTCGAGGGTGTGCGGTGGCTCGCGGAGCACCTGCTGGCCCGCAAGTGCGCGCTCGTGGTCGTCACCCACGACAGGTGGTTCCTCGACACGGTCTGCAACCGCACGTGGGAGGTGCAGCAGGGCAAGGTCGAGCAGTACGAGGGCGGCTACGCCGACTGGATCTACGCCCGTGCCGAGCGGACTCGCCTGGCCGACGTGCTGGAGGAGAAGCGGCAGAACCTGGCGCGCAAGGAGCTCGCGTGGCTGCGTCGCGGCGCACCCGCCCGCACGTCCAAGCCGCGCTACCGGATCGAGGCCGCCGAGGCGTTGATCGCGGACGTGCCGCCGGTGCGGGACAACGTCGAGCTGCTCGCGTTCGCCAAGAAGCGCCTGGGCCGCACGGTGATCGAGGTCGAGGACGTGACACTGTCCATTCCGGACCGTGTGCTGGTGCGCGACCTGACGTGGCGCATCGGTCCCGGCGAGCGGATCGGTCTGGTCGGCGTCAACGGTTCCGGCAAGACGACGTTGCTGCGACTGCTGGCGGGGGAACGCGAACCCGAGACGGGCAAGCGGATCCAGGGCTCGACCGTGAAGATCGCGCACCTCTCGCAGGAGCTGCTCGACCTCGACGGGTCGATGCGCGTGCTGGAGGCGATCGAGGAGATCGCACGGCGGGTCGTGCTCGGCAAGTACGAGATGTCGGCGTCGCAGCTGGGTGAGCGCTTCGGCTTCTCGTCGCAGAAGCAGTGGACGCCGGTGTCGGACCTGTCCGGTGGCGAGCGGCGGCGGTTGCAGCTGTGCCGGCTGCTGATGGCCGAGCCGAACGTGCTGCTGCTCGACGAGCCGACGAACGACCTGGACATCGACACGTTGCAGCAGCTGGAAGATCTGCTCGACTCGTGGCCCGGCACGCTCGTCGTGATCTCGCACGACCGGTACCTCGTCGAGCGCGTGTGCGACAAGGTCGTGGCCCTGTTCGGCGACGGCGGGCTGACCGACCTGCCCGGCGGGATCGAGGAGTACCTGAAGCGCCGCGACTCGTTGCGCGACAGGGAGAACGCCGCCGCACCCGCCGCGGACAAGACGCCGTCGAACGCCGCGGACCAGCGCGCCGCCCGCAAGGAGCTGGCACGGCTGGAGCGCCGTCTCGAGGTGCTGCACAAGAAGGAAGCCGAGCTGCACGCCGCACTGGCCGAGGCCGCGACCGACCCGGACAGGCTGCTGAAGCTCGACGCCGAGCTCCGCGCCGTGCTGGCGGAGGAAAGCGACGTCGAGGCTCAGTGGATGGCCGCGGCCGAGGTGGTGGAGGGCTAACGGCCCCTGCGGCGCAGTTCGGCGGCGAGCTGGGGCAGCAGCTCGTCGATGAACGACGTGTCGTAGCCCTGGCCGGAGAGCAGCGCGTAGCTGAAGCGCGCCTTCAAGACCTCTTCGGAGTTCGCCCCGAGCATGCCGTCGAGCGCGACGCCGATCTCCTCGAGCATCCTGTCGACCTGCGCGGTGCGGTAGCCGCGCTGGCCGGCCGCCGCCTGCGGGATCCGCAGCTGGCGCAGGTCCTTCCACGACTTCACCTGCGGCATGCTGCGCACCGGTCCGGAGAGCTGCTTCTCGATCTGACCCAAGAACCCGTCGACCTCGGTCTCGTCGTAGCCGCGCCGTCCGATGAGCGGACGGGAGAACCTCACGTCACGGATGTCCTTGCCGGTCAGGTTGTCCTGGCCGCGCAGGGTCGCCTCGATGCGGTCGAGGAACGCGTCCACCTGGGACTCCTGGTAGCCGCGGCGCCCGCGGGGAGGGCGGTGGAACGCGATGTTGCGGATGTCGTCGGCTGTGAGCTTCGGTGAGTCGATGGCCCTGGGCTGCGCGGGCTGCTGGGCCGGCGGCAGCTGCTGAGGGCGTGGCGGCGGTTGTGGACGGCGTTGCTGGGGCCTTTGCTGCTGCTGGGGCAGCTGCGTGGTCGGTGGCGCCGGCCTGGAGGGCGGCGGCGCGGTTTCGAACATGAGCACCACGAGGTCGAGGAACGTGTCGACGTCCTCCTCGTCGTACCCGAAGGTGCCGGGAGCGGTCTCGCCGAACACCGCGTCCTGGACCTGCTGAGCCGTCAGGTTGTCCTCTCCGCGCAGGGTGGCCTCGATGCGGTCGAGAAACGCGTCGATCTGGCCCTCGTGGTACCCGCGCGTGCCCGGTCTGGGCTTGTGGAAGCGCACGGCGCCCACGTCGTCAGGAGACAGTCGTACCGCGGGTCTGAGCGCCTGCGACGTGGCGTGCGCACCCTGAGCGGGTGCGGAGGCCTGCTGGCGTTGCGGAGTGGACCGCAAGGTGTCCGCGACGAGCTCCATGAAGACGTTGACCTCGTTCACGTCGTAGCCCGGATCCCGGGTCGCGGTGCTGAACTTCACGCCGAGGACGTCCTCGCGCGTGAGGATGTCTCTGCTGCGCATGGTGTCCTCGACCCGGTCGAGAAATGCGTCCACCTCGGCCGCGTCGTACCCGCGCGCGCCCTTGGGGGGCCGATGGAACGCGACGAGGGCCACGTCCTGCGCGGAGAGCAGAGGTGCCGGATGCGCGGGTAGACGATGCTGCGCTCCGGGGCCGCCCCGATCCACCAATGACCTCCTCCTGCGTACCTGTACTGGGGAGTATCGCGTTTCGCGTGGCATAACGTTTCGTCCTGATGGACCAAACGGCGCCACTACGATCGCGAACATGAGTCAGTTCGTGGATGTGATGCTGGCGACGGCCGCCAACGGCCGGGACAGGGGCATGACGACGGGTGAACCCGCCGCGCCCGTCCGCCGGACCTGGGCCGAGGTGCACGAACGCGCCCGGCGGATGGCCGGTGCGCTCGACGTGGCGCCGGGCACCGCGATCGCCGTGCTCGCCGCCGAACCAGCCGTGATCGCCCCAGCCGTGCAAGCCGCATGGCTGTGTGGTGGCAGCGTCACGATGTTGCATCAACCCACACCACGCACCGACCTGGCCGAGTGGGCCGAGGACACGCTGCGGGTGCTCGCCATGATCGACTCTCGTCTGGTCCTGCTCGGAAGCCCGTTTGACGCCTTGTCCTCCGTGCTGGACCAGCACGGAATCCCTTATCGCAAGCTGTCCGAGCTAGACGGAGAGCCGATCGCTGCTCCTGTTCCCACTCCCGAGGATGCCACGGCACTGCTGCAGTTGACGAGTGGATCGACCGCCGATCCAAAGGCGGTACGAATCACACACCGCAACCTGATGGCCAACGCGCGTGGCATGGAGATCGCCGCGGCGCTGGATCCCTCCTCTGACGTCATGGTTTCGTGGCTGCCGCTGTTCCACGACATGGGGATGGTCGGGTTCCTGACCGTGCCGATGCTGTTCGGTCTGGAATTGGTGAAGGTCACTCCTGTCGACTTCTTGTCGCGTCCGACGTTGTGGGCCGACCTGATCACCCGGTATCGCGGGACGATCACCGCTGCCCCGAACTTCGCCTACGCGATCGTGGCTCGCCGGCTGGCTTCTTCCACCGACTCCTTCGACCTGTCGTCGTTGCGGCTGGCGTTGAACGGGGCCGAACCGATCGACCCCGCCGCGGTGGAGGCGTTCGTCACGGCCGGGGCTCGGTTCGGGTTGCGGCCGGAGTCGATCCTGGCTGCTTATGGCATGGCGGAGACCACTCTGGGTGTGGCTTTCGCGCCGCTGTTCACAGGGCTTTCCGTGGACGTGGTGGACGCGGACGCCGTCGAGGCGGATCGGCGGGCTGTGCCTGCTTCGGAGGGGCGTGCGTTCCCGTTGCTCGGGCCGCCGCTGCCCGGCCTGGAACTTCGGGTGGTCTCCGACTCGGGTGACGTGCTCGGTGTTCGGGATGTCGGTGAGCTGCAGATCCGCGGTGAGGCCGTCACGCCCGGCTACCTGACCGTGAACGGTCCTCTGGCCACTCAGGACGACTCCGGGTGGTTGTCCACTGGGGACATCGGGTACGTCGTGGAGGACGGTCAGGTCGTCGTCTGCGGGCGGCGCAAGGACGTCATCATCATGGGCGGGCGGAACATCTATCCGACCGATGTGGAGCGTGCCGCCTGCTCGGTGGACGGGGTGCGGGCCGGCAACGCGGTCGCCGTGCGGCTGGACGCCGGGACGCAGCGGGAGCGGTTCGCCGTGGTGCTGGAGTCGAAGCTGGCCGGGGACGCCGAGGCGGAGAAGGCTCTCGTCAAGGAAGTGACGGCGCGGGTCGTGGACGCGGTCGGGTTGCGGCCGTTCGCTGTGGTGGTGCAGCCGCCGGGGACGTTGCCGAAGACGCCTTCCGGGAAGCTTCGCCGGTCCGCGGCGGCCGCGTTGGTCTAGCGGCCGCACTGGTCCAGCAGAGGTCGTCGAGAGCATCGGCGAGCTGTGCAGCTCCCTCGCGCTCCTGCGGGGGAGCTCGTGCCAGCAGGGTCCTGCGGCTCAGTGGAAGGCGTTTTGGGCGGCTTCCAGGCCCTTGGTGACCAGCGCCTCGGTCGCGTCCGCCGCCCGGTCGATCTCCAGCGCGAGCTGCTTGCGCTCCACCGTCGAGAAGTCCTTCAGGACGTAGTCGGCGGGGTCCTGGCGGCCCGACGGGCGGTCGACGCCGAAGCGGACGCGGTGGTAGTCCTTGGTGCCCAGGGACTTCGTGATCGAGCGGAGTCCGTTGTGGCCGTTGTCGCCGCCGCCGAGCTTCATGCGGATGGTGGCGAACGGGAGGTCCAACTCGTCGTGGATGACGACGATCAGCGTGGGCTTGAAGAACTTCGCGGCGCTCGAGACCGGGCCGCCGGAGAGGTTCATGAAGCTGCGGGGCTTGGCCAGGACCACGCGGTGGCCGGACAGGCGGCCCTCGACGATCTCGGCGCCGGACTTGTGGGCCTTGAACTTGCCGCCTACGCGGGCGGCCAGTTCGTCGAGGACCAGGAAGCCGATGTTGTGGCGGTTGCCCTCGTACTTCGGGCCCGGGTTGCCCAGGCCGACAATGAGGGCGAGGTCATCGTCCACGGAACCGCAACTCCTGCTCGAGGTCGTCCAGCAACGCGTCCACGGCCTGCACCTGGTACCCCTTGCCCAGCAGGCCGGACGTGGTGCTGAACCGGGTGTTGCGGACCTCGGTGGAGGTCATGGCACCGCGGCCGTCCAGGTTGGCCGCGGCACGGGCCACGAAGGCGTCCACTTCGGCGCGATCGTAGCCGGTGCCGGTCTTCGGCAGCTTGCGGTCGTGCAGGTCCTCGCCGGTGTTCAGGCCCGTGGGCGGCACGATGCCGTTGCGGACCTGGAACTCCAGCAGGTGCAGGACGCCGTCGACGCTCAGCGGGTCGAAGCCGTTGGGGACCGTGGCGAACCTGACGGTGCGCACGTGGTCCGGGTTCAGGCGGATCCGGCCGGCCAGGGCGTCGGCGACGATCAGCATGAACTCGTTCACCTGGTCCGGGTCGTAGCCCTGGCGCTTGCGGCGGAAGGTCTTGGCCCGGATCTCGGTCGGCCGCAGGTATGCAGACGGCGCGCCTCCCCCCTCGTGAGGGGGTGGCGCGCCGTCTGTACGGCCCGACGTGATGGGGCTCAGCTTTCCTCGGTGGCCTCGGCCGGAGCGGCCTCGTCACCCTCGAGCTGCGCCGCGGACGGCGCCTCGTTGACGGCGACCACGAGCGCGTCGGCGTCACCGGCGAGCGTGGCGCCCTCCGGCAGGTTCAGGTCGCTGGCGTGGATCTGGGTGCCGGCGGCAACCCCCGCGATCGACAGCTCGATCTGGTCGGGGATGTTGAGCGCGTCGGCCTCGATGGTGATGGTGGAGAGGTCCTGCGTCACCAGCGTGCCGGAGGCGGGCTCGCCGGAGATGACCAGCGGCACCTCGACGGTGACCTTCTCGCCGCGCTGGACGAGCAGCAGGTCGACGTGCTCGATGTAGTTCTTGATGGGGTGCGTGGTGACGGTCTTGGTGAGCGCCAGTTCACTCCCGCCGTCGAGGGCGAGGGTGAGGACGGCGTTCTGGCCGTGCTCACGGACGACACGGGCGAACTCGAGCGCCGGCAGGGCCAGGTGCTTCGGGTCGGAACCGTGGCCGTAGAGCACCGCGGGGATCTTGCCGGCGCGGCGGGTACGGCGGGCGGCGCCCTTGCCGAATTCGGTGCGCTGCTCAGCGGCGAGACGGACCTCGGACACGGTGGGGTACTCCTTACAAGTCTGGCCTTGTACGTCGGGGCGGTGCACAAGTATCAGCGTTGGGGTGGTGGCCAGCGGCGGCGAGCAGCGCGCGGAAATGAACGTCAACACGCGCGGCATCAAGCCACCGCGTCGATCACGCCGAGCATCCAAGCTCGCCCTCGCCGAGGCAACCCGACCAGTGTAGGTGAGGGGGTGTCGGTGGTGTTAATCGGGGGGTACCTCGCGAAAAGCGAAGGGGCCTCCCCGCCCGGAAACCGGACGAACGAGGCCCCGTCGAGGAGCTCAGGTCAAGCGTTGCCGTCGAACAGCGACGTGACGGACCCGTCCTCGAACACTTCCTGGATCACACGAGCCAGCAGCGGCGCGATCGAGAGCACGGTCATGTTCGGGAACCGCTTCTCCGCCGGGATCGGCAGGGTGTCGGTGAACACGACCTCGCGGGCACCGGAGTCCTGCAGGCGCTGGGTGGCCGGGCCGGACAGGATGCCGTGCGTGGCGGCGATCACCACGTCGGCGGCGCCCTCGTTCAGCAGCTGCTTCACCGCGCCGGCGATGGTGCCGCCGGTGTCGACCATGTCGTCGATCACGATGCAGAGGCGGCCCTGGACCTTGCCGACCACGCGGTTCGAGACGACCTCGTTGGGCCGCAGCGGGTCACGCGTCTTGTGGATGAACGCGATCGGCGTGCCGCCCAGCGTGTCCGCCCACTTCTCGGCCAGCTTGGTGCGGCCGGAGTCGGGGGAGACGACGGTGATCTCGTGGCCCGCGTACTTGCTGCGGATGTGGTCCGCGAGCAGAGGCATCGCCCACAGGTGGTCGACCGGGCCGTCGAAGAAGCCCTGGATCTGGGCGGTGTGCAGGTCGACGGACACGAGACGGTCGGCGCCCGCGGTCTTGAAGAGGTCCGCCACGAGGCGAGCGGAGATCGGCTCGCGGCCGCGGTGCTTCTTGTCCTGCCGGCTGTACGGGTAGAACGGCATGATCACCGTGATGCGCTTGGCCGAGGCGCGCTTCAGGGCGTCGACCATGATCAGCTGTTCCATCAGCCACTGGTTGATGGGCGCGGTGTGCGACTGGATGACGAACGCGTCGCAGCCGCGCACGGACTCCTCGAAGCGGACGAAGATCTCACCGTTCGCGAAGTCGTAGGCCTGCTGCGGGGTCACCGTGACGTTGAGGTGCTTCGCGATCTCTTCCGTCAGCTCCGGGTAGGCACGCCCGCCGAAGAGCATCAGGTTCTTCTTCGGTGTACCGGGCATCTGCGGGTTCACGATCAGCGACCCTCCTCTGTCTTCTCGTCATTCTGCTTCGCGAGGGCCTCTGCCGCTGCCTGAGCAGCGGCGGTTCCTTCCCGTCGGCTGATGACCCAGCCTTCGAGGTTGCGCTGAGGGCCACCGGACACGGCGAGCGCGCCCGGCGGGACGTTGCGGCGCAGGACGGTGCCCGCGCCGGTGTAGGCGCCGTCGCCCACGGTCACCGGGGCCACGAACATGTTGTCCGAGCCGGTGCGGCAGTGGGATCCGACGGTCGTGCGGTGCTTGTTGACGCCGTCGTAGTTGACGGTCACCGACGCCGCGCCGATGTTGCTGTGGTCGCCGATCGTGGCGTCACCGATGTACGACAGGTGCGGGACCTTCGAACCCTCGCCGATCTGCGCGTTCTTGGTCTCGACGAACGTGCCGATCTTGCCCTTCACGCCCAGCGACGTGCCGGGGCGGAGGTAGGCGAACGGGCCGACGGTGGCGTTCTCGCCGATCACCGAGTCGCTGCCGTGCGTGCGCACGACGGAGGCGCCGTCACCGATCTTCACACCGGACAGCGTCGTGTCCGGCCCGACCACGGCACGGGCGCCCACGACGGTCCCGGCGCGGAGCTGCACGTTCGGCTCGATCAGCGCGTCCTGGCCGATCCGCACGTCCGCGTCGACCCACGCGGAAGTCGGGTCGACGAAGGTCACGCCGGCGCGCAGGTGGCCCTCGACGATCCGGCGGTTCATCTCGGCACCGACGGCGGCGAGCTGCACGCGGTCGTTGATGCCCTCGACCAGCCAGGGGTCGGCCGCGATCAGCGCGCCGACCCGGCGGCCGTCACCGCGGGCGATGCCCAGCACGTCGGTCAGGTAGAGCTCGCCCTGCGCGTTGTCGGTCGACAGCCGCGACAGGCCGTCCCGCAGCACCGCCGCGTCGAACGCGTACACACCGGAGTTGATCTCGGTGATCAGCTGTTCGGTGGAGGAGGCGTCCTTCTGCTCGACGATCCGCTGCACGGTGCCGTCATTGGAGCGCACGATCCGGCCGTAGCCGACCGGGTTGTCCACCACGGCCGTCAGCACGGTCACCGCGTTGCCCGCCGACGCGTGTTCGGCCAGCAGGGCCTTGAAGGTCTGGGTGTCGAGCAACGGCACGTCGCCGTAGCTCACGATCACGGTGCCGCCCAGGTCGTGCGGCAGCTCGGCCAGGCCGCACGAGACGGCGTGCCCGGTGCCCTTCTGCTCGGCCTGCACCGCGACGGTGACCTTGCGGCCCAGCGTCTCGGCCAGACCTTCGAGATGCTCGCTCACGGCTTCACGACCGTGGCCGACGACGACGGCCAGGTGGTCGGGATCTGTGCCGGCCGCCGCGCGCACCGCGTGTTCGACGAGTGATCGTCCGGCGATCCGATGCAGCACCTTGGGCGTGGACGACCGCATGCGGGTGCCTTCCCCGGCGGCGAGCACGACAGTGCTGACAGGGCCCTCGAGCATCAATGCTCTCCCTAACAGGCTGGGTGGTTCGAAGTCCGCGGACCAGCCTAAGCCTCCGCGGACGGCTCCCCCGCCACGGCCGCGACCTGGCAGCCGCCCTGACGCTTCGCCACGTACATCGCCGAGTCGGCCCGCGACAGGGCCTGGTTCGCGGTTTCACGGGGGCGCAGCGAGATGACGCCGACCGACAGCGTGACGCCGCGGGAGAGGTCGATTGGCAAGCCTGCCACCGCATCCACGGCCCTGCCGAGTGCTGCTTCCGCGGCGTGCAGAGGGGCTCCGGGCAGCAGCACCACGAACTCGTCGCCGCCGTAGCGGGCAACCATGTCGTCGCCGCGCAACGCCTGCCGGAGTGTGCTGGCAATCACCCGAAGAACATCATCACCCTCGGCATGTGAATGCCGGTCGTTGACGCCCTTGAAGCCGTCGAGGTCCACCAGCGCGATGGAGAACGGGTCGACCTGACCGGCGATGAGCTCGCCGATCTTGTCGTCGAGCGCGCGCCGGTTGGGCAGCCCGGTGAGGGGGTCCTGCAAGGCCTGCTGCGCTATCGCACCGTGCGCGCGCGTCAGCCGTTCGTGCTCGCGTCGCGTAGTCAACGTGGCCACGCGGGACTCGCGCATCGCCCACAGTTCGGCTTCCAGCGCCGAGTTGTAGGCCTCCAGCGCGGACGTCGTGTGCGGGCCGCAGAGGTGCGCGTACTCGCGTTCCAGCGACAGCACCAGCGACGGTTCCGACGTGTCGTGCTCCATCTGCGTGCGCGTGTCGCCGAGGACCTTCAGCGCGTCGTCCAGCCGGTGCGCCTTCACGAGGCACCTGGCCAGCGCGATCGCGACGATGATCAGCTCCCGCGCGTACATCGACAGGCCGCGCAACGACCACAGCCGGTCGAGGTGGTCCTCGCTCGGGTGCGTCAACGCCTGCGCTGCACCCAGGATCGGCACCTGCTCGGCCGCGGCGAGGTCACGGCGGCCGGGGTGCAGCGACTGCCGGAACGGCACCTCGGCGGCCTCGGCCAGACCGGCGGCGAACGAGAACTGCTCCTGCGCCTGGTCGTGGAAGTTCACACGTTCGAGTCGCAGTCCCCAGCCGATCCGCAGCCGCGTGCGGTTCACCAGGTGCACGTAGATCTGGTGCGGCTGACCGCTCTCCCACAGCGCGTTGTGCGCGCGGGCGAGCACGTCGTCCGCCATCTCGTAGACGCCGAGCTGGGTCAGCACGAGCGCGATGTCCTGCAGCGTCGTGGCCAGCAGCTGGTCCCACGTCCGCTTGTCGAACACCGGGTCGGGCTCGGGTTCCTCGTCGAGCATCATCGCCAGCGCCGACGCGATCTCGGTCAGCGCCTTGTCCTCGGCGTTGCCCAGCAGGAACCGGCGGCCGCGCAACGCCCGCGCGTCCGCCTCCAGCACGATCAGGCCGTGGCGGCGGCAGTGGGCGAGCATCTCGTCGAGCTGCGGGTCGGACATGTCGACCAGTCCGGGAGTCACCAGCCGGACCACGGCTGCGGCTCTGAGCAGCTGCGCGACGATGCGAGGCTCACCGCGGCCCTGCGCCTCGGCCAGTATGTGGTCGATCTCCGACGCCGCCTCGAGCTGCGCGGCGAGGTGGCTGCTCTGGGCCACGGCGACAAGCTCGCTCGCGCGGCCCACCAGCCACGCGTCGGACATCTCGTGGTGTCGGTGGCCCACGTTGCCCTGCTCGTCGACCGTCTCCTCGGGCAGCTTCGCACCTCCCAAAGACCGAGACCCCGTGCCCTTCAAGGCCCTTGCTCCGCCACCAGGATTCGAACCTGGACCATCTGAACCAAAATCAGAGGTGCTGCCTTTACACCATGGCGGAATGGGCGAACTCGCGCCCGCCCTGCGCACATGTTGTCACGAGACGTCCTCTTCTTGTCCAACCACCACTCATCCGGCTCAGCTCAAGATCACGGCTTTGCACCGATTGACCTGGTCAGAAAGTCCGCGAGCGCATCCCGGTACGTGTCGGTCGCCACATTCCACCCGGAGGTGTGGTCGGCGCCGGGGATCTCCACGTACTGCAGCGGCCACCCGAGCCCGCTCGCCGCGGTCGCCAGGTCGCGCGAGGACTGGGTCGGGACCGTGGTGTCCGCGGAGCCGTGGAAGAGCAGCGTGGGGGGCTTGAGCGCGGGAGGGTTGCGGACCAGGTCGAACCGGTCGAAGTCGATGCCGGCGCGCCAGCCGGACACGAGCTCGGCGACCGGCGTGAGCCAGGTCGGCACGCCCCGGTTCTGCGCCTGGAGGTTCAGCGTCTGCGTCCAGTTCGTGACGGGGGAGTCGAGCACGACGCCGTTGACCGCCGCCGCGACGCCGGAGCGGGCCAGTGTCTGGCCGACGATCGCACCGCCCATCGACCAGCCGTAGAGCACGATCTTCTTGGCGCCCTGGGTCTGCGCGTACTTGATGGCGGCCTCGACGTCGTGCCACTCGGTGTCACCGAGGTGGTACAGGCCGTCCGGGGACGCGGGCGAACCGGTGTCGTTGCGGTAGGTGATCAGCAGAACGGGCAATCCTGCGGCATGGAGCTGAGGAACCACGCGCAGAGCTTCTTCGCGCTTCGCGCCCCGCCCGTGCACGGTGATGACCCACGTGTCGTTCTTCGCGGCGGGCACGAACCACGCGGGCATGTTCCCGAGCTCGCCGGGCACCCCGACCTCGCTGTAGGCCAGACCGAGCGCGGTCTTCGGGTCGCCTTCGTAGACAGCGGTCTCGACGCGCACCTTCGTGCCGTCCGGCGGTGCGTTGCCCTCCAGCAGCGGCCGTTCGACGTGGCCGTCCTTGTTCGTCGCGATGTCACCGACCTTCGCCGTGCCGCCCGGCCAGATGAGGCCGAGCGTGCCGCGCTGCACGCTCGCGACCGACTCGGCCAGCACGACGTTCTTGTCGTCCTTGCCCAGCGCCGTGTCCGGGTACTGCGCGGACCACGGGTCGGGTTCGAGCAGCTCACCGCTGTAGTACCAGCCGATACCGCCCAGAGCGGCCGTGACCAGCACGAGCAGGGCGAGCAGCGAGGTCACGGTGATCCGGATGATCTTGCGTCTGGCCATCATCCGATGATGCCGGGTCCTGGTCTCGATTCCATGCGACACAGCGTGACGAAGCTGAGAACTGGCCGTGAGTTTCCGCGAGTTTCCTCCTGGCCCCTGGCGAAAGCAGGCTGACCTAACCTACGCTTCCGTAAGTTACGGTTGCGTAGGTACATCACCCCTGAACACGCCCCCCGAACCCCCCAGAGGTATCCGTATGACCAGGACGATGGACCGGTCCACCGACCAGGGGCCGAAGCCGTTGATCGACGGGCAGCGCGGCCACGCAGAACAGCTCGGCGTGTACGTGTTCGTCATCGTTCCCTTCCTCGCCTTGCTGGCCGCCGTCCCCTTCGCCTGGGGCTGGGGCCTCGGCTGGGTCGATGTGGCGCTCTTCGTCGCCTTCTACTACCTCTCCGGCCTCGGTGTGACGATCGGCTACCACCGGTACTTCACCCACGGCTCGTTCAAGGCCAACCGCGCGCTGAAGATCGGCCTCGCGATCGCGGGCTCGATGGCGTTGCAGGGCCCGGTCATCGACTGGGTGGCCGACCACCGCCGCCACCACGCGTTCTCGGACCGCGAGGGCGACCCGCACTCGCCGTGGCTGTTCGGCACCGGCCCCGCCGCGCTGGCCAAGGGCTTCTGGCACGCGCACATGGGCTGGCTGTTCGAGCGCGACAAGACCAACCACAAGCGCTTCGCCCCGGACCTGATGGCCGACAAGGACATCGTGTGGGTCGACAAGCTGTTCGTGCTGTGGACGACGATCTCTCTCGCGGCGCCCGGTGTGCTGGGCGGCCTGATCACGTGGTCCGTCTGGGGCGGCGTCACGGCGTTCTTCTGGGCCGGCCTGGTCCGCGTCGCGTTCCTGCACCACGTCACGTGGTCGGTCAACTCGATCTGCCACATGGTCGGCGACCGGCCGTTCGCGGCGCGCGACCGTTCCGCCAACGTCTGGGCGCTGGCGATCCTGTCGTTCGGCGAGTCGTGGCACAACCTGCACCACGCCGACCCGACCTCCGCGCGGCACGGCGTGAAGCGCGGTCAGATCGACACTTCGGCCCGCCTGATCTGGCTGTTCGAGAAGCTCGGCTGGGCGACGCACGTGCGCTGGCCGAGCGAGCAGCGCCTGGCCAGGATCAGCGTCAAGAAGGAGCACCCGTAGGCTGACTCGGTGGCCAGGGTCAGGATGACGGGCAAGGAACGGCGAGAGCAGCTCCTCGACGTCTCCCGGGCACTGTTCGCGGAGAAGGGCTTCGAGGCGACCTCCATCGAGGAGATCGCGCATCGCGCGAGCGTGTCGAAGCCTGTGGTCTATGAACACTTCGGTGGCAAGGAAGGCATTTATGCCGTCGTTGTCGACCGGGAGATGCAGCGCTTGATGGATCAGAT
Organism: Lentzea sp. NPDC005914; assembly: GCF_040629405.1. NCBI lineage: Bacteria > Bacillati > Actinomycetota > Actinomycetes > Pseudonocardiales > Pseudonocardiaceae > Lentzea > Lentzea sp. NPDC005914. The sequence continues at coordinate 137,353 of NZ_JBEXVQ010000012.1, read as the reverse complement.
CGTCGTAGCGCTGGACGGCGGCAGCCACCCGCGTGAGCTGCTGGAACACGCCGCCTGTGCGCTGCTCGACTACATCGAGGGCTCGACGGACGGGTTCCGCATTCTGGTGCGGGACTCGCCCGTCGCTTCGTCTTCAGGGACGTTCTCGTCGCTGCTCAACGACATCGCGTCGCAGGTCGAGCACATCCTCGGCGTCCACTTCGCCAAGCAGGGCTACGACCGCAAGCTCGCCGCGTTGTACGCGCAGGCGCTGGTCGGGATGGTCGCCCTCACCGGCCAGTGGTGGCTGGAAGCGCGCAAGCCGAAGAAGGACGAGGTCGCGGCGCACCTGGTCAACCTCGCCTGGAACGGCCTCTCGGCGATGGAGCACAAGCCCCGTCTGCGCAGTCGCACATGAGTTGCCCGTTGCGCTTTAGTAAGCGCGCATATAATATGTGTGCATGACAAAATTCGAGTACGAGCACAGCGTCGAAGGTCCGGCGAGCGTGGAAACGGTGTGGGCGCTCTGGAGCGATGTGTCCAGATGGACGGAGTGGGACGAGAGCCTGGAGTCCGTGACGCTGACCGGGCCGTTCGCCGAGGGGTCGAGCGGCACGATGACGATCGAGGGCCAGGGCGCGATCCCGTTCACGCTGACGTCCGTGGATCCCGGCATCGGCTTTGTGGACGAGACGTCGGTGCCGGGCGCGCTGCTGCGTTTCTCGCACCGCGTGGAGCAGCTGTCTGACGGTGTCCGCGTCACGCATTCCGTCGTGATCGAGGGACCCGAGGCGCAGACTCTCGGGCCTCTTGTGACGGCCGACTTTCCGGACGCGGTCGAGGCGCTGGTGAAATTGGCGTCGTGACGCGGTTCTCCGGCCCTGACGACTCACCGGGCTTTCTCCTGTGGCGGGTGACGCTCGCGTGGCAGCGGGCAATGCGGGCGGCGCTGGCCCCGCACGACCTGACGCACGTCCAGTTCGTGCTGCTCGCGTCGTTGTGGTGGCTGGCCGGCCACAGCGGCGCGCCGTCGCAGCAACGCCTGGCCGAGCAGGCGGGCACCGACCCGATGATGACCTCGCAGGTCCTGCGCAAGCTCGCGGACCGTTCGCTGGTCACGCGCTCGGTCGACCCGTCCGACTCGCGGGCGCGGTTGCTGGAGCTGACCTCGGCGGGCCGGGCGCTGGTGGCCGCCGCGATGAAGGACGTCGAGGACGCTGACGTCGCCTATTTCGCGGGGCTGGGCGACGAGCAGCAGGCGTTCGTCCGCGGCCTCACACGTCTCCTGTGAGCCTGAGCAGCTTGTCGTTGGTGCCGTTCGACGACGTGATGTAGAGCGACCCGTCCGGTGCGGTGCGGGCGGCCCGAAGCCGTCCGTACTTGCCGTTGAGCTCCTCGGGGATGGCGACGTTCTGCACCTTCCCGTCCTTGTCGAGCGTGAACAGCAGCAGTTTCGAGCCCTTGAGCGCGGTGATCGCGAGCTTGCCGTTCCAGAACGCGGCCTGGCAGATCGCCTCCGTCGGCGACCCGGACGACCACACCGCCGGGATCGCGTCCGGGAACCGCTTCAGGTCGGTCATCGGCACGCTCTCGTCGTACCCGCCCTGCGTGCCGCCCTTGGACGGGTCCCACCCGTAGTTCGCCCCGGCCTTGAGCAGGTTGACCTCGTCGTCGACGTCCGGCCCGTGCTCGCTCGAGAACACCTGGCCGGAGTCGGGCCTCACGACGACACCCTGCACGTTGCGATGCCCGTAGGTGTAGATCCGCCGTTCGTTGGCGTTGCTGCTGCCCGCGAACGGGTTGCCCTTCGCGCCCTCGCCGGTCTCGGCGTCGATCCGCAGCACCTTGCCGCCGAGGCTGGTCTTGTCCTGCGGGTTGCGGCCCTGCGCGATGTCGCCCGTGGCGACGAACATCGTCCCGTCCGGCGCGAGCGTGGGCCGGCACCCTGAGTGCCTGCCGCTCGAGTTGGACGGCATGCCGGTGACGAGATCCGTGGTCTTCGTCGCCTTGGTGCCGTCGAGCCGGAACGTCACCAGCCGCACGTCCCTGGCCGTGTTGTAGCAGGCGGTGAAGCGCTGGCCGTCGGGGTGGATCACCAGCCCCATCAGGCCGCCCTCACCCCGCACCTGAACGTCGCCGAGGTCGACCTCGACGGGCGTGACCTGGCCGTTCTTGACGAGCTTGATCCGGCCGGGGCGTTCGGTGACGAGCATCGAGCCGTCCTTGAGGAACCCGATGTCCCACGCGTGCTCGAACCCCGCGGCCACCTCTTCGACCTTGAGCCCCTGCGGCGCCGGTGCCTTGGACGGCGCATTGCCGCCCGGTTCCGGCGTGGAGCAGGCCGCGACCAGCAGCACCGACACAGCAACGAGTGCGCGCATGTCCTAACTATGCGTTTTGTGCCGTGGAGGTTCCGTAAGGCCGCTCGACGGGCAGCAGCGCCCGCGCTCCGTCGAGGTCCAGCGCCCGCACCTTCTCGTGGATCTGCCTGGCCAACGGCGTGACGTCGGTGATGCTGACCGTCCACTCGTTGACGTACATGTCCACGGCCTCGCGCGTCAGGCCGATCTGGATGGACCGGTGCGGCAGGGCCTCGTGGTTCAGGCCGCGTTCCGGATCCCACTGCACGCGCACCGCAGGTTTGCCCTTGACGTTGCTCTCGACGGCGTGGGAGACCGCCCAGTCGAACCCCTCGCGGGTGATCCGCACGGCCAGCACGTGCTCCTGGCCTTCCTTCCGCGCATACCCGCAGCGGTACATCATCCAGAGGAACGACGGCTTGATCCACGTCATCCGTTCCATCCTGAACGGCGGCACGAACCGCTGCGCTTCCACCGCCGCAACCGCAATGGCAGGCGAATATGCCTGGTAAACAACGATGGACTGATCGTCGTAGTCAGCCCGGATCTCTCTCATCTGCACGCACACAGGGTGACTGCTCGATATTCGCTGGAGCGAGCCGATTTCGCCGTGACACGGTCACCCGCATGGACATCACTCGCATCAACCCCGCCGAGCTGCACGAACCGCCCGGCTACCACCACGTCACGATCGTCGAGGCCGGCAGGACCGCCTATCTGGCCGGCCAATGCCCGATCGGCCCGGACGGCCAACTCGTCGGCCCGGACGACCTGGGCGCGCAGATCGGCCAGGTCGCCGCGAACGCCCTGACAGCCCTCTCCGCGGCCGGTGCCGAACCCCGCCACGTCGTCCGTTCCGTCGTGTACGTGGTGAGCTCCGACCGGGCGGTCCTGGCCGAGGCCTGGCAACGGCTGACCGACTCCGCGATCGGTCAAGCCTTCACGACCGCGAGCACTCTGCTCGGCGTGGCCCAGCTCGGATTCCCAGGTCAGCTCGTCGAGGTCGACCTCACCGCCGCCCTGCCGCAGACCCGCTAGAGCCACCCGATAAGGGTTCGCGCGACGAGCTATGGTGGGTGGTGAGACCCCTCGTCCCAGGCAGGGGTCTGTCTGGCGTTCCGCACTCGACGGGGTTTCTCACATGCCGCTGCTCGGCCTGCTCGATGGTGTCCTGCCCGACAAAGCCCTCCGCACGTTGATCGACTCCGCCGGCGTTCCCGAGTTGGAGCTGGACGGTCCGCTGGCTGCCCGCCCGCTGGTCGCCGCCGCGTTGTCCACCGCCCGGCCCGTGCTGGCCGTCACCGCCACCGGCAGGGAAGCCGAGGAGCTGACCAACGTCCTCAAGGATCTGATCGGCGCGGACAAGGTCGCGTTCTTCCCCAGTTGGGAGACGTTGCCGCACGAACGCCTGTCGCCTCGCGCGGACACGGTGGGTGCGCGGCTGCAGGTGCTGCGGCGGCTCAAGCATCCCGAGGGCATCCCGATCAGGGTCCTCGTCACCACGGTTCGCAGCCTCATCCAGCCGATGGCGCCGGACCTGGGCGACCTCACGCCGGTGCACCTGAAGACCGGTGAGGAGCAGGACTTCGCCGAGTTGATCACGCGGCTTGCGGAGAACGCCTACACGCGCGTCGACATGGTCGAGAAGCGCGGTGAGTACGCGACGCGCGGTGGCATCCTCGACATCTTCCCGCCGACCGCCGAGCACCCGTTCCGCGTCGAGTTCTGGGGCGACGAGGTCAGCGAGATCCGGCCGTTCTCGGTGCAGGACCAGAGGTCGCTGCCCGACGAGATCGTCGAGTTCGTCGCGCCGCCGTGCCGTGAGCTGCTGCTGACCGAGGACGTGAAGCTGCGCGCACAGGAGCTGGCAGAGGAGCACCGGTCCGACGCCCACCTCGTCGAGATGCTGGAGAAGATCTCCAACGGCATCGCGGTCGAGGGCATGGAGGCGCTCATCCCCGCGCTGTGCCCCGGCGAGCTCGAACTTCTCACCGAGGTCGTGCCAGCGGGCACCCACGTCCTGCTCAACGACCCCGAGAAGATCCGGGCCCGCGCGGCCGACCTCGTTCGCACGGGCCAGGAGTTCCTCGAAGCCTCCTGGATGGCCGCGGCGGCCGGCGGCAAGGCGCCGATCGACCTCGGCCGCAGCGCGTACCAGAGCATCCGCGAGATCGCCGAGCACGCCAAGGCGAACGACCGTCCGTGGTGGACGCTCAGCCAGCTCACGACCGACGCGCCGGACGTCGTGCACCTGGACGTGAAACCCGTCGAGGCCTACCAGGGCGATGTCGATCGCGCCTTCGCGGACCTCAAGGCGCACACGGCGACCGGTGGCGCGGCGGTGCTCGTGGTCCCCGGCGCCGGTACCGCGCAGCGTGCCGTGGAACGCATGAAGGAAGCCGAGATCGCGGCTGTCCACGTGGAATCCCTCGACGAGGCACCGAAAGCGCAGACCGTCACGGTCGTGCGCGGTGCGCTCGAGGACGGCTTCGTGCTGCCGGACCTCGCGCTGGTCGTGCTGACCGAGACCGACCTGACCGGTGGCCGCGGCGGCACGTCCACGAAGGACATGCGCAAGATGCCGTCGAAGCGGCGCAACGCGGTGGACCCGTTGGCGCTCAAGGCTGGCGACTACGTGGTGCACGAGCAGCACGGCATCGGCAAGTACGTGGAGATGGTCCAGCGCACGGTCGCGGGAGCCACCCGCGAGTACCTGGTCCTGGAGTACGCGAGCGGCAAACGCGGCCAGCCCGGCGACCGGCTGTTCGTCCCGACCGACCAGCTCGACGAGGTCAGCCGGTACGTCGGCGGCGAGCTGCCGACGCTGAACAAGCTCGGCGGCAGCGACTGGAAGAACACGAAGTCCAAGGCGCGCAAGGCGGTCAAGCAGATCGCGGCCGAGCTCGTGCAGCTCTACGCGGCCCGGCAGAGCGCCCCCGGCCACGCGTTCGCGAGCGACACGCCCTGGCAGCGCGAGCTGGAGGACGCCTTCGCGTTCACCGAGACGCAGGACCAGATGGCCGCGATCGACGAGGTCAAGGCCGACATGGAACGGTCCGTGCCGATGGACCGCGTCATCTGCGGCGACGTCGGCTACGGCAAGACGGAGATCGCGGTCCGCGCGGCGTTCAAGGCGGTGCAGGACGGCAAACAGGTCGCCGTGCTGGTGCCGACGACGCTGCTGGCCCAGCAACACCTCAACACGTTCGCCGAGCGCATGCGCCAGTTCCCGGTGAACATCAAGGGGCTGAGCCGCTTCACCGACCCGCAGGAGTCTCAGCAGACCCTCGCGGGCCTCGCGGACGGTGAGGTCGACATCGTGATCGGCACGCACCGGCTGCTGCAGAAAACGGTGCGGTACAAGGACCTCGGCCTCGTGATCGTCGACGAGGAGCAGCGGTTCGGCGTGGAGCACAAGGAACACATCAAGGCGCTCCGCACGCACGTCGACGTGCTGACCATGTCCGCGACGCCGATCCCGCGCACGCTGGAGATGTCGCTCGCCGGCATCCGCGAGATGTCGACGATCCTGACCCCGCCGGAGGAACGGCACCCGATCCTCACCTACGTCGGCGCGTACGACGACAAGCAGGTCGGTGCCGCGATCCGCCGCGAGCTGATGCGCGACGGCCAGGTCTTCTACGTGCACAACCGGGTCTCGACGATCGAGAAGGCCGCGAAGCGCATCCGCGAGCTGGTGCCGGAGGCACGGGTCGTGACCGGGCACGGCCAGATGAACGAGGACAAGCTCGAACACCTCATCCAGGGTTTCTGGGAACGCGAGTACGACGTTCTCGTCTGCACCACGATCGTCGAGACCGGCCTGGACATCTCCAACGCCAACACGCTGATCGTCGAGCGCGGCGACCTGCTCGGCCTCGCGCAGCTGCACCAGCTGCGCGGTCGCGTCGGCCGCGGCCGCGAGCGCGGGTACTCGTACTTCCTGTACCCGCCGGAGACGCCGCTGACCGAGACCGCGCACGACCGGCTCGCCACGATCGCCCAGAACACCGAGCTGGGCGCGGGCATGGCCGTCGCGATGAAGGACCTCGAGATCCGCGGCGCCGGCAACATCCTCGGCGCCGAGCAGTCCGGTCACATCGCGGGTGTCGGCTTCGACCTGTACGTGCGGCTCGTCGGCGAGGCCGTCGAGGCGTTCCGCAGGCACGCGGGAGCCGAAAGCGCCGAAGAGGAGGAGCTCGCCGAGGTCCGCGTCGATCTCCCGGTCGACGCGCACATCCCGCACGAGTACGTGCCGGGCGAGCGCCTGCGTCTCGAGGCCTACCGCAAGATCGCGGCCGCCTCGGACGAACCGGCGCTGCAGGCCGTCTGGGACGAGCTCAAGGACCGCTACGGCACGCCTCCGGAACCGGTCGAGCGCCTTCTCAGCGTCGCCCGCCTGCGCCACACGTGCCGCCGCCACGGCGTCACCGAGGTCATCGCGATGGGCCAGAACGTGCGGTTCGCGAAGCTCGAGCTGCTCGACTCGCAACTGGTCAGGCTGCGCCGGTTGTTCCCCAAAGCCGTCTACAAGCAGGCCATGGGAACCATCACCGTGCCTAGGCCGACGGAGGGAGCGGCAGGCGGCCGGATGGGTGCACCGCAGCTGCGTGATCAGGAGCTGCTGGACTGGTGCGGTGCGTTCCTCGACTCACTGGCGGGGACTCCCGTGACCCCGGTCACCACGGCGTGAGAGGGTAGATCCTCGTGAGCACTGTTCTGAAGCGTTTCTCGCTGGTCGGTGTTGCTGTGGCGCTCTTGGCCACCGGCTGTGCCACCGGTCCCGCGAAGGCCGGCTCGGCCGCGATCGTCGGGGGTCAGGCGATCAACCTGGAGACCGTCCAGGGACGCACCATCACGGTGCTCAAGAAGGAGCCCGCGGCCCAGCAGATGCAGGACCAGGGCAAGCTGGACCAGGTGTCGCGCCTGGTGCTGGCCGACGAGATCACCCACAAGATCGCCGACTACGCGGCGCAGCGCGAGAACATCACGGTCGACGGGACCAAGGTGTACGACGCGATCCAGGAGAAGGGCGGCCCCGAGGCCGCCGCCAAGCAGAGCGAGCAGGACGCCTCCACGATCGAACGCCGCACCCGCGACGTGCTGGTCATGGGCGAACTCGCGAAGCGCAACCTCTCCACGCTCGAGGTCGTGATCGACTTCTTCCAGAGCAAGGACCCGAAGGAAGCGAAGGAGAAGGCCGCCGAGGTCGCGGCCGACGCCTCGAAGATGTCGCGGTTCATCCAGGAGGCCCCGCGCACCACCGGTGGTCAGCAGGCGTCGGCAACGAACCAGAGGGTCCGCGTCACCGAGAACCCGTCACTGGTGCACACCACGCTGTGGGGCGTGAAGCCCGGCACCGTCGTCGCCTTCCCGGCCGACGAGCAGCAGTCCAGCTGGATGGTCGCGCTGGTCAAGGAGCGCAACAAGGTCTCGCCGGTGCCCGGTGAGGACGACCTGTCCGAGCGCATCGACCCGCGTCTGCTCGCCGCGTTCGGCCTGCGCATCGCCCAGTTCCTGGCCGCAGACCTGGACATCGAGGTCAACCCCCGCTACGGCGTGTGGGACCCGACCGACGCGACCGTCGTGGGCAACGCGGGGGAGCGGGCCGGGTTCGTCGGCGTCACCGCGGCCAAGAACAAGTCTTGATCACCGTCATCGTCCTGAGCGAGCGGCTCGACGCCGTGCTGCCCGCTGCCGCCCTGCCCGCGTTGCGCACGGCCAAGGCCGTCTACGCGGGCGAGGGCGTGCCGCTGGAGTTCTGGTCCCCGCTCGGAGTCGACGGGCCGGCGCCGGCTGTCGTCGAGGACGGCGCGGTGGTGATCACGACCTCGGCGGACGCGTACCCGGACGCCGAGGTGATCACGACGCCGGAACCGATGGGAGCCGCTCTGCTCGACGCGGCCGCGGTGATGCACCGGCTGCGCTCGCCCGGCGGGTGTCCGTGGGACGCCGAGCAGGACCACCTGTCGTTGCGCCAGTACCTGGTCGAAGAGACTTTCGAGCTGCTCGAGGCGATCGAGGACGGCGACCGCGCGGCGATGCGCGAGGAGCTGGGCGACGTCCTGCTCCAGGTCCTGTTCCACGCTCGGGTCGCGGCCGAGGATCCCGAAGATCCGTTCGACGTCGACGCCGTCGCGTCCGAACTGGTCGCGAAGCTCGTCGGCCGCCACCCGCACGTCTTCGAGGGCCACGACCCCGCCGTGCACGACGCGACCTCGCAGCAGCACCGCTGGGAGGAGCTCAAGCAGGTCGAGAAGCAGCGCGAGTCCAGTGTGGACGGTGTGGCGCTCGGTCAGCCCGCGGTCGCGCTGGCCGCGAAGCTGGTGCAGCGCACCAAACGCGCGGGCCTGCCCGTCGACCTGCTGCCCGAGGGCGACGACACGGGCACGACGTTGTTCGCCGTGACCGCGCTGTCGAAGCTCGCGGGCGACGACCCGGAGACAGAGCTTCGCCAGATCTGTCGCCGTTTCGCCGCGAACGTTCGCGAGGCGGAGGCCAAGGCCAGGGCCGAAGGTGTGGATTCGCTGGCAGCTGAGGACTGGCGGAGGTTTTGGCCCTCGTCAACCACTCGGCTCTGAGAGGCCGGGCTCAGGGCTCGATCCTCCAGGCGTTGTTCGCGTTCCTCGTGCACGGCTGGCTGCGCGTGTCCGGGCCGCATCTACCGACGGCTGTTCAAACAGCTGTCGGGTCGGGCACGTTGACGTGTACCCACACCGACCGTGCCCGGTTTCGAACGTTCACGGCGGCGACGACGTCGGCGGGTCCAGCGAGACCACATCGGCGACAGCAGAACTGGTCCCTGCTGGGACGGTTGGCACGTTCAGCGTGCCTGCATCGCGGACACATCTGGCTGGTGTAACGGGCGTCCACGGTCAGCACTGGCACCCCGGCGCGCCGAGCTTTGTAGCGGATGTGCTGTTCGAGTTGGTGAAACGGCCAGGCGGTGAGTGTGGCTCGCTGGTGCCGGGAAACCGTGACCCGATCGCGGATACCGCCCAGGTCCTCCAGGGCGATACCGCGACCGGTGCGTTCGGCAACAGCCACAATCTGTTTGGCGATCCGATGATTCAGGTGTGTCGCGTGCCGTGCTTCACGCCGGTTGCGGCGTTTCAACCGTCGCCGCGCCGACTTCGTCCGTCTGGCCTGCAGATCGGCGCGTATGCGCGCGTGCCAGCGGCGATAGCGTCGCAGTCGACATCCCTGGAAGTTGTCCAAGTCGCTGGTGGTCGCCAGGTTCACGATGCCCCGATCGACGCCGACCCAGTCGACCGGATCGAACACGGGTTTCTCCTCGATCTCGCAGGTGGCGATCAGGAGCCAGTTGCCGTTCCTGTACGCCAGGTCAGTTTCGCCCCGCCGATACTCCCGCAGCATCTGGAGTTGATCCGGTGAACCGGTGAATCGCAGGTTCTTCACCCGACCCGTGACAGTCCAGATCGACACCGTGTTTGCGTCGTGGTGCCATGACAAGCAGCGGTCGTCGAACGGCTGCGCCGCGTCAGACCGGAACCTGATTGGTTTCGATTCCGCCTTCACACGTCGCTTGGCGGCTGCAGGGCCGAGGTTGCCGTTGCGGATGCTTGCGTGCAGCGACGTGTAGGCGTCCGCAACCTTCTTGATCACATGCTGGGCGGCCTGCGCACCCAGCCCCCGCGCCTTCACCGCAGCGTAGGTGGGCTTGCGCAACGCGTACTCACGAAACACGCCCGTCTCGAATGCCATCTGTGACACAGCATCGGCGGCGTCGTTGCACGTGTGCAGGGTCGACCGCAACGCCGCCGTCTGCTCGGCGGTCGGAAGCAGCTTCACTTGCACGGCGAGCTTCACCTCATCGACTGTACCGAACATGTGTTCGATGTGATCAGGTGGGTGGAGGCAGCGCCAGACCAACACCGCAGCGTCCTCTCAGGCCAGGACACTGCGGTGTCGAGAAACGTATGTTGCTGGCCAGGATTGCTACGTCGGCTTCGCCGGGCGGTGACGGTGGGCTAACGTCGATCTCGTGACTTACCTGCGGTATCCGCACCTTCGCGGTGACTTGGTGACGTTCGTGGCCGAGGACGACGTGTGGCTCGCGCCCGTCAACGGAGGAAGGGCCTGGCGCGCGTCCGCCGACCAGGTACCGGCCCGCTCGCCCCGGTTTTCCCCTGACGGCACGCATCTGGCGTGGGCCAGCGTCGTCGACGGTGCGCCCGAGGTGCGGGTGGCGCCTGTGGACGGTGGTCCCGCGCGCCGATTGACGCACTGGGGTGTGGGCCGCACGGCCGTGTCCGGGTGGACGCCGGACGGGCGAGTGCTCGCCGTGTCGACCACCGGGCAGATGTCCCGCAACCGCAAGCAGGCGCACGCCGTTCCGCTGGACGGCGGACCGTCCGAAGTGCTGCCGTTCGGGTGGGTCAACGACGTCTCGTTCGGTCCGGACGGGCAGGTCGTCACGTCGTCGAGCTACATGCAGGAACCCGCCAACTGGAAGCGTTATCGCGGCGGTACGGCGGGCAAGCTGTGGGTCGATCTCACCGGGAGCGGCGAGTTCGAACGGATTCTCGGTGATCTGAAGTCGACGCTGGCGAACCCGATGTGGGTCGACGGGCGCATCGCGTTCCTGTCCGACCACGAGGGCGTCGGCAGCGTGTACTCGGTGCTGCCGGACGGGTCCGACCTGCGCCGCCACACGTCCGGGGAGTTCTACGCGCGCAACGCTTCCAGCGACGGCTCGCGGGTGATCTTCCACCAGGCCGGCGAGCTGTGGCTGCTGGAGGGCCTGTCGGACCTGCGCAAGCTCGACATCAAGCTCGGTGGCCCGCGCACCGGCCGGCAACCGCACCACGTCAAGGCTTCCGGCAACATCGAGTCGTTCAGCGTCGACCACACGGGCCGCGCTTCCGTCGTTGAAGTTCGCGGTTCCGTGCATTGGGTGACGCATCGCGATGGGCCCGTGCGCGCGTTGTCCGACCGCTCGGACGTCCGTGCGCGGCTGCCGAAGGTGCTCGGCGAGACCGACCACGTGGTGTGGGTGACCGATGTCGAGGGCGAGGAAGCCCTGGAGATCGCGCCCGTTGGTGGTGTGGAGCCCGGCAACACCGCGCGTCGCGTTGCCGCCGGGCAGCTGGGCCGGGTCATGTCGCTGGCCGCCGCGCCCGACGGCTCGCGTGCCGCCGTTGCCACGCACGACGGCCGGTTGTTGTTGGTGGACATCGCTTCCGGCGAGGTTCGCGAGGTCGTCTCCGGGGCCAACGCGCACGTCACGCATCTCGCGTTCTCGCCTGACTCCGCCTGGCTCGCGTGGTCGCATCCGGGGCCGACTCCGTTGCGGCACATCAAGATGGTGAACACGTCTGATCTGTCCGTTGTGGACGTGACGCCGCTGCGCTTCGCCGACTTCGCGCCTTCGTTCACGGAGGACGGGAAGTATCTGGCGTTCCTGTCGATCCGCACGTTCGACCCCGTGTACGACGCGCACGTGTTCGACCTGTCGTTCCCCACGGGGTGCCGGCCGCACCTCGTGCCGCTGGCCGCCACCACGCCGTCGCCGTTCGCCCCGATGCACGGCGGGCGTCCGGTCGGTGACGATGACAAGGACTCCGACGACGAGGACGAGAAGGCCTCTGTCACTCGGGTCGACGTCGAGGGCCTTGCCGATCGTGTCGTGCCTGTGCCCGTGGCGGCTGCCGAGTACGTGAGCTTGAAGGCTGCCCGCGGTGGACTGCTGTGGTTGCGCCGGCCGTTGCTCGGGGTGCTGGGCGACAACCTGGCCTCTCCGGAGGCGCGACCGCCGCGCACGGTGCTGGAGCGCTTCGACTTCGTGAAGCGCAAGACCGAGTGCCTGGCGGACAGCGCGGAAGCGTTCGCGGTGTCCGGTGACGGCAAGCGGATGGTCATCGAGGACCGCGGTGACCTGCGGGTCGTGCCGTCGGACAGCAAGGTCGACGACGATTCGTCGGACTGCGTCGAGGTCGACCTGGCGCGCGTGCGGGTCGTGGTCGACCCGGCCGCCGAGTGGGCGCAGATGTACGCCGAGAACGGGCGGCTCATGCGCGACCACTTCTGGCGCACCGACATGGGCGGTGTCGACTGGCAGGGCGAGCTGGACCGCTACCGGCCGCTGGTGGCCCAGCTGGGCAGCCACGACGACCTGGTGGATCTCCTGTGGGAGGTGCAGGGCGAGCTCGGCACCTCGCACGCTTACGTCTGGGGCGAGTCGCCGCGGGTGCCCGCCTCTCGTCGTCAGGGGCTGCTCGGGGCTGATCTCGTGCGTGACGGGGACGCGTGGGTCGTTGGCCGCGTGATCCCTGGTGAGACGTCTGACCCGCACGCCCGTTCGCCGCTGGCTGCTCCTGGAGTGGCCGTGCGCGCCGGTGACGCTCTGGTGGCCGTTGACGGGCGTCCGGTCGGGCTGGCTGGTCCGGGCGCGTTGCTGGTGGGGACTGCCGGCAAGCCCGTGGAGCTGACCGTGCGGCCCGGTGGTGGTGGCGAGTTGCGTCGGGTCGTGGTGGTGCCGCTGGCTGATGAGGAGCCGCTGCGCTATCACGACTGGGTCGCGAACCGTCGCGCGTTCACTCATGCCCAGTCCGGTGGCCGGGTGGGATACCTGCACGTGCCGGACATGATGGGTGCGGGGTGGGCTCAGCTGCACCGCGACCTGCGGGTGGAGCTGGCGCGCGAGGCTCTCGTGCTGGACGTCCGGGAGAACGGTGGCGGGCACACCTCCCAGCTGGTGATCGAGAAGCTCGGTCGCAAGGTCATCGGCTGGTCGGTGGCTCGTGGGTACACCGCGTCCGAGTCGTACCCGCAGGACGCGCCCCGCGGGCCGGTCGTGGCGGTGGCCGACGAGTTCGCCGGTTCGGACGGCGACATCGTCAACGTGGCCATCAAGGAGCTCGGGATCGGACCCGTCGTCGGGGTCCGGACGTGGGGCGGTGTCATCGGTATCGACATGCTCTACACGCTCGTCGACGGCACCATGGTCACCCAACCGAGGTACGCGTCCTGGTTCAAGGGCCACGGGTGGGCGGTGGAGAACTACGGTGTCGACCCGGACATCGAGGTGGTCATGTCTCCGTCCGACCGCGTTTCCGGGCGCGACCCGCAGCTGGAGAAGGCCGTTTCGTTGGCCCTGGAAAGCCTTTCATCTTCGCCTGCTGCTCACGCTCCGGAGTTGCCTCCGCTGAGTTGAACACCCCATCGTGTGACTAAAGAACTGTGACGGACTGTTCCATGTGGACGATCAACCAGATGGAACAGTTGTCACCGTTCGGGGGTGTGTCCCAGATGAGTCATCGAGATGAGCCGCGCAGCGGTCGTGGATGCTTCGGAGCCGTGGTCGTCGTGCCCTTCCTGGCATTGGGCGGCATGTTCGCGCTGATCGCCTTGACGGGGTCACCCGACGACGCGCCACTGGCCGCGCCGCCACCGGTCCGTCCCACGTCGCAGTGGTGGACCGAGCCGTTCGCGACCGAGACGTCGTTGTCCACCGTCACGGAGACCGTGGTGATGGAGGGGGCGGCTCGGGAGGCTCGGGCCGCTCGGCTGGCCACTCAGACTCGGGTGGCCGTGTCCACGGTGACCGAGACGGTGCGGAGCACTTCGACCAAGCCGCCTGCCGCCGGGCGGAACGAGCCTCCGCCCGGGCCGGGCGAGGAGTCGCCCACCGAACCGGTGCCTCCGTCCACTTCGGACAACTCGGCTCCGCCGGTGGTCACCTCGTCCTCGGCTGTGGTGCCCGCGCCTCCGGTGCTGGAGCCGCCCGCCACTTCTGCTCCTTCTCAGCCTGCCGGGCCGGTCACCGGGACCCCGACGCCTTCGGCGCCTCGGTCCGAGGATCCGGTTCCGCCCACCACCACTCCCGCGCCGCCTTGTGAGCGCGGGGAGCCGCTGCCCTCGCAGCCGGCTGTGCCGCAAGAGCCTTCCGGTGAGGTTTCCGTCGGCGCGAGCCTGGAGTTGCCGCTGCCTTCCCCTGCCGAGGTTTCGTCCACGTCCTCCGCGCCCTCGGCAGGGGCCTGAGAGGGGGTTGGGGCTCATTCCGCCAGGCCCCAACTTCCTTCAGTCTTCAGAACGCACAGATGGTGTGTGTGCAGTGCGGGGTTGGGTGTTGCCCCTGAGCCGGTCGCCCCGACTGACCGGCCCACGTCCCCCTGGGTCACCCGGCCTGCGGGGCAGCGGTCCGCCGCTGCCCCGTTTCTGCGTTACTGGGCGGCGCTCGCCCTGGCGTAGGCGTCGGCTCCGCTGAAGACGTTCTGGCCGTACTCCACGGAGTTGTTGTAGGCCATGACCGCCGCCCACCAGCCCTGGCCGGTGCCGAGGTCTCGGGCGCCGCCTCCGCAGAGGTAACGCGCGGCCGTCAGGGCGGCGTCGTCGATGTTCTGGGGGTCGGCGGGCTGACCGTCGCCCGCTGCCCGCTTGGCCCACCGGTTCCAGGTGCCGGGGATGAACTGCATGGGGCCCACCGCGCGGTCCCACGCGGTGTCGCCGTCCAGGCGGCCGCCGTCGGTGTCCTGGATCGCCCGGACTCCCGCGGAGCCGTTGAGCGGGATGCCGATGATCGGGCGGGACGGCAGGCCGTTGTCCTGCAGACGGGAGCCGTTGATGCTGCCGTGGTGCGACTCGACCCTGCCGATGCCGGCGAGGGTGGCCCAGGAGATCCGGCAGGCGGGTGACTCGCGTTGCATAGCCACGTCCGCGGCGGCGTAGGCGAGCAGCGCGCGTTGCGGGATGTCGGTCTTCGAGGCGACTCGGGTCGCCCAGTCGGCCAGCGGGTTGGCGTCCGCCGTCGCGGTCGTGCCCGGTGCCGCGGCGCTGCCCGGTGCGGCGGCGCCTGGTTCCACCTCCTGGATGGGGACCAGGAACGGGGGCGGGCCCAGCGGAGCGGCGTCTTTGCGGTTGAGCGCGCCTAGAGCCCAGGCGCCCGCGGCCACCACGACGATCAGCAGCAGCACCAGGACGACGCGGCCGAACACGTTGCCGTAGCTGGGGCGGCGGACTGGGGTTTTCACGGGCGGCGGCGGGACCACGCGATCCAGGCTACGTGCTCAGCCGTGGGGGCGACGGAGTGAAGCGTGATGAAACCGGCACTGATGGCGGCTGGACATAGAGGTGAGGCTTACCTTAAATAAGGCCGACCTAATTTTTTCTGGAGGCGTCGAGATGTTGTTCACCAATGGGCTGATCGGGCTACGGGAAGGGCTCGAGGCCGCGCTCGTGGTGAGCATCTTGATCGCATTCCTGGTCAAGACGGACCGCAGGTACGCGCTCAGGTGGGTTTGGGTCGGCGTTGCGACGGCCGTGGCACTGTCCGTGGCAGCTGGGGCGATCATCACGTTCAGTGCTGCCGGTATGAGCTTTGAGCAGCAGGAAGCGTTCGGCGGGACCATGTCGATCATTGCCGTCGCGTTCGTCACAGGAATGATCTTCTGGATGCGCAAGGCCGCCAAGACGATCGCGGTCGAGTTGCGCGGCAAAATGGACGAAGCACTCGAAATCGGACCAATCGCCGTTGCTGTGGTGGCCCTTGTGTCGGTGGGTCGCGAAGGGCTGGAGACGGCGGTCTTCTTCTATTCCAGCGTGCAGGCCGCTGGAGGGGGTACGACGGAGCCGCTGCTCGGGTTCCTGGCGGGGATCGCGGTGGCCGTGGTGATCGCGGCGCTGCTGTACCAGGGGGCGATCCGGTTCGATCTCGGCAAGTTCTTCACCGTCACGGGTGTGCTGCTCGTGTTCGTGGCCGCCGGCGTGCTCAGCTACGGCATCCACGACCTGCAGGAAGCCGCCATCCTGCCCGGGTTGAACACGCTGGCGTTCGACGTCAGCGACACCCTGCCGGAGGACTCCTGGTACGGGGCGCTGCTCAAGGGGTTCTTCAACTACTCGCAGCGGACGTCCGTGCTGCAGGCCATCGCGTGGGTCGCCTACGTGGGGGTTGTTCTGTCCGTGTTCCTCATCCGGCCGCGCCGTCGCGCCGCCGTGGCCAACTGATCACTGGAGTAAAGATCGTGCGCAAGGCAGTAGTGATTCTCGGCTCTCTCGCGGTGCTGGCGGCGTGCAGCAACGGCAGCAGCACGAGCGGTGCGAGCGGCACCATCGCTGTCGAGGCGAGCGATGACGCGTGCAAGGTGGCCAAGACCGAGGCGGCCACCGGTCCCATCACGTTCGAGGTGACCAACAAGGGCACGAAGATGACCGAGTTCTACCTCTACGCCGAGGGCGACCGCATCCTCGGCGAGGTCGAGAACATCGGGCCCGGCCTGAGCCGCAAGCTGATCGTCGAGGCGACGGAGTCCGGCAAGTTCCAGACCGCGTGCAAGCCCGGCATGAAGGGCGACGGCATCCGCGGCGACTTCACCGTCACCGGTGACAGCAAGAAGTCCACCGACGGCAACGCGCTGCTGGCCGAGGCGACCAAGAGCTACCAGCGTTACGTGAGCTCGCAGGCCGACCAGCTGCTGGTGAAGACCGAGGAGTTCGTCAACGCCGTCAAGGCCAAGAAGGTCGACGACGCCAAGGCGCTCTTCCCCGTGTCGCGGACCTACTGGGAGCGCATCGAGCCCGTCGCGGAGAGCTTCGGCGACCTCGACCCCAAGATCGACGGCCGCGAGGACGTGATCGAGGAGGGTCAGGCCTTCACCGGCTTCCACCGTCTGGAGAAGGACCTGTGGGAGTCCGGGCTGCAGGCCGACTCCGACAAGATCGCGGACCAGCTCCTGGTCGACGTCAAGGAGATCGTGTCCAAGGCGAAGACGGTCGAGTTGACGCCCGTGGAGCTGGCCAACGGTGCCAAGGAGCTGCTCGACGAGGTCGCCACCGGCAAGATCACCGGTGAGGAGGACCGCTACTCGCACACCGACCTGTGGGACTTCCGGGCCAACGTGGACGGTTCGCAGGCGGCCATCGCGGCGCTGCGTCCTGCCGTGGAGCAGAAGGACAAGACGCTCGTGTCCACTCTGGACGCCAAGTTCAAGGCGCTCGACGAAGTCCTGGAGAAGCACCGCAAGGGTGACGGCTTCAAGTCGTACAAGGAGCTGACGCAGGACGAGATCAAGGCGCTGGCCGAAGCCGTCGACGCACTCGGCGAGCCGGTCAGCAAGGTCGCGGAAGTGGTGTCGGCCAAGTGACCGGGGTTTCCCGCCGCAGGCTGCTGGGCTACGCGGGCGCCGGAGTGGCGCTCGCGGGCGCGGGTGCGACGGCCGGAGTGCTCGCCGCCAAGCCGTCACCGGAGGTCGAGAACCTCGCCGCGGCGAAGGTTCCGTTCTACGGCGACGTGCAGGCGGGCATCACCACGCCCGCGCAGGACCACATGCACTTCGTCGCGCTGGACGTGAAGACGACCAGCCGCGAAGAGCTCGTCGACCTGCTCAAGCAGTGGACCGCGGCCGCGGAACGGATGACCGCGGGCCAGGAGGCTGCCGAGAACGGGGCCGTCGGTGGCAACGCCGCGGCGCCGCCCAAGGACACCGGCGAGGCGCTCGACCTGCCGGCGTCCGCGCTGACGATCACGATCGGCTTCGGGCCGTCGCTGTTCGACGACAGGTTCGGGCTCAAGGACAAGCGTCCGGAGGCGTTGATCGACCTGCCGCGCTTCCCGCAGGACGACCTGGACCCCGCGCGCAGCAACGGTGACATCTGCATCCAGGCCTGTGCGAACGACCCGCAGGTCGCCGTGCATGCGATCCGCAACCTGGTCCGCATCGGGTTCGGCCGGGTCGCGGTGCGCTGGTCGCAGCTCGGGTTCGGCCGCACGTCGTCGACCACGCGCGCGCAGGCCACGCCGCGCAACATGTTCGGGTTCAAGGACGGCACCCGCAACATCAAGGCCGAGGACACCGACCACCTGCGCGACCACGTGTGGGTCACCGAGGGCCCGGAGTGGATCCGCGGTGGCACGTACCTGGTGGCGCGCCGGATCCGCATGCACATCGAGATCTGGGACCGCACGTCGCTGACCGAGCAGGAACAGATCATCGGGCGCACCAAGGGCGAGGGCGCGCCGCTGGGGCAGCAGAAGGAGTTCGACGAGCCCGACCTGCACGTCAGGGGCGCGGGCGGAGTGCCGTTGATCGGCGAGGTCTCGCACATCCGGCTCGCGTCGCCGGAGTCGTTGAACGGCGTCAGGATCCTGCGTCGCGGTTACAACTTCACCGACGGCTCCGACGGGCTCGGGCACCTCGACGCCGGTCTGTTCTTCCTGGGCTTCAACCGCGACACGCGCACTCACTTCGTGCCGATGCAGCAGGCCCTGTCCACAAAGGACAAGATGATGGAGTACGTGGAGCACACCGGGTCCGCGCACTTCGCGGTGCCGCCGGGTGTGAAGGAGGGCGGGTTCTGGGGCGAGGGCCTGTTCAGGTGATCAGGTTCCCAGGGCCAGCCGGGCTTTGACCTCACCGAGCGCTTCCTGGTACTCGGGTGACGGGTTCATCGCGACCGCCATCCGCAACTGGGCGAGCGCCTCGGTGAGGCGCCCGAGCCGCTGCAGCGTCTTGCCGAGCGCGAACCGGGCGTAGTGGTCGCTCGGGTCGAGGTCGAGCACCTTCCGGAACGCTTCCTCGGCCCGGTTGAGCTGCGCGGACCCGAGATAGGCCCGGCCGGCCAGCAGTTGCACGGACGGCGCCTCCCCGGCCTCGGCCAGCACCTGTTTCAGCTCGCGGAGCGCGTCGAGAGGCCGACGCTGCGCCATCAACGCCTCCGCCTTCCGAAACGCCTCGAAGGTGCTGTCCGTCATTCGATCAACGTTACCTACCGCTCGCCGGTTCTTCGACTGCCGTCCGGGCGACAGAACCCTTCGGGGTGGCCGTCCCGAGCCAGCACGCTCCGAACCCGAGCACCAGCCCAGCCACGACACCGGCCGTCGGCGTCTGGCCGAGCAGCGGCCACGCGATCAACGCCGTGACGGACGGAACCACAGAGGACAGCGTGGTCATGGCCGCCGCGCCGCCGTTGCGGACCCCGACCAGGAACAGCGACGCCCCGCCCATCGAGTTCACCAGCACCAGGAACGCCGCGGCCAGCCAGAACTGCCGCCAGTCCGTCACCCCGGCGTTCTCGGTCAGCGCCAGCAGCCCGACCACCGGCACCGACACGGCGTGCTGCACCGCGTTGCCGCTGCGGAAGTCCGTGTCCCGGCAGAACTTCTGCTGGTAGACGCCTCCGGCGACGAACCCGAGCATGCCCAGCACCGTGAACACCGCGCCGGACCCGAACGACCCCAGCCGGTCCCAGAGCGCCGCCAGCACGGCCGCGATCCCGAGCGCCAGGCCGATGAGCTGTCTCAGTCCAATTCGGACACCGAACACCCCTGCCGACACAACGGCCGTGAGCACCGGCGTGCACGAGATGATCAACGCGGTGACGGACGCCGGCACGCCGAGCCGCAACCCGAGGTACACGCCGGAGAACTGGCACGCCTGCACGAGCAGTCCCGCCACGCACGTGTGGACGAGCGGCCATCCACGCGGCCAGCGCGCGCTCGTGGTGAGGGCCACGAGCGCCATGAGCGTGGCCGCGAGGGTGAAGCGGATGGTGGTCATCAGGAACGGGGGAGCCACGGCCACGGCGAGCGCGCCCACCGGATAGCCGGAGGCCCACACCAGCACCGTGCCCACCGCGAAGCCGGGTTTGATCCGCACGGGTTCCACGACTACCAGCCGGCGCCCTCGCGCACGAGGTCTTGTCCCGGATCTAGAGGACGGAGGCCATCCGGCGAACCGCCTCGGTGATGATCTCCGGCGAGGTCGAGAGGTTCATCCGCACGAACCCCGTGCCGCCCGTGCCGAACTCCTTCCCGGAGTTCAGCGCGACTCGGCCCTGCTGCAGGAACACCTTGCTCGGGTCGTCGCCGAGACCCAGTTCGCGGCAGTCCAGCCAGGCGAGATAGGTGCCCTGTGCCGGTTCGTACCGGACGCCGGGCAGCTGTTCTGCCAGCAGATCCTTGAGCAGTCGCCGGTTCTCGCCGAGTCCTGCGAGGAGTGCGTCGAGCCACTCGCCGCCGTCCTTCAGCGCCGCCGTGTGGGCGAGGACGCCGACGTGGCTGGGGCCGTGGCTCACCTCTTCCGGCAGGCGCTTCAGGTCTTCGGCGGCGTCCGGGCCGGCGATCGCGAGCGCGGCCTTCAGCCCGGCCAGGTTCCAGGCCTTGGAAGCCGACATCAACGACAGTCCGTCGTCCGCGACGCTCAGGTACGGCACGAACTGCGCTGTCGTGAGCGGCGCGTGGATCTCGTCGGCCACCACGCGCACGCCGTGCTTGCGCGCCAACCGGGCGACTTCGCGCAGCTCGGCCTCGGTGTGGACGGTGCCGGTCGGGTTGTGCGGGTTGCAGAGCAGGTAGACCGATCCCTTGCCCGCCCTGGTGAACGCGGCTTCGAGGTTGTCGAAGTCGATCCGGTGGGCTTCGTCGAGCGGTGCCTCGACGACGGTCCGTCCCAGCGACTCGATGAACATGTAGAAGGGCGGGTACACCGGGCAGTTGACGACGACGGGCGCGTCCCGGTGGGAGACCAGCCGGAACATCTCGACGACGCCGAGCATCACGTCCGGCACGATCGCGGTGCGTTCCACGGCCGGTGCCCAGTCCCAGCGCTTCCTCGCGAACTCCTGGAGCGCCTCGGCGTACGCGGTTCCGGCGGGATAGCCCGTGTCGCCTCTCCGTACCGCCTCGGTGATCGCGTCGGCGACCGGTGGTGCGAGCAGGACGTCCATCTCGGCGACCCACACGGGCAGCACGTCCTCGGGGTAGTACCGCCACTTCATGCTCGTGCGTTGCCTCAGCTGGTCCAGGGTGAGCTGACGTAACGGGTTCATGGGGCAAACGTAGGCTCGTCGGCTGAGGAAGTGTTTGCCATTGTTTGCGCATGGATGCCCTGGATCGCAAAATTCTTGCCGAGGTGCAGGCCGACGGCCGCCTGACCATCACCGAGCTGGCCGACCGCGTGCAGCTGAGCATCTCCCGCTGCCAGCGCCGGCTGCGCGAGCTGGAACGCGCCGGGGTGATCCGCGGCTACCGGGCCGTGGTGGACGCCGCCGCGATCGGCTTCGGCTTCGAGGCGCTGGTGTTCGCCAAGCTGCGGATCGAGTCGATGGACGACTTCGACCAGGCGTTGGTGGGGGTGCCGAACGTGGTGGAGGCGCAGCGGCTGTTCGGCAGCCCCGACTACCTGTTGCGCGTGGTCACCGCGGACCTGGCGTCGTATCAGCGACTGTACGAGGAGACGCTGGCGAAGCTGCCGGGCGTGCGGGGGCTGACCTCGACGATCGTGATGAAGCAGGTGATCGAGCCGCGCCCGTTGCCGGCCAATCCGTGACCTACCAGCCGAGTGCCTCGCCGTACGCGTTTCGCACCACTTCAAGGCAACGTTCTGGCGTGGAAAGGTCGCGAGTCTGGTGGGCGAGCTGTGACTCCCACTCGAGCCTTGAGGGCAGCGAGGCGAAGTCGTACCGCTGCACGGATGCGCCGGTCGCGTCGCGGATCAGTTCGGCCGCCTCGTCTGTCAAAGCGCCCAGCTCGGCCAGGTGGGCGAGGTCGTACAGGTCCCGTGCCGCGTGACGGTCTGCCCAGGCGAGGGTCTTCATCGCCGCGAAAGCCGGCAGCGTCGGGACTTTGAGCTCGACCTCCGCCGTGATGTCGCTGTAGCGGGTCTCGATCCGGGCGGTCTCGCTCGCCCACCGCGCCCAGTCCTCGTGGTCGATCAGTTGAACGCGGACCCGGAGATCCGCGGGGGTGACGAGCAAGCCGGGTTCGACTGCCGACTTCGCCGACCTCAGCGGAGGATCCGAACTCGTTCCAGGAAATTCCCTGCGCAGCCGTCGCGGCAGCAGCTCGTCGAGGGTGGTGGCGACCGAGTCGCGTTCAGGTACCCACAGGTCGATGTCCTCCGACAACCTGCTGCCTGCCGCTGGATCTGCGAGATGAGTCCTGGCCAAGGCGGTTCCTCCGACGAAGAGGACCTCGGGCGCTATCTCGGGCAAGGCTGCCAGCACGTGGCTGATCAGGTGGTCCCGCCGGACCTGGTCCTCGGCGACCCCGAACATGTCGGCAACCGCGACGAGTTCGTCGTGTTCAAGCACCTGCTGCCTCTTTCATCCTGGCCAGCGCGCCTGGCTTGTGCTGATCACGCGCGAGGTCCTCGGCAAGGGTCCAGTCGATCGTGCGGGCGAGTGCTCGCACGATCGGCCAGATGTCGGCGTCTTCGAGACCACCGAGCTGGGGCCGTGCGGCGATGTCGAGCGCCGTCTGCTCCGGAGTGGTCATCCAGCCGGTCGTGAGTTCTGTTTCCACACGCTGGAGATCGAGGTGCTGCACATCGCGTTTGACGAAGACCACTTCCCCGAACGCGGTCTGCAGCGGCGGGCGTTGCTTGGGCACAGCCACGACTGCTGTGCTGATGGCACGTGGCAGAGCGCCATGACGACGTGCGGCGGTGATGCCCATCAGTGCCACCGCCTCTTTGCCGTAGTCGGCTTGAGCCACTCCGAGCGCTACTGCCGCGAGATCTGGGCGCCAACGCGGATCTCCCAACCGTTCCATCGGCGCGAGTGCGTAGTAGCCGGTGCTGATCTGGCGCAACACCGCTTGTTCGAGGAGGCGGGCGAACTCTGCCCGAGGATGGGCGTAGACGTCGGCCGCGTCCCTGGGGCGCAGCACCTTGTTCGCCCTTCTGGCGAGCTTGGTCGGGATGGTGACGTGGTCCTTCAATACGACCTCCGTAGGCTCTGAGCCTACGTTCATAGTACTCATCTTCGCGGGAAGCGGGGAATGCGTTCGGTTGTTGTGCTGTTGCATGAGCCTGCGCTTCTCACTGATGGGTCCGGTACGAGCCTGGCGAGATGACGAGGAGATCGAACTGGGGCCGCGTCAGCAGCGGGCGGTGCTGGCGGCGTTGCTGCTGAACAACGGCATCCGGCTGAGCAACGACCAGCTGATCGGCATGGTCTGGGACGACCCGACGCCGAGCGCGGTCATGGCGCTCAGGACGTACATGTACAAGATCCGCAAATCCCTGCCAGAGCTGGATCTGAAGTCCCGCAACGGCGGCTACACGGTCCGGGCGGAGCTCATCGACGACTGCCGCGGCGAGCCCCTCGAAGGCCTCGAAAGCGCGTACTTCGAGGCCCAGCGGACGCGGCTGTCCCAGCACCGGTTGAAGGCCCGCGAGGACTGGCTCGAACGCGAGCTCGACATCCTCGAGCTGCAGAAGCACGTCGCCACCTTCCCGCTCAGGGAACGCCCGCGCGCACTGCTGATGCACGCCCTCTACCGCGAGGGCAGGCAGGCGGAGGCGCTCGACGAGTACCACGAGGCGCGCACACTCCTGAACGAAGAACTCGGCCTCGAACCGGGACCCGAGCTGCGCAAGGTCCACGCGCAGATCCTCAAGGGCGAGCTGACTCTGCCGCGCAGGCCCGAGCAGCTGCCGCCCGATCTGCCCGACTTCACCGGCCGCGCCGAGCAGATCGCCAAGGCGCTCCAGACGTTGCCGGGCACCCTCGGCATCACCGGTATGCGGGGCAGTGGCAAGACCGCGCTCGCCACGCACGTCGCGCACCTCGTCAGGAACCGGTACCCGGACGGCCAGATCTTCGTGCGCGGCAAGGACGTCGCGAACGAGCTGCTGCGCGCGGTCGGCGTCGAGAACCCCGTCGGTGACAAAGCCGCGCTGTGGCGGGAAAAGGCACGCGGCAGGCGGTTCCTGATCGTGGTCGACGACGTGCAGGAGCCGTGCCAGGTCAAGGACCTGCACACGCCGGGCTCGGCCATGATCCTCACGAGCGTGCGCCGGCTGAACGAGCTGCCCGGCGTGACCTGGGTGAAGACGGCGGGACTCACGCGAACCGAGGCGCACGAGCTGTTCCGGAAGGTTCTCGACCCCGCCCGCGTCAACGCCGAGCCGCAGGAGGCGGAGCAGGTGCTCGACCGCGTCTCGTGCCTCCCGAACCCGATCCGCGTGCTCAGCGGCAAGCTCACCGCCCGGCCGCACTGGACCATCGCGATGCTGCTCGCCCAGATGGAACGCGAGACCCGGCTCGGCGCGGCGATCCCGTCCGACTGCCGTTCGGTGCTGGCGCCGCTGGTCAGTGCCGACCGGGCGCTGACCGAGGGCGAACGTCACCTCATGACCTGCTTCGCGCGCAAGGATGCCGAGGTGATCAACGTCTGCGAGGCGGCCGAGATGTCCGGCAGCGAGCCCGGCGAGATCGAGGTGCTGCTGGAGGCACTCGCCGACGTGCACCTGATCGAGCCGCTGGATCTCGGCTGCTACCGGCTGCCGCGGTTCGTGCAGATGTACTTCGGGCTGCGCACACCCGCTCTGACCGGCTGATTCATCCGGAATTTATGGCCTGACGATCTGGCGCGACCACGTTCGGAGACATGTCAACCAAGGAACTCGCAGGCAAGAAGGCACTCGTCACCGGCGCGACGTCGGGCATCGGCCGCGCGATCGCGGTCAAGCTCGCGGAGGCGGGCGCCACCGTCTACCTCACCGGACGCAGGGCGGAGCTGGGCAAGGAGACCGTCGAGCTGATCGAGCAGGCCGGCGGCACCGGGCACTTCATCGTCTCGGACGTCGGCAGCCTCGACGACGTTCGCAAGCTCGCGCAGGAGGTCGGCGAGGTCGACGTGCTCGTCAACAACGCGGGCATCTTCCCGTTCTCGCCGACCACCGAGCAGTCGCCGGAGGTCTACCAGCAGGTCTTCGACGTCAACGTGAAGGGCACCTACTTCCTCACCGCCGCGCTGGTGCCGCACATGGTCGCGAAGAAGAGCGGCTCGATCGTCAACATCTCGTCGATCGGCGCCGACGTCGGCAACGCGGTCACCAGCGTCTACAGCGCCTCCAAGGCCGCCATGGACGCGCTGACCCGCTCATGGGCGATCGAGTTCGGTGCCCACAACGTCCGGGTCAACTCCGTCGCGCCCGGCCCGATCCGCACCGACGCCGCCGTCACGCAGGCCGGTGAGGTGTTCGAGGCGTTCGGCGAGGCCATCCCGCTCGCCCGCACCGGTGAGCCCGAGGAGATCGCGGAGGCCGTGCTGTTCCTCGCGTCCGAGAAGTCCAGCTACGTCAACGGAGTGGTGCTCTCGGTCGACGGCGGCTTCCTCGCCACCTGAGCCAGCAGCGCGGTGATCGACGAGGACGACTCGACGTGCACGTTGTGGCCCGTGCCGGGGAACTCGACCGGCTCGGGCACCAGCTCCTTCAGGTGCTCCTGAGGGCTCATCGGGTCGTTCTCACCCGCCGCCAGCACGACCTCGGCCTCCGCGGCCATGATCAGCCCCGGCATGTCCGGCCTGCCCACCCCGAACGCCTTCATGTCCAGCGACGGCGTCCATCCTCCATCCACTTCGGACACTCCGTGCAGCAGTGGTACGCCCGCCATCTTCGACGCGCGTTCGACGGCTTCTTCTTTCGTGGCGAAGACTTTGCCCGGCTTGGCGGCGAGCGCTGCGGCTTTCTCCAGCTCCTCGTCGGTCCACTGCACCTTGATCCCGACGCCGATGCACGTGGTCACGTCGACGCCGAACCAGCCGCTCGCCAGCGCCAGCCCGACGACGCCGCCCAGCGAGTGGCCGATGACCGTGATGGGCTCGCGCGGGATGACGTTCGCGACGGCTGCCGCGAACGAGCCGAACGAGTAGCGCTCGATGGGTGCGGAGCGTCCGTGGCCCGGGAGGTCCGGCACGAGCCAGCTGCCGTGCCACTCGCTGACGACGTCCTTCCACACCTCACCGGTCGCGCCCAGACCGTGCAGCAGCACCAGCAGTGGTCCGTTTCCGCCACGTTCGACATGGAGCACGTCAGAATCCTGTTCTATGCGGCCAGAAGGACATGGTGTCGATGCCGAGCTGATCGTCGACCCGGACACGTATACCTCGGGTGTCCCGCACGACGCACTCACCCGGCTGCGCGAAAAGAACGTCGTGCGCATCGACGACTTCTGGGCAGTCTTCCGCCATGAGGACGTCCGGACCGTTCTGAAGACGCCCGGGGTGTTCTCGTCTCATCGCGGTGCCACGCAGATCCGCGACCCGCAGCCCTCGGACCTGGCCTACGTCCAGCGCATGATGCTCAACCAGGACCCACCTTCGCACACGCGGCTTCGGCGCATGCTGACCAGGGCTTTCACGCCGCGTGCGGTGGCTCGTCTGGAAGACGGGATCCGGTCCAACGCCCGCGAGATCATCGCCAACCTCTCGGGTGATTTCGCCGCCGACGTCGCCGATCTGCCGCTGTTGACGCTGGCCGACGTCTTCGGGGTGCCCCGGCAGGACCGCGCGTTGCTCTACGACTGGAGCAACCGCGTGATCGGCTTCCAGGACTCGGAGTACGCGCTGTCGTCCAGTTCGACCGCGGGCATGACCGATATGGCTCTCCAGGCGTTGGAGCTTCGTCCTGAAGACGGTCGTGATCCGCGCGCACGGGGTGGCATGCCCGACCTCTACGCGTATGCGCACGCGTTGGGCTCGTACAAGCGTGCGCATCCTTCTGATGATGTGCTGAGCAACCTCATGCAGGAGGACATCTCTCTTGAGGAGTTCGAGAACCTCTTCTGGCTGTTCTCCGTGGCGGGCAATGAAACCCTCCGCAACGGGATTCCCGGCGGCATGATCGCCCTGCTCGACCACCCCGACCAGTACGAGCGGTTGCGCGCCGACCGTTCGCTGCTTCCGACCGCCGTCGAGGAGATGCTGAGGTGGTGGACGCCCGTGATGCACTTCCGCCGCACGGCTGTCCAGGACACCGAGCTGAGCGGCGTGAAGATCAGGGCGGGGGAGAAGGTCGTGGTCTGGTTCTCGTCCGCCAACCGCGATGAGAGAGCTTTCACAGAACCGAGCAAGTTCGACGTCGGGCGCCGCGAGGCCGATCATCTGAGCTTCGGGCACGGTCCGCACTTCTGTCTCGGGGCGCAGCTGGCCAGGACCCAGATGCGCGCGATTTTCGCAGCGGTCCTGGACCTTTCTGGCACGATTCAGTTGGATGGTCCCGTCGACAGGCTGCGGTCGAACTTCCAAAACGGCGTCAAGCACCTGCCTGTCAGTGGGCCCAAGTAGGCTCGTCGCGAGACGAGACGCAGGAGAAACAGGGAGCGCAAGTGGCTGTCATCGAGCAGGTCGGAGCACGCGAGATCCTGGACTCGCGCGGCAACCCCACCGTCGAGGTCGAGGTGGCGCTGGACGACGGCACGCTGGAGCGCGCGGCCGTTCCGTCGGGCGCGTCGACCGGTGAGCACGAGGCGGTGGAGCTGCGGGACGGCGACGCCAAGCGGTACCTGGGCAAGGGCGTCGAGCGCGCGGTCACCGCGGTGCTCGACGAGATCGGGCCCGAGCTGGTCGGCATCGAGGCCGTCGAGCAGCGCGTCGTCGACCAGAAGCTCGTCGACCTGGACGGCACGCCGGACAAGGGTCGTCTCGGCGCCAACGCGATCCTCGGTGTGTCGCTGGCCGTCGCGAAGGCCGCGGCCACGTCGTCCGGCCTGGAGCTGTTCCGCTACATCGGCGGACCGAACGCGCACGTGCTGCCCGTGCCGATGCTGAACATCCTCAATGGCGGCTCGCACGCCGACACCGAGGTGGACATCCAGGAGTTCATGATCGCGCCGATCGGCGCGGAGACGTTCCGCGAGGGCCTGCGCTGGGGCACCGAGGTCTACCACGCGCTCAAGTCCGTGCTGAAGAGCAAGGGTCTCGCCACGGGTCTGGGTGACGAGGGTGGCTTCGCGCCGTCGCTGGGCAGCAACCGCGACGCGCTCGACCTGATCCTCGAGGCCATCGAGAAGGCCGGTTACCGGGCGGGCCGCGACATCGCGCTCGCGCTCGACGTGGCCGCCACGGAGTTCTTCTCCGACGGCGCGTACACGTTCGAGAAGAACAAGCGGTCCGCCGAGCAGATGATCGGCTACTACTCCGAGCTGGTCCGCGATTACCCGATGGTGTCGATCGAGGACCCGCTGTCCGAGGACGACTGGGACGGCTGGGTGCAGATGACCGCCGAGCTGGGCGAGAAGGTCCAGATCGTCGGCGACGACCTGTTCGTCACCAACCCGGAGCGCCTGGAGGAGGGCATCTCCCGCCGCGCCGCCAACGCGCTGCTGGTGAAGGTCAACCAGATCGGCACGCTGTCCGAGACGCTCGACGCCGTCTCGCTGGCCACGTCGTACGGCTACAAGTCGATGATGTCGCACCGCTCGGGCGAGACCGAGGACACGACCATCGCCGACCTCGCTGTCGCGACCGGCGCCGGCCAGATCAAGACCGGTGCTCCGGCGCGTGGTGAGCGCACCGCGAAGTACAACCAGCTGCTGCGCATCGAGGAGTCGCTGGGTGACGCGGCGCGTTACGCCGGTGAGCTCGCGTTCCCGCGCTACACGCCGGAGAGCTGAGAAGCTGAGGTATGGCCGAGCGCGCGCGTCGTCCCCGCCGCCCCCGCGAAGAGCGGGAGGCGCGGCCCGCGCGCGCTCGAAAGCCACCCCGTCCCAAGGCGCCTTCGCGGCGCAGTGACGGCACGGGTGGCGCGTTCGGCATGACCGGGACGCGGCGGGCCGCGATGTTCGCGATGGTGCTGTGCGCACTGGCGTTGAGCATCGCGGTCCCGCTGCGGACCTACCTCTCGCAACGCGACGAGCTGCGCGACGTGGGTGCCGAACAGCAGAAGCTGCGTGAGCAGGTCGCCGCCCTGGAACAGCGGAAGGCGCAGTTGAACGACCCGGCGTACGTGGAGATCGAGGCGCGCAAGCGGCTGCACTGGGTGCGGCCGGGCGAGACGCCGTACATCGTCCAGCTGCCGGGTGACGAGAAGCGGAACACTGAATCGGAGAGGCCGTCGGGCAAGCCCGCGGCACAAAGGTCTTGGTACGAGGAACTGTGGGAATCGGTGACGCACAAGTAAGTGCTGCTGACCTGGAAACGGTCGCTCAGCAGCTCGGCCGCATGCCGCGCGGAACGCGTGCGATCGCCTCGCGGTGCCCCAGCGGGCACCCGAACGTCGTGCAGACGGACCCGCGGCTGCCCGACGGGACGCCGTTCCCGACGCTGTACTACCTGACCTGCCCGAAGCTGAACTCGCTGGTCAGCACGCTGGAGGGCGGCGGGCTGATGAAGGAGCAGCAGGATCGGCTGGCGTCCGACGAGGAGCTCGCCGCGGCGTACCTGCGCGCGCACGAGTCGTACCTCGCGGAGAGGGACGCCATCGAGTCGTTGGGCACGCAAGTCACCGCGGGCGGCATGCCGAGCAGAGTTAAGTGCCTTCACGTGCACGTCGCTCATGCCCTCGCGAAGGGCCCTGGGGTCAATCCCATGGGGGACGAGGCCCTGGCACTCTTGACCGAGCAGGGCCTGTGGCCGGCGGGTGACTGTTCGGTGAGTTAACAGTCAACGGAACCGAACACACGCTTCACTCCGTCTTGGGTACACCTAGGCTTCAGCAGTGGGGCAGGGTGGAACTTGTGGGGGCGTTCGCCGTAACTGCAGGACGGCGAGCCGCGATGACGCACGAGAGGTGAGTATTCGTGGCAATGGCCAAGCTGCGTGGTCCGTCGGCGCTGAGTCCTAGGCAAAAGGGCTTCGCCGTGGCTGCGCTGGCTGCGATGCTCGCGCCCACCATGATCGTCGGCACCAAGCTGGTCGACTGGGTCAACCTGTCCAAGCACAACGACATCGCTGTCAGCCTCGGCCCGGCCGACGTCTGGAACGCCCTGCACCGCGACCCGTCCGAACTCGGCGCGTCCGGCCGCCTGCCGCTCTCCGACGAGCTGAGCGCGGCCCTGCTGGCCGACCTCGAGGACGGCAAGCTCGACGACAACCTCGACAACGACCCCGGCGACGCGATCGACGACTTCCCCGGCAGCTACGACATCCCGGGCGTCGTCTTCGAGGCCTACCTCCGCGCCGAGGACAAGATGGCCGAGCTGGTCCCCGGCTGCAACCTCGACTGGGCCCTGCTCGCCGGCATCGGCAAGGTCGAGTCCAACCACGCCAACAACGGTCGCGTGAACGCCGTCGGCGACGCCACCCCGAAGATCCTCGGCCCGATCCTGAACGGCGCCCCCGGCGTGGCCGCCATCCGCGACACCGACGGCGGCCGCCTGGACGGCGACAGCGCCTGGGACCGCGCGGTGGGCCCGATGCAGTTCATCCCGGGCACCTGGGCGAGCTACGGCGGCGACGGCAACGAAGACGGCAACGTCAACCCGAACAACGTCTACGACGCCGCCCTGGGCGCCGGCCGCTACCTCTGCGCGGGCGGCGGCGACATGACGAAGCAGGACGCCCGAGCCAAGGCCGTCTTCCGCTACAACAACTCCACGACGTACGTCGAAACGGTCCTCAAGTGGGCCAAGGAGTACAGCGAGAACGTCAACGCCCTGCCGTCCCTGCCGAACAACGGCAACAACGTCCAAAACCCGACGCCGGGCAACAACAACCCGGGCGGCACCGACCCAGGCGGCACCCCGGGCACCTCGAACCCGCCGTCGTCCTCCTCGTCCTCGACGCCCCCGTCGACCCCGGACTGCCCGACCCCTTCCTCCTCGACGCCGACCTCCTCCTCGACCCCGTCGTCCACGTCGTCGTCGTGCCCGCCCTCCTCCTCTTCGTCGACGCCTCCGTCTTCTTCGTCGTCCTCCTCGACGCCGCCGTCGTCGGACCCGTCGAAGCCGTCCGACCCGCCGCAGCAGTCCTCGAACCCGCCGCAGCAGTCGTCCGGCACCTCGCAGTCGTCCACGTCGGCGACCGAGAAGTCCACGACGGGCGCGAACAGCAGCTCGGCGCAGCCGACGACGAACAGCCTGATCACGAGCACGCCCAGCTAGTACTGCGCGTTCCGCTGGTTCGGCGAAGGAGAGCCTGCTCCTGGGTTCGATGCCTCTCGACGCGGGCTGTGCGCCCCCATAAATCGCGAGGCGGGGGCGGCGATCCTTGGCAAGGTGGTGTGCGTGCGCCCTGTCTATCCCTTGAGGACCGACCGCCTCGTCCTCCGCCCGTACGAACCCGCGGACTTCGACGACTTCTACGCCTACCGCTCCCGCCGCGACGTCTACCGCTACCTCTTCGCCGACCACCTCGAAGACCGGGCAGTCGCCGAGGAAGCGTTCGCCAAGAAGATGACCCAGACCGAGCTGACCGAAGAGGACCAGTGGCTCGTGCTGGCGGCCTACTGGCCGGAGGCCGGCCGGGTCATCGGCGACGTCGTCCTCAGCTGGCTGAGCGAAGAGCACCGCCAGGGCGAGATCGGCTACGTCTTCAACCCCGAGTTCCACGGCAAGGGCCTGGCCCGCGAAGCCGCCGCTGAGATGCTCAAGATCGGGTTCAACGACATGAACCTGCACCGGATCATCGCCACGTGCGACCCGCGCAACGAGCCGTCGTGGCGCCTCATGGAACGCCTCGGGATGCGCAGGGAAGCCCACCTGAGGGAGTACGAGATCTGCAAGGGCGAGTGGCGCGACGCCTTCATCTACGCGCTCCTGGAAGAGGAGTACGCGCGTGCCTGACTTCCCGATCAAGACCGCGCGCCTCGTCCTGCGCCCGTTCGAACCGCACGACCTCGACGACCTGCACGCCTACCGCTCGCAGCCCGAGGTGCACCGCTACCTCTACAGCGAGGCCCAGGACCGCGAGCAGACGAGAGAACTGATCGCCGAGCGGATGGCCTGCACCGAGCTGTCCGACGAGGGACAGAAGCTCTGGCTGGCCGTCTACTGGCCGGAACAGGGCAGGGTCGTCGGCGACGTGGTCCTCAAGTGGCTCAGCAAGGTCAACCGCCAGGGCGAGATCGGCTACGGCTTCAACCCCGAGTTCCAGGGCAAGGGGCTGGCCACCGAGGCGGCTGAAGCGCTGCTCGAGTTCGGGTTCGGCCACCTGAACCTGCACCGGATCATCGCCCAGTGCGACCCGCGCGACGAGCCGAGCTGGCGGCTGATGGAGCGGCTCGGGATGCGCCGGGAGGCGCACTTCAGGCACAACGAGATCTTCAAGGGCGAGTGGGGCGACCTGTACGTCTACGCCATGCTTGCGCAGGAGTATCAGAGACTGAAGTAGGGGTGATCATGTCGCGGGTCGCGGCCATCGACTGCGGGACCAACTCGATCAGGCTCCTGATCGCCGACGTGACCAAGCGCGACGACGGCACCGCGTGGCTGCGGGACGTGCACCGCGAGATGAAGATCGTCCGGCTCGGGCAGGGAGTCGACGCCACCGGACGGTTGCATCCCGATGCGATCCAGCGGACGAGGGAAGCACTGACCGACTACGTGCGCACGATGCGGCGCAAGGGCGTGGAGGTGGCGCGCATGGTCGCCACGAGTGCGACGCGCGACGCGAGCAACCGGGACGAGTTCTTCGGCATGACCGAGGAGGTTCTCGGGGTGCCCGCGGAGGTGATCACCGGGGACGAGGAGGCAAGGCTGTCCTACCTCGGCGCGGTGGCCGATCTTGACCCGGACGAGGGACCCTTCCTCGTCACCGATTTGGGTGGAGGTTCGACCGAGTTCGTCCTCGGCGGCGGGACGGAGGTCGAGGCCGCGCGGTCGATGGACATCGGATGCGTGCGGTTGACCGAGAGGTTCATCCACTCCGATCCGCCCGAGAAGGACGAGATCGCCGAAGCGGAAGCGTTTGCGCGCGCGCAGATCAAAGAGGCGTTCGAGATCGTCCCGGTCGAGAAGACCAAGACGTGGATCGGCGTCGCGGGCACCGTCACGACGTTGTCAGCCCTGGTCCAAGGGCTGGAGGTGTACAACAGCGACGTTATTCACCTCAGCCGAATCACACTTGACAATGTAGAAGAAATCACCGACCGTATCCTGTCGATGACTCATGATGAGCGTGCCGCGCTCGGGCCCATGCATCCCGGTCGGGTGGACGTGATCTGCGGTGGAGCCATCGTTCTGCGCGCGATTGCCAGGGAGCTGGAGAATCGCGCGGGTATTCGCACGCTCGTGTGCAGTGAGCACGACATCCTCGACGGCATCGCGTTTTCGCTGGTCTAGCCGAGAATTAAGGTCGGCTTGAGGTGATCGTGACTACTTTGTGACCGCTTTCGATGCGCGTACTCCTGGACACCCCGGTTAACGTCCTCTCACGTTTTGGGAGGTGGACGAGACCTCCCGGGGAGGCGTGCGCACGCAATAACTGCGGCGGCGCCGGGGAAAGGCGGGAGAGACTGATGTCGCGATCACGGGTTGCGTGGGTGGCTTTGCCAGCTGCGCTCGCCATGACGCTCACTGCGTGCGGCGGCGGTGGTGGTTCGTCCACGACCGGTGGCAAGGAGAACCCGGACGGCACGGTGTCCATCTACGGCACCGAGCCCAAGAGCACGCTCTTCCCGGCCAACACGACCGAGGCCGGCGGTGGCAAGGTCACCGACTCGCTGTTCTCGCGTCTGGTCGGCTACAAGGCGGAAGACGGCGCGCCCTACAACTTGATGGCGGACTCGATCACGTCCAGTGACGCGAAGGTCTACGACATCAAGCTCAAGCAGGGCTGGAAGTTCCACGACGGCACCGAGGTCAAGGCGAAGAACTTCGTCGACGCCTGGAACTGGGCCGCGTACGCGCCGAACGCGCAGCAGGCGGCGTCGTTCTTCTCCCCGATCGCGGGCTTCTCGGACGTCCACCCGGACGACGAGAACGCCAAGCCGGCCAAGGACAAGATGTCCGGCCTCGAGATCGTCGGCGACTACGAGTTCAAGGTCACCCTGAACGGTCCGACCTCGGTCTTCACCACGATGATCGGCTACACGCCGTTCTCGCCGATGGCGGACTCGTTCTTCGCGGACCCGAAGGCCGCCGAGGCCAAGCCGATCGGCAACGGCCCGCTCAAGTTCGTCTCCCGCACGCCGAACGCGCTGATCAAGATGGAGCGCTTCGACGACTACAAGGGCGAGGACAAGGTCCACTTCAAGACCTTGGACTACAAGATCTACTCCTCCCAGGAGACCGCGTACCAGGACCTGGTCGCGGGCAAGCTGGACTTCATGGAGGCCCTGCCGCCGTCGGCCAAGGTCGGCGAGAAGTACAAGGCGGACCTCGGTGACGCGGTCGTGACCGCGAACCTGCTGGGCCAGAGCGCGATCGCGTTCCCGCAGTACATCCCGGCGTTCCAGAACGTCAAGCTGCGCCAGGCCGTCTCGATGGCCATCAACCGGGAGCAGATCACGAAGACCGTGCTGGCCGGCTCGTACGTGCCGTCCACCAGCTTCGTGTCGCCCGGCATCAAGGGCTACCGCGCGGACACCTGCGGCGAGTACTGCAAGTACAACCCGGAGAAGGCCAAGGAGCTCTTCAAGGAGTCGGGCTTCACCGGCAAGCTGACCATCCAGTCCAACCAGGACGGTGGCCGCAAGGAGCCTCTCGAGGCGGCGTGCAACAGCATCAAGCAGGCGCTGGGTGTTGAGTGCGAGTTCGTCGGTGCCACCAACTTCGGTGCGTTCCGTCAGATCGTCGACGGCAAGCAGCTGACCGGCATGAGCCGTTCGGACTGGTCGGCCGACTACCCGTCGATCGAGAACTTCCTCAACCCGCTGTACCGCACGGGTGGTTCGTCCAACGACTCGAACTACTCGAAGCCCGAGGTCGACGCGCTGCTGAAGAAGGCCGACGAGACGGCCAACGAGGACGACGCGATCAAGCTGTACCAGCAGGCGGAGGACATCATCGCCAAGGACCTGCCCTCCATGCCGACCTGGAACGAGAAGGGCATCGGTGGTCGCTCGAAGAACCTGACCGCCGCCAAGATGTCGTTCAAGCGCCAGGGCGTCCTGGAGTCGTTCCGCGTCAAGGCCTGATTGCCGAACAACCTGAGTTCTGAGTGAACCGCCCGGCCCCGCGTCCGTCGAACGTTACGGGCGCGGGGCCGGAGCGGTGTTCAGGCTCAGGGCGCCCCCCACCACGCAAGGAGCCGACCTCATGGGTCGCTATGTGCTGCGCCGTCTGCTGCAGCTGATACCGGTCTTCCTGGGGACCACTTTTCTGATCTACGCCCTGGTCTGGGCGATCCCGCAGGACCCCTTCGCGGGCAAGTGCGGCCAGCGGCCGTGCGATCCGGCCTACATCGCTGAGATGAGCCAGAAGCTCAACCTCAACGACCCGTTGCTCCTCCAGTACTTCAAGTACCTCGGCAACCTCATCACCGGCGACTTCGGCACCACCTTCAACGGCGTGTCCGTCGGTGAGCAGATCGCCACGTCGTGGCCGATCACCCTCAAGATGGGCATCATCGCCCTCGTCATCGAGGCGATCATCGGCATCACCGCCGGCATCCTCACCGGCCTGCGCAAGCAGGGCTTCCTGGACAACCTGGTCCTGGTCTCGACGCTGTTCCTGATCTCGCTGCCGGTCTTCGTCACCGGTTTCGTGCTGCGGCTCTACCTCGGCCCGCAGGGCTTCGACATCATGGACACCTCGGTCAGCTCCGATCCGACGCTCGGCGAACTGGTCCTGCCCGGCTTCGTGCTCGGCAGTCTCTCGATGGCCTACGTCGCCCGGCTGACCCGTACGAGCATCGTCGAGAACCGGCGCGCGGACTACGTGCGCACGGCGATCGCGAAGGGCCAGCCGCAGACCCGCGTCGTCGGCATCCACCTGCTGCGCAACTCGCTGATCCCGGTGATCACGTTCCTCGGCACCGACCTCGGCAGCCTCATGGGCGGCGCGATCGTCACCGAGGGCGTCTTCAACATCAACGGCATCGGCGGCCTGATCTTCCGCGGCATCCAGGAGAAGGAAGGCATCATGGTCACGGGCATCGTGACCCTGCTGGTGCTGGTCTACCTGCTGGCGAGCCTGCTCGTGGACCTCCTGTACGCCGTTCTCGACCCGAGGATTCGCTATGAGTGACCCAGGATCCGTGTCCGGCGGTTCCGGACTCGAGGCGGCCGCGGCGGCCGGTGTCGACCAGCTCAGCCACGTCGACGACTCGTCGCAGAAGCAGAAGAAGCCGCGCTCGCTCTGGAACGACGCGTGGGGCGAGCTGCGCACGAAGCCCACGTTCATCATCTCGCTGGTGATCATCGCGGTCAT
This sequence comes from Lentzea sp. NPDC005914, assembly GCF_040629405.1. Classification (NCBI taxonomy): domain Bacteria; kingdom Bacillati; phylum Actinomycetota; class Actinomycetes; order Pseudonocardiales; family Pseudonocardiaceae; genus Lentzea; species Lentzea sp. NPDC005914. The sequence continues at coordinate 101,018 of NZ_JBEXVQ010000012.1, read as the reverse complement.
CGTGCTGATGGCGATCTGGCCGACGCTGTTCACCTCCGTCGACCCGCGCCACGCAGACCTCGACAAGTCGCTGCAGCCGCCTTCGGGCGACGCGTGGTTCGGCTACGACCTGCAGGGCTACGACGTCTACGCCCGCGCGATGCACGGCGCCCGCGCGTCGCTGCTCGTCGGCATCTTCGCGACGCTGCTGACCGTGCTGATCGGGTCGACCGTCGGCATCATCGCCGGGTACGCGAAGACGTGGCTCGACAGCCTGCTGTCCCGGTTCGCCGACATCTTCGCCGGCATCCCGTTCGTGCTCGGCGCGATCGTCATCCTGACCACGCTGAACGCGCCGTCGGAGAACCCCGGCGTCGTCCGGATCGTCACGCAGGTGGTGCTCTCGATCGCGGTGCTGTCGTGGCCGGTCGCGATGCGCATCATGCGTTCCGCGACACTCGTGGCCAAGCAGCAGGACTACGTCAAGGCCGCCCGCGGTCTCGGCGCCTCGCCGCTGCGGATCGTGTTCCGGCACCTGCTGCCGAACACCGTGGCGCCCGTGCTGGTGTACGCGACGATCGCCCTGGGTGCCTTCATCGGTGCCGAGGCGACGCTGGCGTTCCTCGGCATCGGCCTGCGTCCGCCGGTCGTGTCGTGGGGCGTGATGATCTCGGAGTCGCGCGACTACTTCCAGTCGGCACCGCACATGCTGCTGTTCCCCGCGGGCTTCGTGACCGTCACCGTGCTGGCCTTCGTCATGCTCGGCGACGCCGTGCGCGACGCCCTCGACCCCAAGTCCCGATAGGGGAATCCTGTGACTCAGCCATTGCTGGAGGTCGAGGATCTCCACGTGGAATTCCGCACCCGCGACGGTGTCGCGAAGGTGCTCAACGGCGTTTCGTACCACGTCTCGGCGGGCGAAACCCTTGCGGTGCTGGGTGAATCCGGCTCCGGAAAGTCCGTGACCGCGCAGACGATCATGGGCATCCTGGACATGCCGCCGGCGTTCATCACCAAGGGCACCATCAAGTTCCGCGGTGAGGACCTGCTGAAGCAGTCCGCGGACGAGCGGCGCCAGATCCGTGGCGAGGGCATCGCCATGATCTTCCAGGACGCTCTCTCGGCGCTGAACCCCGTGTTCACCGTCGGGTTCCAGATCGAGGAGCAGCTGAAGGTCCGCCGCGGGATGTCCAAAGCGGACGCTCGCAAGCGGGCCATCGAGCTCCTGGACCAGGTGAAGATCCCGAACGCCAAGGGACGGATCTCCGACTACCCGCACCAGTTCTCCGGCGGTATGCGGCAGCGCGCGATGATCGCGATGTCGCTGGCTCTGGACCCCGAGCTGCTGATCGCGGACGAGCCCACGACCGCGCTGGACGTCACCGTGCAGGCCCAGATCATGGACCTGCTGGCGGAGATCCAGAAGGAACGCGAGATGGGCATGATCCTGATCACCCACGACCTCGGCGTGGTCGCCGACGTCGCGGACCGGATCTCGGTCATGTACGCGGGCCGCATCGTCGAGCACGCCGACGTGTACGAGCTGTTCCGCGCGCCGGGACACCCGTACACCGAGTCGCTGCTGGAGTCCCTGCCCAGGCTCGACCTGAAGGGCCAGGAGCTCAAGACGATCAAGGGTCTGCCGCCGTCGCTGACCAACATCCCACCCGGCTGCCCGTTCAACCCGCGCTGCCCGCGCGCGTTCGACCGGTGCGTCACCGAGGTACCTGCAGTGCACAACCTCGGCATGGGCCGCACCAGCCGGTGCCACATCGCGGAGGAGGTGGTCGCTCGTGGCTGAGCCGATCCTCGAGGTCGAAGGCCTCGTCAAGCACTTCCCGGTCCGCGTCGGCGTGCTGTTCAAGCGCACCGTGGGCCACGTCAAGGCCGTCGACGGCGTCTCGTTCTCGCTGAACAAGGGCGAGACCCTCGGCGTCGTGGGCGAGTCCGGCTGCGGCAAGTCCACGCTGGCCCAGGTGCTGATGCGCCTGGAGCAGCCGACGGCGGGCTCGGCCAAGTTCGAGGGCCGTGACATCTTCGGCATGAAGGGCGCGGAGCTGCGCAGGCTGCGCCGCAACATCCAGATCGTGCTGCAGGACCCGTACACCTCGCTGAACCCTCGGATGACCGTCGGCGACATCGTCGGCGAGCCCTACGAGATCCACACCGAGGTGGCGCCGAAGGGCGACCGGCAGCGCAAGGTCCAGGAGCTCCTGGAGATCGTGGGTCTGAACCCGGAGCACATCAACCGGTACCCGCACCAGTTCTCCGGCGGCCAGCGCCAGCGCATCGGCATCGCGCGTGCCCTGGCGTTGCGTCCCAAGGTGATCGTGTGCGACGAGCCGGTGTCCGCGCTGGACGTGTCGATCCAGGCCCAGGTGATGAACCTGCTGGGCGACCTCCAGACGGAGTTCGGCCTGTCCTACCTGTTCATCGCCCACGACCTGTCGGTGGTGCGCCACCTGTCCAACCGCGTGGCGGTCATGTACCTCGGCAAGATCGTGGAGATCGGCACCGAGGACGAGATCTACGAACGCCCGATGCACCCGTACACGCAGGCCCTGCTGTCCGCGGTGCCGGTGCCGGACCCGACCCAGCGCGGCCGGCGTGACGTCATCCGCCTGACGGGTGACGTGCCTTCGCCGATCGACCCGCCGTCGGGCTGCCGGTTCCGCACGCGGTGCTGGAAGGCGCAGGACATCTGCGCGACCGAGGTGCCGGAGCTGGTGCCGCGCAACGGGGGCCACCCCGCGGCGTGCCACTTCGCCGAGGAGCGCGCGGTCGTCTGAGCAGTTTCGCGTGGTGAAGAGGGGTCGTGCCGTTCGGCGCGGCCCCTCTTTCGCGCTATGGCAGACCGGTCCGGGCAGGCGCAGAATCGCCGGATGAACCCCACCCGGCACACGAACTACTGCGCCATGGCGGTTCAGATCGCCCTGGTGAAGGTCATTCGCATCCAGGCCGCGGAGGTGAGGGCGGGCAGGCTGAAGTGCGGTGACGTGTTCGACGAGTACCGGCGCACCCTGGCGATCCTCGACGACCGGACGCGGCTCACAGCCGACTTGTGGCCGTGGGACCGGTGGAAGGTGCGCCGTGCCCATCGCAGAAGCCTGCGAGATGTGGTCCGCGCGGCGAAGCAGCACCGCCGAACGCCGCACTGATCATCAGCTCGTCCTGGCGAGGTCGGTGAGTGAGACGCCGGGGGCCACCTCGCGCGTGTCGACCTCGACGAAACCGCGCTTGCGGTACAGCCGGAGCGCGGGTTCGTTCCTGGTACCGGTGCTCACGGTCTGCGGCCCGTCCGGCAGCGCGTCGAGCAACTTCGTCGCGATGCCACGCCGATGTGCCCGCGGGTGCACGACCAGCCGACAGATGTCCACAGTGGACCCGTCGAGCTGGTACGAGACCGCGCCGGCGAGTCCTTCCTCGTCGTACAGCCCGAGGAACGTCTCGCCGCACGCTTTCAGCTCGTCGAGTGACTCGTGCAACGGCGGAATGCCGTCGAAGCCGATGATCTCGGCCTCGACGGCATAAGCCAGCCGCTGCACCGTCCACAGCTCGTGCAGGACGGCGTCGTCGGACAGGTCGAGGATCACGTGTTGGACGAGTTCCGCACGAACGTGGCCAGGTCCTCGGACTGCTGGACGCGCGACGGCTCGTGCACGTACATCATGTGGCCAGCCGGGTAGTAGGCCGACTCGATGTTCGCGGTGAGCTCCTTCGGGATCTGCAGGTGCGCGATCAGGTGCTCGGCCGCGAAGTACGGCGTTGCGCCGTCGAACCAGCCGAACGCGACGTGGACCTTCAGGTGCGGGTTCGCGCGCATCGCCGCCGAGAGCTTGCCCGCCGTGGTGACGTGGCGGCCCTCGAACTCCTTGTACGACCACTGTTCGATGGCCCGCGAGAGGATCTCGTACGGCAGGTCGTTGGAGTACTCGAGCTCGGCGTGCAGGTAGTGGTTCAACGACGCCGCGTACGGGCCGAGGATCGCGTCGATGGACGGGTCCGCGGAGATCTCCTCGCGGCCGTAGTCCTTGTCCCAGCCGGTGAAGCGGCCGTCGATGCGGCCGACGGTCTTGCGCTCGTGGCGCAGCAGTTCGGTGAAGAACCGGATGTGCTCGATGCGCAGGTCGACGGCGTCCACGTACTGCTCGGACAGGCCGGTCAGACGCGCCAGCTTCTCGATGGTGGCGGCACGTTCGACGTCGCTGAGCCGGTTGCCGCGGGCCAGCGCGTAGGGGTAGTCGCGGACCGCGAACTCCTCCGCCTCGGCCAGGACCTCCTTCAGCGGACGGTCGCCGTGCAGGCCGTGGTAGTGCGCGATGGCCGCGTACGTGGGCAGGAAGAGCGTGTAGCCGAGGTCGTGGCCCTCGTTGAACTCCAGCGTCGCGAAGTCCAGCACCGAGGAGATCAGCATGAGCCCGTTGAGGTACATGCCGTACTTCTTCTGCAGGTGCTCGGCGAGGCCCGCCGCCCGCAGCGTGCCGTACGACTCGCCGCAGATGAACTTCGGCGACATCCACCGGCCGTTGCGCGAGGTCCACAGGCGGATGATCTCGGCGATGGAGTCGATGTCGGGCTGGTAGCCGTGGTAGCTGCCGGGCTTCTCGCCCTTCGCGGCACGGGAGAAGCCGGTCGACACGGGGTCGATGAACACGAGGTCGCTCTCGGCGAGCAGGCTCTCCTCGTTGTCCGCGATCCCGTACGGCGGCGCGGTCAGGTTGCCGACGTCGCCGCTCAGCACCCGGCGCGGCCCGAGGAGCCCCATGTGCAGCCAGACGCTGGCGGATCCGGGCCCGCCGTTGAACGCGAACGTCACCGGCCTCTTGAGAGGGTCGGCGCCGTCGAGCGTGTACGCGGTGAGGAACACCTCGGCCTTGGGCTTGTGGCCCTCGAACACGCCGTCCTTGAGCACTTCTTCCCTGAGCACGACACGCCCGGCGGTCGCGGTGTAGTTCAGCTCGCGGCCCTTGACGGTGATGCTGTGCTGGGTGGTGACCAGGTCATCAGCGGGAGACTCGGGCTTTTCTTCGGTCTTCTCCTCGGACATAGGAGCAACACTACGGAACTCGACGATCGAATAACGGCCTGCCGAGCGTGCCCGCGCCTGGTCGCCTGGCGCGAGTCCGTGGCCTCGGTGAAACGTGCCGCGTTCCGCGACTGGGACTACTGGGGCAAACCCGTCCCGGGCTTCGGCCCGATGGACGCCTCGCTGCTGATCGTGGGACTGGCCCCGGCGGCGCACGGCGGAAACCGGACAGGGCGGATGTTCACCGGTGACGCCTCCGGGGACTTCCTCTTCCGGGCGCTCTACGAGGTGGGGCTGGCCTCTCAGCCCCACGCCTGGGCGAGGGACGACGGCATGGAGCTGCGCGGAGTGCGGATGGCCTCACCGGTGCGGTGCGCGCCGCCGGAGAACAAGCCGACGCCGGAGGAACGGGACAGGTGCTCGCCGTTCCTGCGCGAGGAGATCGGGCTGATGAAGAACCTGCGGTCCGTCATGGTCCTCGGCGCGTTCGGGTGGAAGGCGTTCCTGCCGCTGCTGGGGCCGGAGCGGCCGAAGTTCGGGCACGGGGTGGAGGTGGAGATGGGCGGGCTGCGAGTGTTCGGGTGCTATCACGTGTCGCCGCACAACACCTACACCGGGAAGCTGACCCAGGAGATGCTGCAGGACGTGCTGCGGCGGGCGATGAGCTGATGGGCAAGCGCAGTCCCGCGCACGTGGTGCGCAAGCGCATCGGCGAGCACGCGGCGGCGCTGCGCGAGGTGGTGCCGCTCCTGGTGAGTCCGGACCCGGAGTCGCCGATCCGGCGTCCCGGACCGTGACCTTCAGCGTCACTGCGACACCGGCGAGTTGGCCGGACGAACGTCCCAACGCCGCCGTTCCGTGTCAGGCTGATCCGCATGAAGTGGTGGCGGGCCGGGGTGGCGGTGGCGGCGCTGCTGATCGTCGTCGTCGCGGCCAGCGGTTCGTCGCCGATCATGCTCGTCAACCGGCTGGACGACCGGCCGCCGCCGCAGAACCGCGAACCGTCGCTGGACCTGGCGATCCCGCAGGAGCTGCCGGACGTCGTCGCCGTGCCGTTCACGGTGTTCCTGCTGATCCTCACCGGGCTGGTCCTCTTCGGACTGGTCGGGATCATCCTCGCGATCGAGCTGCCGCGGTGGCGCCGTCGCCGTGGCGTGCGCGGGGTGGAGATCGAGGAGTTCGACGTCGGTGCGCCCGTGCCCGCGATCCGGCGCGTCGAGAAGGCGTTGCAGGAGTTCACGAACCACCTGCAACGGCCGCCGCGTGACGCCGTGATCGCCGCCTGGCTCGCGCTGGAGGAAGCCGAGCAGCGCTTGCCGCACCAGACGCCCACCGAGTTCACCGAGAAGCTCGGCGTGGACGCGACCGTCCTCAGGAACCTCTACCAACGCGCGCGGTTCGGGCACGAGGACGTCACCGCGCAGCAAGCCGCCGAGGCGCGACAGGAACTGGGCCGCATCATCCGGGAGCTCGCATGAGAACGGCGCTGGCGCTGGGCATCGGGGTGATCATCGGGGTCGCCGTCTGGCTGCTCGGCGCCGAACCGCTCTGGGCGACGGCGCTGGCCGTGCCGCCGACCGCGTTCGCCGTGCTGGTCACCAGGCTGCCGCGCGCGACGGACGTCGTGTGGAGCTCGGAACCGCCGCCGCCCGGCTCGATCAGCACCGCGCACGCCAGCACGCTCGCGTCGAGGCTGCAGGAGGCGGCGGAGAACCCGAGGCGCTTCCAGGACCGGTTCCGAGGCAGGCTGCAGCGACTGGGGATCGACGCGGCCGAACTACCGGATCCCGAGGATCTCGCCGAACGGCTCAGGAGGGTCGAGTGAGCATCGAGCTGGAGGCCAAAGCCGTTCTCGACGAGATCGGCAAGGTCGTCGTCGGGCGCACGCGGACCGTGCGGCTCGCGCTCGCGGCCGTGCTGGCGGGCGGGCACGTGCTGCTGGAGGACGTGCCGGGCCTGGGCAAGACTCTGATCGCGCGGTCGCTCGCGCAGGCGCTCAGCCTCGACTTCCGCCGCCTGCAGTGCACGCCGGACCTGCTGCCCGCGGACGTCACCGGGTCGTTCCTCTACGACCCCGGCAGCCGCGAGTTCGACTTCCACCAGGGGCCCGTGTTCACCGGGCTGCTGCTGGCCGACGAGATCAACCGGACACCGCCCAAGACGCAGTCCGCGCTGCTGGAAGCCATGCAGGAGCGGCAGGTCACGGTCGAGGGGCGCACGTTCCCGCTCCCCAGGCCGTTCCACGTGCTCGCGACCTCGAACCCCGTGGAGTACGAGGGCACCTACCCGTTGCCCGAGGCGCAGCTCGACCGGTTCCTGGTGCGGCTCGACATCGGGTACCCGCCGGCGGAGGAGGAAGTGGAAGTCCTGCGGCGGCGGATCGCGCGGCAGAAGGAAGAGGCCGAGGTGCCGCCGGTCCTCGCGCCGGGGCGTTTGGCGGAGCTGCAGCACGAGCTCGAACAGACCACGGTGGACGACGATCTCCTGCGGTACTGCGTCGATCTGGCCGTCGCGACGCGGCAGCACCCGTCCGTCGAGGTCGGCGCGTCACCACGTGGTGCGCAGGCGTTGGTCCTCGTCGCTCGCGCTGTGGCCACTTTGGACGGTCGTGGCTATGTGACGCCCGAGGACGTCAAGGAGTGCGCGGTCGCCGTTCTCTCGCATCGGCTCGTGATGAAGCCGGAGACGTGGACGTCCGGCGTGAGCGGCGTGCAGGTCGTCACCGAACTGCTCGGCAAGGTTCCGGGCCCGCCCAGCTCATGAGCAGAGCGGACAAGATCAGGAAGGCGTTCGCCGAGTCCCACGGCGCCCACTGGCACGCCACGGACGCGTACTCGCGCGCCGTCTGGCTCGGTGTCGGGCTCGTCCTCGCGGGCATGTTCCTGCACCAGGTCGAGATGGTGCTGTTCGGCGTGCCGCTGCTCCTGTCCGTGCTGCTCACGCACAAACCGAAGGGCAGGCCGACGGTCAGCGTGCGTCCGGTGCCGCGAGGTGCTGGCATCGGTGTCGTGCACACCGTCGCGCAGGTCGAAGGCGCGGACGCGGAGATCGCGGTGATCAAACTGCCAGGCGGGATCAGGGCGGTCCCGGCGCACTCACCCGACCTGCCGGTGGAGATCCGCCGTGACGCGTGGGGGCCGGGCGTCGATCTTCGCCTCGACCACCTCTTCGCGGGACCGGACGGCCTGCACGTCTACGGCCCGATCGTCGGCGTCGAGCACGTCCGCACGATCCTGCCGCCGGTCGAGCACCACCCGTCCGGACCGCTGCCGCCGCGTCCCGCCGGCCTGGTCGGCATCCACCGCTCGCCGCGCGCGGGCGACTCGACGGAGCTGCGCGACATCAGGGCGTTCCAGCCCGGTGACCGGCTCAAACGGATCGACTGGAGGGTCACGACCCGCACCGGCACGGTCCACGTTCGCGAGAGACACGCCGAGGCCGACGCGGAGATCGTGCTCGCTCTCGACACCCGCACGGACGTGGGCGTGAACGTCGCTGACTGGTCGTCTCCTCATTACGGGGCCACGACGCGGCCGGGCGGCAGTCTGGACCGTGCGGTGCGCCAGGCGGCGTCGATGGCCGCGGGGTATCTGCGGCAGGGCGACCGGGTGGCGTTGATGGACCTGAGCCGGCCGCAGCTCAACGTCCGTTCCGGCGTCGGGCGACGGCACCTGATGCGGATCCGCACGCAGCTGGTCGTGTGCGTGCAGGCGGCGGGGTGGGCGTCGCGTGTGGCGTTGCGCAAGCTTCCGCACGGATGCGTTGTCGTGCTGCTGTCGCCGTTCCTCGACGACGAGATCGCCGAACTGGCCGTGCAGACGCGTAAACACGGTCACGTCGTGCTGGCGATCAACACGCTGCCGTTGCCGCTGAAACCCGACCTGGAGACGCCGTGGGGCGAGGTGGCCGCCGAGATGATCGCCGCGGAGCACCGGCTGCGGCTGCGGCGCATGGCCGAGCACGGGGTGGCGGTGACGCGCGAATGCTGATGCGACTGGCGATCCTGCTCGCGGCGTTGCCCGTGGCGCTGATCCTGCACCTGGAGTCGGACACGGTGGCGCCGCTGGTCATCGTGACGGCGCTGGCGGTGATCTCGGCACTGATGCCGGGCAGCGCGGGCCCGGCGTTGCTCATCGGCTACGCGGCGCTCGCGATGGCGTTCGGCGACGGGCACCCGTTGCGGCTGGGCGTGTGGCTCATGATCCCGGCGCTGCACCTCATTCACGTGACGTCCGCACTCGCGGCGGTCGTTCCGGTGAAAACGAGAATCGAGCTCGCTGCGCTGAAAGCACCAGCACGCCGGTTCGCCATTGTCCAGGCGATCTCTTTTGGCGTTGCGACGTTCGCCTCGTTCATCCCATCGGGGCCCGGGATCGGCCTCGTGGAGCTGCTCGGGCTGGGGTCTCTGACGGTCGTGATCGCGGTCGTCGCGCTGAGGATCTGAATCGCTCCTCTCAGCGAGAACTCCTCGAATCCGACTCGAGGCGCAGGTCAGCCGCGATCGTGTTCGGCGTCACCCGGCGACGGTAGTCACAACGGCCCCTTATGACGCGCGAAAAAGGGGGTCCTGGTGCGACCATATGTGTATGGCTGCTGTGAAGTCGCAACCCACGCGAATCGTCATTGTCGGCGGTGGGTACGTCGGTATGTACACGGCTCTCGGACTGCAGAAGAAACTGCGCTCCGGTGAGGCATCTGTCACCGTGATCGACCCGCAGCCGCACATGACCTACCAGCCCTTCCTGCCAGAGGCGGCAGCCGGCTCCATCGAGCCGCGCCACGTCGTCGCCCCCCTGCGCAAGGTGCTCAAGCGCTGCCACGTCGTCACGGGCCGCGTCACCAAGATCGAGCACGCGCGCAAGATCGTGACCGCCGAGCTGTCGGACGGCCACGTCGAGGAGATCGAGTACGACGTGCTCGTCTCCGCGCTGGGTGCGATCTCCCGCACGCTTCCGATCCCCGGCCTGGCCGAGGTCGGCATCGGCATGAAGACGATCGGCGAGGCGATCTACGTCCGCAACCACGTGCTGTCGCGCCTGGACCAGGCCGCGAGCACGAACAACGCGGACCTGCGCAAGAAGCTGCTCAGCTTCGTCGTGATCGGTGGCGGCTTCGCGGGCATCGAGACGCTCGCCGAGCTCGAGGACATGACGCGGTATGCGCTTCGGTACTACGAGGGCGTCAAGCCCGAAGAGATGAACTGGGTCCTCGTCGAGGCGATGGGCCGCATCATGCCCGAGGTGTCCGCCAAGCTCGGCGCGTGGACCGTCGAGGCGCTCGAGAAGCGCGGCATCAAGATCTACCTCGACACCCGCGTGAAGTCGCTCGAGGGTGGGCATGTCGTTTTGGACGACGGTACGGAGTTCGACTCCGACACGATCATCTGGACCGCCGGCATGAAGGCGAACCCGGTGCTGCGCAACACGGACCTCCCGCTCGACGAGCGCGGCCGCGTCCGGTGCACCGCCGCCATGCAGGTCCAGGGCCTCGACGGCGTGTGGGCCGCCGGTGACTGCTCCGCGGTGCCGGACCTCTCGCGTACTGAAGAAGACCCGACGGCCACGTGTGTGCCGAACGCGCAGCACGCCATCCGTCAGTCGAAGCTGCTCTCGAAGAACATCGTCGCGTCGATGCGCGGCCAGAAGCCGAAGGACTACTTCCACAAGTACCTCGGCTCGGTCGCGGGCCTCGGCCTCTACAAGGGCGTCGCGGACGTGTTCGGCATGCGCTTCAAGGGCCTGCCGGCGTGGTTCATGCACCGCAGCTACCACGTGGCGTTCATGCCGACCGTCAACCGCAAGCTCCGCGTGCTGATGGACTGGACGCAGGCGCTGTTCTACGGTCGCGAGGTCGTGGCGCTCGGTCAGATCAACGACCCGAAGTCGGACTTCGACCGCGCGGTGCAAAGCTGACCTTCACTCTCTGTGAGTGGTGAGATGCCCCGAGCGTTATCTCGTTCGGGGCATCTCGCTGGTCCGGAGGCGGAACTTAAGCGCCCAATCGGAGTAAAGCTCCGGGGCTCGCCTTGACATTGCGTTACGTGAACCAGAGACTACGGCTGGTGCATCACCTGAATGCGTGATTCGCCGTGTGGGGAGAGAGGTGATCCCGATGTCTCTCGAGGAGCTGGCCGCACAGCTTCGTCGCGGTGAGATCGAGGACCCCGCGTTGGCGCAGTACGCCGCAGAGTACGCGCAGGCGGGGCAGAGTTTCCGCAGCAAGAAGGACGATTGAGCAGGTCGGCTGACGGGCGGGTGCCAGGTGCCCCGTCCGAGGCTGCCAGACCTCTGCTGCTCCAGGGGCAGGACTACCTCTTCCGCTCTCCGCCCAAATGCCTGGACTTCCAGGAACAGGTGCACCGCCTCGGCATGGTCGACGAGGGCGACGGCAACCCCCAGCCCTGCGTGCTCGTACTGGCGCGCGCCGCCGACATGGAGATGAACGAACTCTCCATCGCCCTGGCCGAGCGCGGCATCCGCATGGCCCGCATCGACGCCGATCGTTGTGTGGATCTCCCGCTGTCCGTCTATACGGATCAGCCTCTCGTTGAGCTCGATCGCTGGCTGCTGCGCCCGTTGTTGGTGTGGCGCCGCCATTTCGAGCTCTCCGCAGTGCCCGTGGAGCCAGGAACTCTCGCCGGCGCCTACGCGGTGGACCAGTGGGCCTCAGTGGCGAACTGGCTGTCGTCGCGCTCCGACTGGGCACACGTGAACCCTTCGCGCTTCTCGACGCATCTGGACCGTCTCACACAGCTTTCCGACGCTTCTTCTTTCGGCCTGCGCGTGCCACGCACGGCCGTGACGACGCGTCCAGGCCGTACGCGCCCCGGCGGCGGCCGTTGCATCGTCAAGACCGCAGGCCGCCATCTGCTCGAACCGCGTCCCGGCGTGCAACACGGCCTGTTCCCGCGTCCTCTCGAGACCTCCCGCGCCTCGGACGCCCCCGAGCCCGCGCCGGTGATCGTCCAGGAGTACGTCCCGTCCGACACCGAGCTGCGCGTGTTCGTGGTGGGGGAGCGCTGCATCGCCTTCCAGGTCGACAAACTCGACCCGGCCCAGCTCTGGGTGGACCCCGACGCCGTGCGCGTGACACCAACCTCCGTGCCTTCTTCTTTGTCAGACCGGTTGCTGGCGCTGGCCCGCCATTGGCGCGTCCAAGTGGCGGCGTTCGACCTGCTTGTCACCGGCTCCGACCACGTGTTCCTGGAGATCAACGTCAACTGCGACTGGCGCTGGTTCGAGCACCGCGCAGGCGACAACTCGGTCTCCGCGGCTGTGCACGACTGGGTGGCGCTGCGCTTCAAGGAGCTGCTCGGAGCGGGGAGGGCACGCTGATGTTCGGGTCCGTTCGACGCTTACCCGGATGCTCGCTCTAGTCCAATTCGCTGGGCCGTGCGGGCGAGAAAAGACCATCCGCTCACACAAGCCGACGATCAAGGCCTAGGCTCCCACCGCCCCCGTAGCCCAATCGGTAGAGGCAGGTCCCTTAAAAGGATCACAGTACGGGTTCGAATCCCGTCGGGGGCACTCCGTTTCACCTGTATGGATCACCCCTGACCAGCGCAGACGTGGTCAGGAGGTGATCTTGTAACTCCCGGTGATACCCAGGCTGTTCCCGGTCCTGGCCAGCGGTCCGCGCCCAATAGGCGTCCAAGTTGGCGTGGTCACTTACGCCGTCTTTGCTGCTCAGCACCTTGTCGATGCGCTTACGGAAGCCCTCCTCCTGGTTGGCGTAGATCCAGTGCAGGACGTCAATGACCTGACCTGCCTATCTGGCGCCCTCGGCACACCAGCCGCGAGCCGCGCCGACACGCAGGCGTGACGTAGGTCTTACGGCCTCCCTCCGCGAGCGGCGCAAGAACGCAGAGAAGAACCTCAGGTACCTCGCGGGCGAGTTCCTCAAGACCGATGCGCACCGACGCCTCAAAGCTGCCGGTCTTCATCCCGTGTGGCGCGCGTCTCAACGGACCGTTGTCGCCGCGGAACCTGCCTGCATCTGACGCCTTGAGCTCACTCGTTTGGGTAACACCTGACAGGGTGAGGCGCGATCATCTGGTTACTGATCGTCGTCATGAGGTGGTGGCGCGTTGCCCATGCGTGAGCTTCTGCGTGACGTCTTGTTGCTGCAGCCCGACTGGAACTCGAAGAACACTCCCGCCATGAAGGAGCGGGGGCAGTTGATTCGAGGTGGAGTGGCGCAGTGGTTGCGTGATCAGCTGCCCGGGCTCCAGGGGGACGTGCCGGTCTTGATCGACGACTGGCGGGTGGACCCGAGTGACGGTGCGGGGCTCAAGAGCGAGATTCCGTGGGTTCGGGTGCACTCTGCGGGCCGTTCGCCCTCCGCGACCATCGGGTGGTACGTGGTTTACCTGTTCGAGGCTCAGGGCGACCGTGTGTACCTGTCGTTGATTCAGGGCGCCAGCCGGTGGGTGAACGGTGAGTTCAAGCCTCGGCCCCGGGCTGAACTTCGTCAGCGCGTGCAGTGGGCGCGAAACGCGTTGGCGACGCACCTGCTGCCGCGGCCTGATCTGGTGGAGAAGATCGAGCTCAACGCGCGCAAGTCGAACCTCGGGCCGGCCTACGAGGAAGGGAACGTCGTTGCGTTCGAGTACGCGCGCGATGAGTTGCCTTCTGATGATGTGCTCCGCGACGACCTGAGCTTCCTCGTATCCGTGCTGAGTCACCTCTACGAGCTCGATGGTTCCCGCGAAGTGGCGCCTGAGGTCGCTGACGCGGTTGCCATCGCCGAGCGGTCAGCGGGTCGGGCTCGGCGCGGGCAAGGCCTTCTCCTCTCCGCGGAGCAACGGGTCGCGGTTGAACGTCGGGCTGTTGCCGTGGCGACGGATTACCTTGTGGAGCAAGGATTTGAGGTTGAAGACGTCGGAGCGACGCAGTCCTACGACCTCGATGCCAGACGCGGCGAGGAGGGGTTGTACGTCGAGGTCAAGGGCACGACGACCACGTGGTCGAGCGGCAGTTCCGAGATCATCGTGACGAAGAACGAGGTCGACCTGCACCTGCGTGAGTACCCGAACAACATGCTGCTGATCGTCAGCCAGATCGTGTTGGATCGCTCTGCCACGCCGCCGTCGGCATCGGGCGGCGAGCTGCGGGTCATTCACCCGTGGGAGGTCAAGCCGCCCAACCTCACGCCGGTGACCTATCGGTATCTCGTGGGGGAATAGGTCACCAGGTCGGGCGGGCCGTGACGCCGCCGTCGACCACCAGGTCGTGGCCGGTGATCCAGGAAGCCAGGTCCGAAGCCAGGAACACGCACGCGTTGCCGATGTCCTCCGGCGTGCCGAGGCGGGTCAACGGGGCCGCTTTCTCCCACCGCGCAACGCCTTCCGGCCACCGCGACGCGATGTCGGGGCGGGCGATCAGGCCGGGCGAGACGGTGTTGACGCGGATACCGCGCGAGCCGTACTCCAACGCCGCCGCACGCGCGTGCATGATCAGGGCGGCTTTCGAGGCGCTGTAGTGGGCGTGGCCGACAGCAGGAAATGAGCCCTCGATCGACGCGATGTGCGTGATCGAGCTGACCGGAAACCGGACCGCAGCCTGAGTTACGGCGAACGGGGCGGTCAGGTTTGTGTCCACAACGGACTGCCATTGCGCGACGGTCATGTCCGGCAACGGTTCCACGGGCTGCACGCCCGCGTTGTTGACGACCGCGTCCAGGCGGCCGTGCACATCGAAAGCTTCGGACACCACGCGGATGGCGTCCGTGCGCAGGTCGCCGTCGGAAAGACCGTTGTGGCGAACGACCAGTGCGCCTGCCGAAGAGAACTGACGTGCGATGCCGGCGCCCACACCGCTGCGGGCTCCGGTGACCAGCACGACCTTGCCGCTGAGATCGATCACGAGACGATGCCTTCCAGCCGTTCAGCAAGCCACGAGACGATCTCACCACGGCCCGCCACGAAACCGTCCGAGCCGATGGAACGAAACTCCCCGCCCGCCGCGCGGACTAGCACCGAGCCCGCTGCCACGTCCCACGGGTGGATGCCGAGGTTCGCCGCCGCGTCTGCCCTGCCCGCCGCGACCCAGGCGAGCGACAGAGCCGTCGAGTAGACGCGGCGCACGTCCGCGACGGCCATCAGGGAGGCGAGCAGGTCCATCTCGTCCGAATAAGGGCTACCGGGCAACGGGATGTCGGTCAGCACGAGCGGCCGCGGACTCACACCCGGCTGAATCACGAGACCTGCGGAACGGACGGAGAAAGGCACGTCCACAGCCGCCGTGAACAGCTCGTCGCGGAACGGGTCGAGCACGCAGCCCGCTACCAGCGAGCCGTCCACGGCCGCGGCCACCGAGATGCACGACAGCGGGATGCCGCGCACGAAGTTCCGGGTGCCGTCGATCGGGTCGACGAACCAGGTGATCGGCGCTGAAGCTGCCCCCAGCTCCTCTCCGACCACGGCCGAACCGGGAACGGCGAGTGCGCGGCGCAGGAACGCCTCCACCTCCAGGTCAGCGGTGCTGACCTGGTCGAACTCGCCCTTCGTCGCGACCTCGACGGGCAGTTCGTGCAGCAGCTTGGCGGCATCGACACAGGATTGAGCGGCCAAGGCCAGGAGGTCCCCAGGAGTCACGCCCTCATTGTGATCGGTCACAAACACGACCGGATGACTCTGGGCAACGTCCCACCTGGATCAGTGACCAGAACCACCACGATGAGCTGACCTGACGATGACGTTGGAGGTTCGGGATGCGAATCGTGGCCGGGGTGGCGTTCGTGGCGGCATTGGTCGCCGGCACAACCACAGCACAGGCGGACACGCTCGAGTACGTGGCGCTGGGTGACTCGGCGGCGGCCGGTCCGCTCATCCCGAACCAGGACCCCGCGCTGTGGTGTCTGAGCAGCGACCGCAACTACCCGCAGGTCGCCGCCAGCACGCTCGGCGCGACGCTCACGGACGTCACGTGCAGCGGTGCTGTCACCGACGACCTCGCCGGGCGGCGGTTCGGGGTGCTGGCGCCGCAGCTCGACGCGCTCAAGCCGAGCACGGACCTCGTCTCGGTCACCATCGGCGCCAACGACGTCGGCCTCTTCCAGACTGCGTTGAGCTGCATCAACTTCCTGCCCGAGCCGGTGGGGATCTCCTGCTACGACCGCTACAACGCCGGGGGGCAGGATCAGCTCGCCAAAGCCGTCGACACGTGGGCGCCGGAGTTCGGCGCCGCGCTCGACGCGATCAAGAAGCGCTCACCGCACGCGAAGCTGCTGGTCACCGGGTACGGCACCTACATCAGGCCGGGCGGTTGCTATCCGACCCAGCCGGTCTGGGGTCGCGACGGCGACTACCTGCAGAGCGTCATGAACCGGCTCAGCGCGACCGCCAAGGCCGAAGCGGTCAAGCGCGGGCGACGTTCGTGGACTTCGCGGCGGTGACCGTCGGCCACGACATCTGTGCCGCGCCGGCTGACCGTTACCTGGAGGGCCTTGTCCCGACGACGATCGCCGCGCCGTTGCACCCCAACGCGGCGGGCATGAAGGCGTTCGCGGCGGCGATCGTGAAGGCCACCAAGTGATCACCGCACTGTTCGCGGCGGGCCTGGCGCTGGCCCCGCTTCCGGTCACGTACAACGCGCTGCCCGCGGTCGCCATGACGATCAGCCAGCCCGGCGCGGCGCCGCCCGGCGCGAACGACTGGGCGTGTCAAAGCGATAAGAGGCCGGTCGTGTTGTTGCACGGCACGCACGCGAACATGGCCATCAACTGGAACACGCTGTCGCCGCTGCTGAAGAACAACGGCTACTGCGTCTTCGCGTTGAACTACGGAAACCTCAGGGCAGACCAGGTCGGGGGAACCGGGCCGATCGAGGACTCCGGCGCCGAGCTGAGCCAGTTCGTGGACAGGGTGCGCGCCGCGAAGGGAAAGTCCGAAGTGGACCTCGTCGGGCACTCGCAGGGCGGGCTTCTCGCGCAGTACTACGTGAAGTTCCTCGGCGGCGCGCAGAAGGTGCACGACGTGGTCGGACTCGCGCCCACGAGCCACGGTTCCGACGCGGCCGGCCAGAACCGGTGGATCTGGTCACTGCTGCAGATCTTCCCCGCGCTGGAAGGACTGATCAGCGCCACGGATCCCGCGGTCCTGCAGCAACTGCGCGGTTCGGCGTTCATGGACCAGATGAACGCGACACCGGACGTCGTAGCCGGCGTGCGGTACACGACGATCGCCACGCGCTACGACGGCACGGTCACGCCGTACCAGTCGCAGTTCTTGGAGGGCGGCCGGAACATCGTCCTGCAGGACCTGTGCGGCAACGACTTCGCCGACCACCTGGCGCTGGCGTTCGACCACGTGGCCCTGCGCGAGGTCCTCAACGCCCTCGACCCGCCGAACGCGGGGGCACCGGACTGCTCAACGCCCGTCTGGCCGCTGCTCGGTGGCTGACCGCGCGGCGAGGGCGGCGGTCAGCAGCGCGACGTGCTCGATCCGCGTCGGGTCCAGGCCGGTCAGCTCCGCCACCCGCCGCAGCCGGTAGTCCACGGTGTTCGGGTGCACGTGCAGTTCGGAGGCCGCGGGTCGCCGGGAACCTCGGCGGAGGTAGACCTCCAGCGTCCCGACGAGCTCGTCGGTCAGCGGCGCCACGATCGACGCCAACGGTCCGAGCGCCGCGCTGGGACGGGACAACTGGTACTCCAGCATCACGTCCTCCAGCCGGTACAGGCCAGGACCTGACCGCAGAGCCACGAAAAGCACCTCACGCGCCAGTGTGGCGGCGGCCGCGACCCCGGAGGGAGGGGCCGCGACCGCCGCCACCGTCAACGGAACGCCCGCGGATCGCTCCACGTCCGCCACGATCCGGTCGAGCGGGAGGCCTTCACCTGGCAGCAACGCGAGACCGCCGTCCGCGCCGAGCGACGACAGCACCGGCTCCCGGCTGTGCCGCTCCAGCTCCGTGCGCAACCGGCGCAACTTCCGCCGGGCGGCGACCGAGGCGTCCACACCGGGCAGCAGCTCGTCCGGATGCGGCGGCACGTGCAGCGCCAGCACCACGTAAGGCCCTGACGCCTCAACGGTTCCGGCGAGCAGACCGGTCAGCAACGTGTGCCGCGCCGACCGCTCGTCGTCGAAGATCGTCTGCCGCTCGTCCAGGTACCCGGCGCTCACCACCGGCGTGACGACCTGCAGGTAGCGCATGGCCAGCGCGTTGAGCTCCAGCACCTGCCCGACCTCCTCCGGCCGGGCGTCGGGCACCAGCGCTTCCCACACGACCTGGATGCCCACGTGGTACGCGGTGAGCACCACGTCGATCGGCACGCCCTCCTCGGCTCGGCGTGCGGCCGACTCGCGCAGGGGGCGCAGTTCCTCACCGCTCGGCACGACACCCGTGCGCAGCACCTCGGCGAACGCCTGCAGGGCCCGCTCGATCACGCGCGTGATGTCACCAGCCAGCTCCTCGCTGGGCAGTTGCTGGTACTCCGGCACCCGCTCGGTGATCTCCGCGAGCACCCGCCGGACGAAGAAAGGCATCTCCGCGACGAGCCGTTCGGCCAGCGGTCGTCCACCGATCACATAGGACATCTGCTGATTCTGACGGCAAAAGGGTCAGCGCCAGGGTTCCTGAGCACAGCGGGTCTTGCCGGGGCACCCGCGCAGCAGCTGCACGACGGGCGGCTTGGTGATCTTGGCCGGTGCGCGGGAAGCACCGTCCGGCCACTGCACCGAGACGGCCATGGACGACGCGTTGTTGTCGTAGTTCTTCTCCTGCAGCACGCGGTCGGGGTTTGCGACCGTGACGACGTCGTAGACCCCGGAGGCGACGCCGGTGAGGTCGAGCCACTGGAACTCGACCTGATACTTGTAGTCGTCGCCCTGCCCGACGGAGATCCCGAAGAACACGTCCAGCGCTTCCGGGTTGTGGTGCTGGCACTTGTGCCCGTCGAGCTCGCGTGCGAGCGCGCCGGTGTAGCTGTCGCTCCTGGGCAGGTACGGCAGGGATCCGGCGTCCACGTTGGCGTACCGGTCGCCCAGGCAGAAGCCGTTCTTGCGGTCGGTCACGACGGTCTCACCGGACGGTGTCCGCAGCTGGAAGTACTCGAAGCCCATCAGGTGCCAGTGCTGGTGGGCGGCGGCCGGCTCGTAGTACGACCAGGTCGGGGTGCGGTGCTGCGCCTCGGCGAACGTCATCGGCACCGGTCCGTCCACATCGGACTGGATTGCCTGCCGGACGGCCATGCGAGGCTGGGCGGTGCTGTTGCGGTGGGCGTGCACGAGGAACGGTCCGTCACCGATGTTGTCCACCGAAGTGGTGAATCTGAGGCGCACTGCCTTGATGTCGCCCTCTTCGACGCAGGGGCCGCCGGGCGAGGACGGGTCGGTGACCATGCAGACGTCCCACGACTCGCACTTGCTCGCGTCGCCGTCATATCCGCCGGAACAGCCGACGGGAGCCTGTCTCAGGTCCGGCAGCATCGGCGTGGCGGCGTGGGACGAGGCGGTGAGCGCGGAAGCGGTGACCGCGGCGAGGAGCACCGCGACGGGTCTCTTGAACACCTCCGCACATTAGTTGCGCTGCAACGACTTCTGCGGCATCTGACGTGGTGCCTCACCCGATCGACTGACACACCAACAGAAATCGCCGCGCTGGGATCTAGTGTGCGGCCGGTGAGAAGAGGCGTCATCACCATGGTGTGCGGCACAAGGCCGGAACTGATCAAGCTCGCTCCACTCATCCGCCGGTTCGGCGACGAGGCGTGCGTTGTCTACACAGGACAGCACTACGACCGGGCGATGTACGCGCGCATCCGCCAGGACATCGCGGAACCGGGCAGCTTCGTCGAGCTCGGCCTGGGCGGTGGACGGCGGGGTGCCCAGCTGGGCAACGCCGTGGCGGCACTGGACGCGCACTTCGCCGAAGAACCACCCGATGTGGTGATCGTTCAGGGCGACACCACCTCCGCGCTCGCGGGAGCGTTGGCCGCCAACGCGAACGACGTGCCGCTCGTGCACGTCGAAGCCGGCCTGCGCAGCTACGACCGCGCCATGCCGGAGGAGCACAACAGGGTCGCCATCGACCACCTCGCCGACCTCTGCTGCGCACCGACGTCGATCAACTTCACCAACCTGATCGCGGAAGGTGTCGCGGCGGACCGGATCACGGTCACCGGCAACACCGTCGTCGAGGCGCTGGAGGAAGCGCTGCCAGGCCACGACGACTCGCGAAGGCTGATCGGGAAACTCGGCCTCCAGGCCGACTCGTACGTGCTCGCCACCGTGCACCGGCCGGAGAACGTGGACTGCCGGGAGAACCTCGAGACCATCCTCGGCGAGCTCGCCCGGCTGCCGCTGCCGGTCGTGCTGCCGCTGCACCCGCGCACCGCGAAGCAGGTCGCGGCCTTCGGGCTCGACCACCTGCTCACGCGGCTGCGGGTGATCGAACCCCAGTCCTACAAGGACTTCCTCTCGCTGGCGCGCTGGGCCGCCGTGCTCGTGTCCGACTCCGGCGGTGTGCAGGAGGAGGTCAGCGTCCTCAAACGGCCCGTCGTCGTGGTCCGCCGCAGCACCGAACGGCCCGAGATCGAGGGCACGTTCGGCACGCTCGTGCCGCCGGGTCCCCGAGTGCGGACCGAGGTGCTCAGGTGGCTCGACGACGTGAGCGGGCACCGCGCCAGGCTGGCCGGCATCCCCTCGCCCTACGGCACCGGTTCGCCGTCCGGGCTCATCGAGGCCGCCGTGCGCAGGATGATCTCCGACACCCGGTTCGCGAGTCCGACGCTCGAGTTCCAGCTCGTCACCGAGGGGTAGACGTGCGCGGTGGTGGCGAGCATCAGCGAGGTGCCCGCCACCTCCACCGCCGGCCTCTGGGCCAGATATCCCACCGGGTACACGGGTTCCACGAACGGCGCGCGGAAGACGTGCACCTCCTCGACGTCGAGGCCGGGGTGCAGTGACCGCAGCTGCGACGTCCACCTGGCCGCGATGGCGCTCTCGTCCTCGGCGAACAGTTCCGAGTCCCGGCCGGTGTAGCGCATGACGTAGACGAGGTGCCGCCCGTCGACCGGTCCGGTCAGCGGGGACATCTCGACGACGCCGTCGAACTCGGTGCCCGACCGCAGCACCGGCGTCCAGTAGTGCCCGGACAACGGCTTGCGCAGCACGAACAACGCGTTCACGACGCCCTGGTAGCGCAGGTTCACTGACGGCAGCAGCGGTGCCAGTTCGAGGTCCACCACCTGCCGCAACGCTGGCAGCGGGAGCGTGGACACGATCCGTTCGGCCTCGATCGTCTCGTCTTCGAGCTCGACGGACCCGTCCCGCAGCACCCTGACCGGAGCGGACGTCCGCACGGTTCCGCCATGCGACTCGATCGAGGCCCTCAGTGCGTCGATGATCGTCTTGTAACCGCCGCGCGGATAACCGCGCACGGCGACGTTGCGTTCCCGGCCGAGCCGTTGCCACAGGTACAGCGCGGGCACGTCACCGAACGCCGCGCCGAACTTCGACCCGAACAACGGGGCGAAGAGGTTCTGCCACACCTTGTCGCCGTACAGGCCGCGCAACCAGTCCTCGGTGCGCAGGTTGTCGAGGTCCTTGCCCTTGCCGAGCCTGCGCAACAGGACCGACACGGCCCCGAACCGGACCCGGTCGACGACACCCAATGCGGTGAACCGCAGCAGGTCCAGCGCCGAGTTGAACGGGTAGCGCCGACCGTCGACGATCATGCCCATGCTGGTGCGTTCCCAGCGGACGTCGTCGCGCAGTCCGAGCTCTTCCAACAGCGGCAACAGGTTCTCGTCGGTCGGCATGACGCAGTGGTAGAAGCGCTCGACCCACCTGTCGTGCCACGGGAAGAACGTGCCGAGCCCGCCGAGCTGACCGGACGCCTCCAGCAGCGTGACCTCGGTGCCGGCGCGAGCGAGCCGGTGGGCGACGGCGAGGCCGCAGATGCCGCCGCCGATCACCACTGTCCGCATCACAGCTCCCGGTACGGGGCCGGGGTGAGCCGGTCGCGCGCGAGGAGGCGGACGTACTGCACGACGGTGCGGCGCAGCTGGAGCTTGCTCGGGCCCTGCTTGCGGTCGTACTGCAGCTCCAGGGGAACCTCGGTGATCACCGGGTGGCAGTGCCGGAGCTTGAGCAGCAGCTCGACCATGCAGGCGAAACCGCGTTCCTCGACGAGCCGTTCGCCCCAGTGCGTGCTGGCGCGGGTGAGCAGACTGACCCGATACGCGCGGAAGCCGCTGGTGAAGTCGTGCACGTCGACCAGCCCGAGCACGCGCCGGAACAGCACGGCGGCGCCGCGCGAGAGCATCCGGCGGAACAGCGGGGCGGTCTTGTCATCGCCGCCGTCGACGAACCGGGAGCAGATCACCACGTCGGCCCCGGCGAGGATCTCGTTGCCCAGCTTGGTGACGAGCACGGGGTCGTGCGTGTCGTCGGCGTCCATCACGACGATGAAGTCGTGCTCGTCCGCGTCGGCCAGCGCGGCCTTCAGTCCTGTTTGGACGGCCTGGCCGAGGCCCAGGTTCACCGGGTGGCGCACCAGCCGGACGTCGAGCCCGTCCACGCCGGTCACCACGTCGGCGGTGCCGTCGGACGACCCGTCGTCGACGACCCACGCGGTCACCTGCTCGGTGCGCGCGACCTCGGCGATGCGGCGCAGCAACGACGGCAGCCCGGCTGCCTCGTTGTAGGCGGGCAGCACGACGTGCGCACGGCCGCGGACCGGTGTCGCGACCGCTGTCGCGGCTCTCGGACCGGCCGTCGGCGAGGCGTGAACCTCGCGTCCGTCTACTGTCATGGAACCCCCATTTCATCGGGTCTCAGAGCGGCGGCGAGAATTATTCGCACGCCCGGCAGTAAATTTCGGGCCACCCCTGGCTGACTTCTGCTCGGCGGTGGGGGTGTGGAAGGCCGATCTGATTCCGGCTGTAATTCGAAAGGGGTACGAGTGTTCCTCGAACGAGTGACGACGGGGCTCGCTGCCGTCATTCTCGGAACATTTTTCTCCCAGATGATCTCGATCGGGTGATCTCGAATGAGACAGAGCACTGAGGCGGAGTCGAGTGTGGGTCTTCCCCTGGAAGAGTGGTTCGCCGGAGAGTTGACGGCGCCGATGGTGCCCGTGCGTGACGACGTGCGTCCGCGCGGCGCGCTCGGCCGCGTCAACGGAGTGGCAGTGCTGCTCGTCCTGGTGGATGCGCTCGCACTGCTCGTGATGACGACCAACGCCGGCGTGACAGCCGGGTGGGCGTTCGTGCTCGCGGGCGCGCTGCTGGCCGTCCGGGCGTCCGGGCGGATCTACCGAAGGCGCCTGATGCTCTCGTGGCTGCAGGACCTGCCGCGGTCGCTCGCCACGACGGCGATCGCGTTCGCCGCGGTGAGTGGAGTGGTGCTGGCCGCGGGCTGGGAGCCGGAGGTGTTGCTGCAGCTCAAGACGGCTGTCGTCGTCTTCACCGTCGTGGGCGAACCGGGCAGGCTGGCGGTGTTCGCGTTCGGCAGGTGGTGCCGTCGCCGGTTCGACCGCTGCGACCGGACCATCGTGATCGGCGCCGGAAAGGTGGGTACCGACCTCGCCGAGGTCATGCTGAACCACCCCGAGTACGGCCTGCGCCCGGTCGGGTTCATCGACGCCGACCCGCCCGGCGACCGGAAGCTGCCGGTCGCCCTGCTGCGCGAGGACCTGGCCACGGCCATCGACCGGCTCGGCGTCGGCACCGTGGTGATCGCGTTCTCGCACGCCGTCGACTCACCGCTGGTCGACGCGGCCGTCACCGCGCACCGGCTCGGCTGTTCGACGCTCGTCGTGCCGAGGATGTTCGAGCTGCACCAGGACGGGCCCGACGTCGAACGGCTGCGCAGCTACCCGTTGCTGCGCCTGAGCACCGCGCCCACCAGCAGGCCGACGTGGTGGATCAAGCGCCTGCTCGAGCGCTCGCTCGCGGCGCTGGCGTTGCTCGTGCTGGCGCCGGTGATCGCGGTGTGCGCGCTGGCGGTGCTGGTCGAGAGCGGCCGGCCGATCATCTTCCGGCAGGTGCGCGTCGGCATGGACGACCGCAAGTTCGTGATCCTGAAGCTGCGCAGCGTCCGGCAGACCGGCGTGGACGACTCGGACGTCCGGTGGTCGGTGGTCGGCGACTCGCGGGTCGGCCCGGTCGGCGCTTTCCTGCGCAGGACGTCGCTCGACGAGCTTCCGCAACTCTGGAACGTGCTGCGCGGCGACATGTGCATTGTCGGGCCGCGGCCGGAAAGGCCGGGTTTCGTTCGCCAGTTCTCCGCGATCCACGAACTATACTGGGCGCGCCATCGGGTCCCCACCGGATTGACCGGGCTCGCCCAGGTCCACGGATTGAGAGGCGACACCTCGATCGTGGACAGATCTCGGTACGACAACTACTACATCGCAAATTGGTCGCTGTGGCTGGACGTCAAAATCGTGCTGCTGACTGTGGGTGAGCTGTGTTGCCGAAGGAATCGCTGACAGGTCGGGTTCTCACGCGGTTCCTGGTGGCACTGCTGGTGTTCACCGCGACCGCGTGCACGTTCCTGCCGGTCTCGGAGAAGGCGGCGCAGGACAGCCTCGCTCCGCCGGACCCGTCGATCGTCAGCGGCCCGCAGCCGAAACCGCTCGCGCCGTGCGCGTGGTGGTACGGCATCGGCGGGAAGCCGACCTCGTTGCAGCTCAGGTTCGCCGCGGAGCACTACAACCTCGTGGTGCTCAACTCGTGGGAGACGGCGGCGCTGCGTCGGCTGCGGCAGCTGAACCCCAAGGTGAAAGTGCTGGTGTACAAGGACTTCTCCAGCACCCGGAACTATCCGGGGACGGTCGACAACGGCGTCGACGCGCCGTACCTGCCGACCGGGCTCGGGTACGCCGCCACGGAGAAGGCCCACCCCGAGTGGTTCGCCCTCGACACCGCGGACAAGCGGATCGAGTGGCAGGGCTACGAGAAGCACTGGCAGATGGCCGTGTGGACCGAGGCGTACCAACGCGCGTGGACAGCCGCTGTCGTCGCGGAGGTCGTCCACGAGGGCTGGGACGGAGTCCTGGCGGACAACGACTTCAGCTCGATGAGCTTCTACTCGCCGGCCGTGCTCAAGGGCACCGCGGACGTCGACGCCACCGATCGTGTGCTGCGCGACGGCTTCGACTCGTTCCTCGAGATCGCGGGCGACGGGCTGCAGAAGGCCGGGAAGATGCTGGTGCCCAACGTGTCCGAGTCGCACCTGCGGCCCGGCCGGTGGACCGCGCACTCCCGCTACGACGGCGCGATGGAGGAGAACTTCGGGCTGCGCGACGACGGCGGCAACGGTGAGCTGCTCACGTTCCGCGGCAACGAGTGGAAGGAACTGCGCGCCCAGGCCGCGCTCGGCGAGTCGTGGCTGCTGCTGGTCACCCACACGGCCAGCCCGCGCGAGGAACGCGTCGGTTACGCCACGGCGGCGCTGCTGGCCGGTCCGTACACCTGCTGGAACGGTGCGATGCCCGACTACAAGAACCCCGCGTGGTCGCAGTACCAGGAGGCGGGGCTGGGTGAGGCGGTCGAGACGGCGAACCGGCTGAGCAACGGGTTGTGGACGCGCCAGTTCAGCAACGGCTGGGTGGTGGTGAACCCGACGAGCAAGCCGGTTCAGGTGACGCCGCCGACCGGTCTCCTCGACATCAACGGGGCGGCGCCGACCGTGCCGTTCGAGCTGCCCGGGGCGGACGCCAAGGTGCTCGTCAAGCCGAAGTTCGGTCCGACGACCCCACCGGTCAAGCCGCCGACGGTGCCGACGACGACCACCACGAAGCCGCCGGTTCCTCCGAAGCAGGGCGAGGATCCGGCCGAGGATTCGATCAGTCCAGACCCCGGTACAACTCCAGGTGCCGCTGAGCACACACTTCCGAGCTGAAGCGCTCGCGGGCCCGTGCGGCCAGCAGCCGGCCCGTCCTGGACGGGTCCGGGTCGGCGAAGAGCGCGCGCAGCTGCTTGGCCAGCGAGACCGAGTCGCCGGGCGAGGCGAGGCGGAGTGCGGCGCCCGGCACGTCGAGCATGTCCGCCACGCCGCCGGTGTCCGTTGCCACCACGGGCTTTCCGGCGGCCATGGCCTCGGCGACCACGAGCGGCTGCTGCTCCATCGTGGACGGCAGGACCAGCGCGTCGTGTTTGCTGAGCAGCTCGGGCACGTCGGTGCGGAAGCCGAGGAACTCGACGGGCAGGCCCGCGGCGAGCTCCTCACACCTGGCGCGCAGCGGGCCGTCGCCCGCCACGGTGAGCGTCGCGTCCCGGGGCAGCACGCCGTGCAGTGCGTCCAGCAGGATTGGCAAACCCTTGCGTTCCACCAGAAGTCCGGCGAACAACAGGCGGCGCACCGGGCAGGTCGGCGGCTCGGCGTCGGTCATCGTGACGCAGTTGTCGATGTGCGTGATCCGGTGTGCGGGCACGCGCAAGCGCTCACGGAGGAACCTGCCCATCACGGGCGCGGGCACCACGGTGCGGTCGGCCCTGCGTGCGACGAGAGCGTCCGCGGCCAGCACGGTCATCGTGTAGGTGGACGGCCTGGGTGCTCGTGCGGCGCCGCGGAACCACGGTTCGGTCACGTCGTCCGGTACGCCGTGATAGGTGTGCACGACCGGGATGTCGCCCAGCCCGGCACACACGAGTCCGCTGCGGCGGTCCTGCGCGTGTACCACGTCCGGTCGCCACGCCCGCAGCGCCGCGCGTGCCTGACGGCTCGCCCGCAGATCTCCCTTGCGAGGAACGCAGATCTCCTCGTGCTCGACCAGGTGCGCGTCTCGGGCGGGTTTCGGGCCGAACACCCTGACCTCCGCCTCGCCGGAAGCCTGCAGTGCGGCGGCGAGCCGGACCGTGACGTCGACCGGCCCGGCCCGGTCCTGGGTGAGCAGGAACGCGACCCTCATCGTGCTTCTCCCTCGAGCTTCTCGACGAGCGTGATGATCTGATCGGTCATCCGGCCCCGGTCGAACAACGTCTCGGCGCGCCGTCGTCCGGTGCGGCCTTCGTGGTCCGCCAGCGACGGATAGGCCAGGCGCGCCGAGAGTTCCTGTCCTAGGGCGACGACGTCTTCCTTCGGTACGAGGGCGCCTGCCGGTCCGAGGCTCTGCCGCACGCCGTCCACGTCGAACGCCACGACGGAACGTCCGCAGGCCATCGCTTCCAGCGGTACCAGGGCCATGCCCTCGGCGCGTGATGGCAGCACCACGACGTCCGCCGCCGCGTAGAAGGCTTCGGCGTCGTCGCTGTGGCCCCACCACAGCACGGACTCCTGGTCGTCCTGCCAGACCGTCCTCATCGGACCGTCGCCGACCAGTACGAGCTGTGCTTCCGGCACGTCGGCGAGCACCGCGGGCCACGCGGCGAGCAGGAGGTCCTGGCCCTTCTGCCGCGTCACTCTGCCGATGCACACCACGGTGGGCCGTTCCGGGAGTCCGAGCCGCTGCCGGGCTTCTATGCGATGCGAGGGACGCAGACGGGCGGTGTCGACGCCGTTGCACACGACCTCTGCCGGTGCGGTCACTCCTGCCGCGCGGCCGGATTCCAGTTCGTCGTCGCTCACGCACACCAGCTGCTGCGTCCACCGGGAGGCGAAGGCTTCCCAGGCGGTACAAGCCTCTCGCAACAGCCCGTCCGACAGCCGGAACGACCACAGATGCGGCTGGAAGATCGTCGGTGTCCGGCCGCGCACCGCCAGCCTGCCGATCAGCCCCGCCTTCGAGCTGTGCAGGTGCACCACGTCCGGCCGCAGTTCTCGCAGCAACTTGCGCAGCCGCAGCGTTTCTCGCAGCGCTGACGGTCCGGGAGACCGGGTCGCACGCCACGGGTGGATCGTGTCCAGTTGGTCGGGCAGCCAGCCGTCCGGCGGGCAGATCACGTGCACGTCCCAGCCGGCGGCCCGTTGTGCCAGCACGAGGTCCAGCACGACTTTCGCGACGCCCGCCTCGACCGGCTGCGTCACGTGCACGACCTTCACAGGTTTCCTCGCAGTTCCCGCACGGCTTCGCGGTTGAGTGGAAGGACGATGGCCACGTACACGCCGAGCAGCGCCAGGCCGCAGAGCAGTGCGCCGGCGATTCCTCCTGAGGCGGGCAGGACCTTGGATGTCAGAACGCAACCCGCACCGGCCGCGAGCAGCCCGGCCACCGTGCGGGCCAGTTCTGCCGGCGGGAAGGCGAGTCCGTGCCGCACGAGCACCCACCAGGTGAGCGGGACGAGCAGCCAGACGATGACGGCCTGGGCGACCGCCACGGCCAGCACGCCGTGCTGGGTGGTCACCGCCAGAGCTCCCAGCAGCGCCACCAGGTGGGTGACTTCGAGTGCGAGGTACCAGCGCGCGTGACCGGCGGCCCGGATGACCTGGTACCACGTGTGCAGCAGGCCGAGCCCGAGCCCGTAGCCGCACAACGCGACCAGCACCGGCGCCGCGGGAGCCCAGCGTGCGCCGAACAGCACCACGCGGTCCGCGAGCAGTGCGGTGACGATGTACAGGCCGCCGGTGATCACCAGCGTCGCCTTGGTGAACCTCAGCAGGGCCCCGGACACCGTCTGTCCACTTCGGACCAGCTCGGCGCAGACCGGGAACATCACGCCGCCCAGCACGACGGCCACGAGGATGTACGGCATCCAGGCGATCCGGAACGCGAGCGAGTACACACCGACGGCCGACGGGCCGAGCACGTGCCCGATCGTCAGGTAGTCGACGTTGATCAGCAGGGTGGCGATGAGGGCTCCGGGGCCGACCACTGCCGTCCACCCCAGGGCTTCCTTCGCGGCGGCTCGGTCCCAGCGCGGGAGGATTCGTGCTCCCGCCGGAATCGCCAGCAACGGCTGGGCGACGGCGGTGCACAGCAGTCCGACGGCCATCGCGAGTGGGCCGAAGCCCAGTGCTGCCAGGGTGATCGTGACCGCGGCGCCCAGCACCATCCCGCCCGCGTCCGGCAGCATGCGCTTCTGGAAGTTCAGGTCGCGGTGCATCATCGCCATCTGCACACCGCCGATCGCGGTGAACGGCAGGCTGAGCGCGGCGATGCGGATCAGGGTGGCCGGTGTCCCGAGTGCGGCGGCGAGTGGTTCCGCGGCGAGCTGCAGCACCGCGGTCAGTGCCGCGCCGCCCGCCGCGCTCAGGGTGAGCACCGTGCCCGCGAGTTGGTGCGGGTCCCGGTTCGTCCGGCTGATCACGTCGTAGACGCCGGCGGACTGCACGACCTGGCCGATGTTGACCAGTGACACGACGAGTGCCACCGCACCGAGGCCGTCCTCGGTGAGCAGCGCAGCGAGCACCAGCGTGACCGCGACCTGACAGCCCTTGCTGACCACGTTGACCGCGAAGAGCCACAACGATCCCCGGACCGCCCGCGTGCCGACCTGGTTCGTCACGCGCGTCTCCTGGTGGCGACGACGACCAGCAGCACCCAGGCCACGACGATCGCCGCGCCGTCCACCGTGACGTCGGTCCGGCTGCCGAACAGTCCGATGATCGCTTCGTTTACGAAGTACAGGTGTACGAACGGAACCGTGAGGGCGAGCAGAGCCGCGCTGGTGAGCTGCCAGGCCTTTTCTTGCCTGCGTCGCCAGCAGATCACCGCGACCGCGGCCATGGCGGGCACCGCGATCAGCACGTCGCCGGGCTGGTGCACCAGTGCCACGACCGCGCCGACGCACGTGATCAGGTCCGCCACCGAACGGCTGTCGTCGTCACCGCGGTCGAGCTTGCGCGCGAGGTACGCGGTGGCACCCAGGACACCCAGCAGTGCCACGAGTTCGGCCCCCGGCGGCAGCCAGTCCGTCGTCCGGAAGAACACGGCCGGCAGGTCGACCCGTTGCGCGGTCAGGGAGTCGACCGCTCCGTAACTCGTGTGGCTGGCGTGCGCGAGGTTCGCCTTGATCACGTCGAGGAATGCCCCGACCCCGCCGCCCCGGTAGACCAGCAGACCGATGACGGGCAGGCTCGCGAGCGCCGCGATGGCCGTGCCGCCGAACGAGACCCGGCGCGACCCGCGAGCGAACAGCAGAACCGCCAACGGCAGTCCGAACTGCGGCTTCAACCACGCCACCGCCAGCCCGAGCGCCGCCACCCGAGGATGACTCGACCGCGCCATCAACGCCGCCGCCGCACCCACCGCGATCAACGGGTTGACCTGCCCCACGTACAGCTGCGCCTTGCCCACCTGACTGGTCACCAGCAGCGCCGCGATCACCGCCGTACCCAGCACGAGCGGCAGCTTCGCCTGCCGTGCCGCCAGCAACCCGAGCAGCCCCAGCAGCACGAGGGACGCCAGCGTGAAGGCGATCGCGCCGATCCGGTACTCGGGCAGCGCGAACGGCAGGTGCAGCACGAGGTGATACGGCTGGTAGAGGTTGAAGTTCTGCCGCACCGGCCAGTGCTCGAACATCGCCGCCGGGTCGTACGGGTTGCCGCCCGCCAGGAACTCGCGGATCGGGAAGTACGTCGCGTCGCGGAAGTCCTGCAGCCGCTCCTCGGCGAGGTTGGCCTCGGTCGGCGCCGGGACCTCCCACGCCGGCCGCAACGCCCTTGCCGCGCTGAACGCTCCGACGAGGGCGACCGCGATGGTGGCGAGCGTGCGGGTGCTGGTGGCCCTGGTCGTGGTGCTCACGCCGGCACCTCCGCCGTGAGGGCGGGTGGCGTCGTGGTGGTCACGCCTGTGCCTACGCGAGGAGGTCGTGTGGGACGGCGTGCGTGTGGACTCTGGTCTGGCCGCCTGCCGTCTGCAACGGGAGCGCGGGCGGGTGGGGTTGCGAGTGCGCGGGATCTGGTCGTGGTGGTCACGCCAGTGCCTCCGCGAGCAGGTCGGGCGGGACGGCGAGCGTCCGGACGCCGGTCTCGCCACCCGCCGCCTGCACCAGGAGCGTCGGCGGGACGACCGAGATGTCGACGAAGCCGTCTTCCTCGTCCTGCTGCGGGGCGGTCACGTCAGCACCACCGCTACGAGCACCGCGGACGTCGGCAGCACGGCGAGGGCCGCGGCCAGGTCGCCCGGCTCGCCCACGGCGTCGGCGACCGCGATCACCGCTGTGCCGTCGCCGGGCTCGCCTGCCTTGTCCGGCAACGATCCCGCGAGTGACTCGGCCTGCGCGGTGAGGCCGTGGTCGGCGGCGATCACGCGCACCGGACGGGCCGCCGCGACGCACAGCGCGGTCAGGCGGTCGAGCATGCCCGGGTCGTCCTCGCGGACCAGCGCCACCGGGTGGCGCACACCGGCCGCGGCGACGGCGGCTCGTACGGCGGCCGCGCCGGAACGTGGCCTGCGCAGGGTTCGCACGGCGGCGGTGGCGATGCCCGCCGCCAGGGCCGCGGCCAGTGCCAGGCCCGCGGCCAGCTTCCAGTCCGGGGCCACGCGGATGGTGTCGGGGCGGTCGTCCAGCACGCGCAGCCGGCCGGCGGGGGCCAGGAGGTTCGCGTCCGCCACGGCCTTGGCTACGGCGGTCACGGCGGATGAGGCCGCGGAACTCGATCCCGCTCGCACGGACAACCGGGCGAGGCCGGACGCCGGCACCAGCTCCACGCCCACTCCGGCCGCGATCTCACGGGAGGTGCTGCCCGACGCCTGTGCGGCGGCGTCCAGCACGGTCGGGCTGTGCACCAGCTGGACGATCGCCGGCATCGCCAGCGACGCGACCTCGCCGTACTGGGCGGCGGCGTCGGTCTGCGCGTTGGGCACGGCTAGCACGGCCACCCGGCTCTCGTACTGCTCGCCGCGCAGTGACGTCACCGCGAGCACCAGCACCGCGACGACCAGCGCCACGGCCGTTCCCTCCAGCAGCCTGCGCTTGTTCACCGTCGTTCTCCCACAATGGTTCGGAGCAGTTCGTCGTAGGACTTCATGAACGTGTGCGGGTCGTGGTCGCGCTCGACGGCCGCCCGGCCCGCCGAACCGGCCGCGGCACACGCACGCGCGTCGAACAGGAACGACGCCAGCGCGGCAGCGGTCGCCGCGGGCGAGCGGCGCGGCACGAGCACGCCGCCGCCACCGGCCAGTGCCTCGCGCACACCGTCCACATCGGACGCCACGACCGGGCGTCCGGCGGCGAGCGCCTCCAGCACCGCGATCGGCATGCCCTCCCAGTCGCTGGTGAGCACCATGACGTCGCAGGCCTCCAGCAGGTCGGGGACGTCGCACCGGGTACCGAGGAACCGCACGCGCTCCGCCACCCCGAGTTCCGCGGCGCGGAGCTCGAGCGAGGCGCGGAGGCTTCCGTCACCGGCCAGCAGCAGCACGGCGCCCGCGACCACGGCCCACGCCTCCAGCAGCACGTCGTGCCGCTTCTGGGGTTCGAGGCGGGCCGGGCACAACGCCACCGGCACGTCGGGGCCGATGCCGAGCACCCCGCGGACCGCCGCCCGAGGCACCCGCGGCGGTTCCGCGAACACCGCGTTCGGGATCACCTCGACGCCGAGGCCTCCCACGCGCAACCGGCCCGCGCTGGCCTCGGAGACGGCCACCACCGCACGCGAGGTGCGCCGCAGAACCCGTGCCGCCCCACTGAGATCCGCCTCGGAAACGCCGTGGAACACCGTCACGACGGGCCGCCCCCGCGCCGCCAGCCGGGACACGAGGCTCGCGGACACGTTGTGCGCCAACACGACGTCCGGCGAGAACGCCCGAACTGCCGACCGCGCGGCACCGACAGCCCGCAGCACCCCGACGGCCCTGCGTCGCGCCACCGGCACGTCGAACGTCGAGAAGCCCTGCGCGCGCAGGGCCTCGGCTCGATGCCCGCCCCCGCTCGCGACACCGGACTCCCAGCCGAAGTCACCGCCGGACCGCACCATTCCCGCGACGACGGCTTCGGCACCCCCGGCGCCCATCTCACTGATGACGTGCAACACACGCATCGCGCTCACGCTCCTCACGCCGCAGGTCGGCCGCGATCGCCACCGCGACCAGCGACCAGATCGGCAGGTAGTACTGCTCGGACAGGAAGGTCGACGCGACCAGCGCGGCGATCAGCGCGGCCTGGACGGCGAGCATCGGCCGCAGGTTCCAGCTCACGCGCAGCACGCGTTCCGATGCCACGAACGCCATCGCGATCGCGCCGAGAAAACAGGCGAGACCGGGCAGGCCGAGCTCGGCACCGATCTCCAGGTAGATGTTGTGCGCCACCGGCTGCTGTTCGTCGATCTCGGCGTTGTGCGAGGCGGCGGCGTAGGAGCTGCGAAAGCCGCCGGGGCCCACCCCGAGCACGGGATTCGAGGCCAGCATCCTGGCAGCGGCCTGCCAGCGCATCTCGCGAGTGTCCACATTGGTCGCGGCGATGTACGTCTTCTCCGCGAACGCCCGCTCCAGCACCGTGCCCGCGAACACCACGGCGCCAAGGCCGATGACCACGATCCCGCCCACCGCCACCGCCACCGCGCGCATCGACACGGCACGACGGGCCACGAGCCACAACGTCGCGGCGGCCAGCGCGAGTCCACCGCCGCGGGAGAACGTCGCCGCCGCACCCGCCGCCAGCACCGCCGCGACCGGCAGCAGGAACTTCCTCCCCGGCAGCGCGATCAGCAACGGCAGTGCCGCCACCAGGAAGAAGGCGAGGTCGTTCGGGTCCTCGAGCGGACCGGTCGCTCGTGGCGCGCCTTCGAAGACCAGGCTGTACAACGCACCCAGTGCCGCGAGCCCGGCACCGCCGAGCGCGGCCGCGAGCACCGTCCGCACCGGCACCTCCCGCGCCACGACGTCGGCCAGCACGCCGGTGATCACCAGGAACGGCAGGAACCGCTGGACGTAGTCCGTCGTGAACGGGTCACCGGCGTGCACGGCCGACGACACCAGCAGCACCACGCCGAAGACGGCCAGCAACGCGTGCAGCGGATGTGCGGCGGGCAGCCGGCGCTCACGCACGCGTTGCACGACCCACGACACGATCAGCAGCCCCGGAGCCACCTTGGAGAGGTGCGGGTGCACCACCTGCAGATAACCCTCCAGCGGAGCCAGCAGGACCGTCGCACACGCCAGCACGCGCAGCAGCAACGTCATCCGCACAGCTCCGTCCGGCGCTTCCGGAGCAGCGGAAGCCGGTCGACGTGCGCACCGGTGCCGACGACGTCGAAATGCCGCCGCAGCACCGAAAGCACCCAGCCGAGCAGCGCCACCTTCTGCGCACCCGGTACCGCCATGCCGGGGAAGAACTCCATCCCCGGCGCCTCGGCCCCGCTCAGCACGTCGGTCGGGTGCAGCAGCAACGACGGTGCCGTGCCGGTCGCCAGGCACAGGCGCAGCGCGGCGCGGAAGTAGCCACGTGCCAGCCGCGGCGAGATCTGGTGCAGCTGCAACAGGTACGCGCCGTGGATCGGGACCCGCGTCAACGGCATGGTGGTCACCGGCAGCTCGACCAGACCGGTGCCGTGCCAGCGGAACGGCTTGTTCGGCGTGAGCACCTTGCCGAACCCGCCGAAGAGGTCCTCGGCGGCACCCTGCGGCGCGGTGCGGTTGTGGTACGCGCGGGCCAGCGGGCCGATCCACGTCGGCAGCGTGCTCGCGTCGTAGCGGTAGCCGCGGGAAGCGAGAACCGAGAGCAGTTCCGGGGTGACGCTGTAGCCCGGACCGCGGAACCCGACCGGCCGGGGCGCCCCCGCGGCGACAAGCGCGTCCTCAGCCCTGACGATCTCCGCTTCCAGCTCGCGCCGGGAGTACCGGTGCAGCCAGGGTTCGTGGCCCCACGAGTGGTTCGCCACCTCGTGTCCAGCCTCGACGACGTCGCGGACGGCCTGCGCCCCGTCGTCACGTTCGGCGTCCGCCCCGACCACGAACACCGTTGTGGTGAGCCGATGTTCGCCGAAGACGTCCAGCAGCCGCGGCACGGCCGTGGCGAGGAAGCTCGGCCTGTTCTCCCAGTTCGGGTCGCCGTGGGTCTTGAGGTAGGCCCACAGGTTGTCCAGGTCCAGCGAGACGCTCGCGGTTCTCACCCGGCCACTCCGGCGGTGACGCGGCTCGGCGCGCCCAGCGTCAGCACCCCGGCGACGACGAGCGTCATCCCGAACCCGACGGCCCACTCCCAGCCCGGCGTGATCCGGTCACCGAGCATCCCGATGCCGACGACCGAGGTCAGCACCACGGTCGTCGCGTCCATCGCCGCCACGGACGACGTGGCCGTGCCGCGCTGCAACGCCACCGCGAGCCGCGACTGGCCGATCAGCGCCGCCACGACCAGCAGCCACATCAACGGGTTCAGCAGCAGGTCGAGCACGGGCTCGGCGGCGACCGCCCGGCCGATGATCGCCACCACGGCGAACGCCGTTCCGGCGAGCACCGAGATGATCACGGCGTTCGCGCCCTGCAGCGCCCGTGAGCCGAACACGACGCCGAGCAGCGGCAACCCGAGCAGGACCAGGCCCGGCACCGTCGGGATGTCCTTCGCGACCGACGACTCCGACGCCGTGACCAGCAGGACGAGCCCGGCCGCCATCATGATCAGCACCGCGATCTCCACCGGCCGCACGCGCCACTTCAGCACCAGCAGACCGAACGCCGTGGCCAGTCCGACGGCACACGAAGAGCCCGCCTGCACCAGGTAGAGCGGCAGTTCGGCGCGGGCGAGAAAAGCGAACCCGAATCCACCCACC
Organism: Lentzea sp. NPDC005914; assembly: GCF_040629405.1. Lineage (NCBI taxonomy): Bacteria > Bacillati > Actinomycetota > Actinomycetes > Pseudonocardiales > Pseudonocardiaceae > Lentzea > Lentzea sp. NPDC005914. Next base: position 65,478 of record NZ_JBEXVQ010000012.1, on the reverse strand, counting down.
TGGCCCGCGAAACCGAGCAGGTAAAGGCGGTCCTTGGCCAGCCGGGCCAGAAGTCCCATCCCGGTTCCCGGCCGTCGGTCCGCCCGTTGCGCCGCGACGGTCTGGGCCACGATGCCCAGGCCGTACAGCGTGGTGGAGATAACGAGCTCAAGGTATCCGGACACGCAGGACCTCCCTCGTCAAGGCCCCGAAGAATACGGAGCCGCGAGGACGATCCCCATTAGAGGGATATCAACAACTCATTGCCACAATTGCGGACCTGGTATTCGCTCTAAAGATGGAGAAATTTACTCGAAAGGGTGACGAATCAGAGTTCGATCACGGTGCCGTCCAGTGGCACCTCGACGCCGGCTTCGCGCAGCTTCGCCGCTTCGGGAGACTCCGGGTCGAGCACAGGATTCGTGTTGTTGAGGTGTGTGTAGATGCGCCGGACGGCGGGGAACCTCCGCAGTTCGGGCAGGCTGTGCGTGATCGGCAGGTGGCCCATCGCGGCCTGGCCGGACGAGCTGCCGGTCGCCGAACCCATCTCGGACGCCGCGTAGAACGTGCCGTCGAGCAGCAGGCAGTCGGCCCCGGCCACCACCTCGTCGAACCCAGGAGGCCACGACGCCAGGCACGGCGCGTAGACCAGCACGCCGCCGGAAACCGGGTCGAAGAACCGGTACGCGATCACCCAGTGACCATCCACAGTGGACGAACGGGCGTACTTCGGCCGCTTGGCGCTGATCGGGATCGCGGAAACCTGCAGCCCGCCGATGTCGAACGCCTGGTCCGCCTCGACCTGCCGCCACGCCACGGGCGCATAGCCGTCGATCACCGTGCGCAGGTCGAACTGGTCCTTCAACGCGTGCAGCACCGGCCCCGGCGCCCACACCGTCAACCCGGCACCACCGCGCAACGTCAGCAGCCCCAGCGTGTGGTCCAGCTCGGCGTCGGTGAACAGGGCTCCGCGCAACGGTGTCTCGCGCGGCCCGGGCCCGGGGTTCAGCAGCGAGCAGGCCGCGATCTGCGTGCGGATGTCCGGCGACACGTTGACGAGCCACCAGTCCGTGCCGTTGCCGCTGATCGCCAGGCAGTCCTGCGCACGCGACTCCAGGTCGCCGGAACGAGCGCGCACGCACAGCGCGCACGCGCAGTTCCACTGCGGGAATCCACCACCAGCCGTCGTACCGAGCAGAACCGCCTTCAAGACATCTTCCTCATGGCCATCGCGGGAACCTCCGCGGGCGTCATCTCGGTCTCCAGGATGAGGTCCACGGTGGACCGTTCAGGCGACAGCGAGCAGACCGGGTCGGTGTTCGCGGCGTCCCCGGTGAGCTGGAACGCCTGGCACCGGCACCCGCCGAAGTCGATCTCCTTGCGCGGGCACGAGCGGCACGGGTCCTTCATCCAGTCGAAGCCGCGGAAGGCGTTGAACGACGACGAGTTGTGCCAGATGTCGTGCAAAGACGAGTCCCGCACGTTCTCGATCTTCAGCGACGAGATCACCGTGGCGGCCGGACAGGGGAGCACGTCGCCGTTCGGTGCCACGGTCAGCTGTCGTGCGCCCCATCCGTACATGCAGGGCTTCGGATGGGCCTCGTGGTAGTCGGCGATGACGTAGACGATCTCCATCCGCCCGCGCAGCCGTTCCTGCGCCGCCGCGACGATCGGATCTGCCACCGAAAGCTGCTCGCGGGTCGGCAACAGCACCGCCCGGTTGCGCAAAGCCCAGCCGTAGTACTGGGTGTTGGCCAGCTCCAGCCGTTCCGCGCCCATCTCCTCGGCCATCGCGATGATCCCGCCGATGTTGTCGAGGTTCTGCCGGTGCAGCACGGTGTTGACGGTCAGTGGCAGACCTTCCTCACGGATGTACGCCGCCGCCTCCACCTTCCGGTCGAACGCCTTGATGCCCGCGATCCGGTCGTTGCCCTCACGAGTCGCGTCCTGCAGGGAGAGCTGCACGTGGTCGACACCGCGCGAAGCCAGGTCCCGCAACCGGTCGCGGGACAGACCCACTCCCGACGTGACCAGGTTGACGTAACAGCCGAGGCTGTTCGCGTGCACCACCAGCTCGGGCAGGTCCGGACGCAGCAACGGTTCGCCGCCTGAAAGATGGATCTGCAACGCTCCCAGCGCCCGCGCCTGGTCAAAGACCCGGCGCCAGGACTCGGTGTCGAGCTCGGCGTTGCGCTTCACCAGCTCCAGAGGATTCGAGCAATAGCCGCACTGCAACGGGCATCGGTGCGTCAGCTCGGCCAGCAGGCCGAAGGGGGCCTCAGCCATCGACGTCCACCACCCTTCGTTCGACCAGACGCGCCACCAGTTCGGCGACGTCCTCAGGCTCCACACCCGCGTACACATCGCCCAACGACAAAGCGATCTCCCCGACCGACCTCACGCCATCACAAAGTGCCACAACGGAAGCGGCGGTCTCGTTCAGAACAAGAACACCCTCGGGGAACAGCACGACGTGCGACTCGCGGATCTGGTCGTAGGTGCACTTCACGCCGCGCCGGATGTACGGCACGGCGTCCAGCGCGACGACCGACGTCACGGCTTGCCCTTGCCCGAGTAGTAGTCGACGGCGTCCAGCACGGCCCGCAGCACGTCGCACTTGAACGACAGCGCGGCGACCGCCGCCAGCTGCTGCTCGCGGGTGAGCGAGTGCTCGACCACGATGTCCAAAGTGGCCCGTCCCTCGCCGGCGACCGCCTGGATGCGGTTGGTGAAGTAGGCGAAGCCCTCCTCGGCGATCCACGGGTACTGCTCCCGCAGCGCCGCCAAACGCTTGCGCATCAACGCACCCGAGAACATCTCGGTGAGACCGGACGCGATCCCGACGACCCAGGGTTGCGTGCGCGCGAAGTTCACGTAGGCGTCGACCGCGAACCTCGTGCCGGGCAGCACGTGGCGTTCGTCGAGCACCTCTTCCCGCGTCAGCCCGACGGCTTCCGCGAGGCGGATCCAGTTCTCGGCGCCGCCCTCGCCCGGCTGCGTGCCGTCGTGCCAGATGATCCGCTCACGCCACTGGCGGCGGATTTCCGGCAACGGGCAGTTGGAGAGGATCGCGGCGTCCTTCTGCGCGATGCAACGCTGGTAGTACCAGCGGTTCGCGGCCCAGGCCTGCAGCTCGTGCTTGCTCAGCTGGCCCGCGTGCATGCGCAGGTGGAACGGATGGCTGTCCCAGTACCGGGGGGCGAGGGCGCGGAGCTCGGCGACGAACTCCTCGGGAGGCACGGCAGTCATTGGCGGAAACTCCTCGGACATCAGGGACGCGCGGCGAGGCGTGTGGTGCCGGGGTTCCCGTGGTGTGACGGGAACCCCGGCGGATGCCCAACGTCAGCTGCGAGCTGCGTAGGCGGTGACCTCCATCGGCGTCTCGAAGTCGCGGAAGTCGGGCTTGACCCATTCGCGCTTGACCTCGGGAAGCTTCTGCTCGGTAGCGGTGACGACAACGTTCATGGCGCAACTCCTCGGGTCTTGAGCCTGCGAGCCCAAACGACTGGGCGCGCGGCACTTCCGTGGGGCGCGGCGGCGAACCACACGTTATGTCTTCCAGGCCGTCAAGGTCTAGACCGTACATAAAGTTACCTAAAGTCATCGGAGGGGTGACCCGGTTGGCGGATGCACCCTCGACTACACACCGTGGTTGTATCGAGAGGCCCCCAGTCCGAAACTTCCGATTCGGGCTCGCCGTCGCCGCACGACGCGAAAGTTGAGGGGTCAGCACAATGGGTGCTCGTCGAAGTGCTTACGTCGGCGTCCTCGCACTTGCGGTCGGACTGTCCAGCGGCACGCTGGCGTCCGCGGCCGAGAGCGGCGCAGAGAGCGATGGAGTCGGCACGATGGCCGTGAAAACCATCGCCACCGGCCTCAAGCAGGCCTGGAGCATCGACTTCCTGCCGGACGGCACCGGCATCTTCACGCAGAAGGACGCCAAGACCGTCTCCACGATCACCAAGGACGGCAAGGTCACCAAGGTCGGGGACATCCCCGGCGTCTCGGTGACCAAGGAGGCGGGTCTGCTCGGCATCGCGGTGTCGCCCTCGTACGCCGCGGACAAGACGCTCTTCCTCTACTACACCACCGGAAGCGACAACCGGATCGGCACGTGGAAGATCGGCGACAGCGCGCCGAAGCCCATCGTCACCGGAATTCCGCGCGGCGACCAGTTCCACCACGGCGGCCGCATCAAGTTCGGCCCCGACGGCTTCCTCTACGCCGGTACCGGTGACGGCCAGAACGGCGACAACGCGCAGAACAAGAACTCCCTGGGCGGCAAGGTCCTGCGCATGACCAAGGACGGCAAGGCGGCGCCGGGCAACCCGTTCAACTCGCTCGTCTACTCCTACGGCCACCGCAACGTGCAGGGCCTGACCTGGGTCGGAAGCCAGCTCTACGTCTCCGACATCGGCGCCAGCAAGGTCGACGAGCTCAACAAGATCGAGGCCGGCAAGAACTACGGCTGGCCGAAGTGCGAGGGCTCCTGCAACACCGCGGGCATGACCAACCCGGTCAAGCAGTGGCCGACCTCGTCCGCCACGCCGTCGGGCCTCACGAACTTCAAGGGCACGCTGTACATGGCCTCCCTCAAGGGCGGCACGTACAAGATCGACACCAACGGCAACGGCGGCAAGATCTACACCAACCTCGGCCGCACGCGCGACGAGGTCGCGGGTCCCGACGGCTCACTCTGGGTGATCACGCCCGGCGGCATCCACATCGCCGACGGCAGCTGACCACGAAGACTCGGCTACCCGAGGTAGTTGAGAACGTCCCTCGCCTCACCCGCTCGGAGGCGAGGGGCGTCCCAAGACATCCGATCATCGTTGTGGGTTATTCCGATGTGTGATTGGGTAAATACGCCCTGCAACGTCGCCGCCGCAGACTAATCGAACGAGCGGACCCAAAGGAGAGCACACATGCGTGCTCGTCGTATCGCGGTCGCGGCAGCCTGTACTGCTGTGGCCGCATCCCTCTGCGTCATCCCCGGAGCCTCCGCACAGGACGGCCCCGGCGCGCAGGCGGTGAGGACACTCGCCACGAAGCTCGACATCCCGTGGGACATCGAGTTCGCGCCCGACGGCAGTGGCATCTTCACCGAGCGGGACACGAAGAAGATCAAGAAGATCAAGGGCACCACCGTCACCACCCTGGACACCGTGGAACAGGCCCAGGGGACCGGCGGTGAAGGCGGCCTGCTCGGTCTCGCGCTGTCGAAGTCCTTCGCGACCGACAACACGGTCTTCATCTACTACTCCACGGCGAACGACAACCGCGTCGCCAAGATGAAGATCGGTGGCACGCCGGAGCCGATCGTCACCGGAATTCCGAAGAACACGTACCACAACGGCGGCGGCCTGGAGTTCGGTCCGGACGGCTTCCTGTGGGCGACCACGGGTGACGGCCAGAACAAGCCGAACGCCCAGAACTGGAACTCGTTGGGCGGCAAGATTCTCCGCTTCGACACCGCGGGCAAGCCCGCTGCCGGCAACCCTCGCGCCGGCAGCATCGTCTACTCGATCGGGCACCGCAACGTCCAGGGCATCACCTGGGTCGGCACCACCGCGTACGCCACCGAGTTCGGCGACGCCAAGACCGACGAGCTGAACAAGATCGAGGCCGGCAAGAACTACGGCTGGCCGAACTGCGAAGGAACCTGCAACGTCGCCGGCATGACCAACCCGGTCAAGACCTGGAGCAACAAGGAGGCCGGTCCGACGGGCATCGCGCTGTACAAGGGCGCGCTGTACATCGGCGCGGTCACCGGCAAGCGCGTGTGGAAGGTGCCCGTGAACGGCACTTCGCTCGGCACCCCGCAGGCCGTGTTCTCCGGCTACGGCCGGGTGCGCGCGGTCGCCGCGGCACCGGACGGCACGCTCTGGCTGGGAACGTCCAACCAGGACAACAACGGTTCGCCTGGCGCGACCGACGACCGGATCCTGTCGACTGACGGCTGATAGTGACGTGGGTGGTTTCCGTTGCCACGGCAACGGAAACCACCCACGAACTCATGCCCTGCGACGCTTCCACACCACCAGCGCGGTGCCGCTCAACACGAGCAGCACACCGAGCGCGAGCAGACCGAACGGCGTGGCGCCGGTGACCGCGAGCGGCGGCTTCGGTGCCTGCGGCGCCTGTGGCGGGTTCGGCTGCTGCTTGAGCTCGTTGTTGTCGCCGCCGAGCCAGCTCACGGCGGTGTCCTCGTAGGTGATCGCCTCGTCGCGCGAGTCGGCCACCGTGTCGGGCAACGTCGGGTACTGCTGGGTGAACTGCGCCTCGGGCATCGGCGTCTTCGGTGCCTTGTCGAGGATGACGCCGCCGGTGGCGTACTCGAACGTCAGCAGCTGACCGTCCTGTTCGTACTTCCGCTCGAACTTGAAGTCGCCTTCCTTGTACGACTTCAGGTACTCCTTGAAGACGTCCTCCTGCTTCCACGGCGTGCGCGCGGGCCACTGGTCCACGCTGCCGCTGCCGATGATCTTCGCGTAGGCACCGGGCCTGACCTCGTTGCGCTGCCTGATCCACTCGGCGACGACCCGGCTGTGGTAGACGCTGCGCAGGTCCTGGTACTCCGGCGCGGTGTTCACCGCCTTCTCCACCTCGGGGATGATGATCGTCTTGATCAGCTCGAAGTTCTGCTCCTGCACGGCTTTCGGCTGCGTGCACGGCGGGCCGGACGGCGTGTTGATCACCAGCGGCTCTGCCTGGACCTTCAGCGGCGCGTCGAGGATGTAGAGCTCGCCGCCGTTCTCCCGCACCGACGCGGGCGCTGCCTCCGCCCACACGCGGTAGCTCAGCCAGCAGGGCGCGCCGTTGACGTGCTTCAGCGAGTCCCAGAACCGGTTGCCGACCGGGTTGTCCGGCACCATCGTCTTGGCCATCGTGCGCTTCATCCGCAGGTCCGCCTGCAGCAGCACGCGTCCGGCGTCGGTCTTGGCCAGCTGAGGGTCGAGGACCTTGTCCGGCTGGTCGGGGTTCAGGTTGACCCAGAACGACTGCACCGGCAGCGCGAGCCAGGTGAACAGCGCGTCGGACGTCAGCTCGGCGGTTTCGAGCCCGCCGAACGACGGGTTCTCTTCCTCGTCGAGATTGTCGTCGGCCTCGAACGCGTACTGCACGCCGTCGGGGGAGTCGGACAGGTACCGCAGCTCCATCGTCGAGAAGTCGATGCCGCCCGGCCTGCGGGGCATGCCGTCGACCTTGCCGTCAGGCCTGGCGGACCGTCGCTGCAGCTCGTTCTCCGCGTCCTGCACCGACTTCGCCTCGGCCGCGTTGCGCCCGGCCCGGTCGAACATGTCGTTCGCCGCACCCTTGGCGGGGCTCTGAGGGTTGGGGTTCAACAGTTGTGACGACGGTCCTGGCTGCGGCTTGATCGGGATGGTGCCGCGTCCCGACGCCTTGCGGATGTGCGGATCCTCGAGCCCGGCGTTCTTGATGGCCTCGATCGTCTTCTTGCTCGGCTGGCTGCCGAAGACGTACTGGACGCGGTAGCCGTGCTGACGTGCGAACCGCGCGTCCTTCTCCAGCTGTTCCACGTCGATCCGGTTGCCGGCCTTGAACTCGTAGATGATCTTGTCTTTGTGGTTGATCGCGTCGTAGAAACGGCCGGCCACCGGCCTGCCCTGGGAGTCGCGGATCTGGTCCTGACAGATCCAGTCGTCCCCGCCGAGCCCGATCTCCTCGGTCATGAACTTCTCGTAGCCGGTGCCCTTGAAGTCGTTGCTCGTGTTGGGGATGTAGCCGTTGAGCCACCTCTGGTACCCGAGCTGCGCGCTGGGCTTCGGCCCGACCGGATTCGCGTTCCAGTCGGCTAGCTGCTTTTCCTTGTACTTGACGTACCGATTCCACGCGGCGTACGCGTGTTCCTTGGTGCCGAGCGCTTTTCCGTCGGTGCTCTCGCCGTACGAGAGGAGCTCGGCGGGGTCGTCGGGCAGTTTGAGCCCGCGCAGCTTCTCGCTGGGGTTGTCGAACGAGTACTGCCCGCGCTTGCTCGGCGGCGCGATCCCGTTCCCGAAGCCGGGCAGCTGGTTGCGGCCGGGTACCGGCTTCGTGACGTTGAACATCTCCTTGCAGGGCCGCGCCGACTGAGCCTGTGCAGGTGTCACTGGCGTCGCGCTGACGAGCAGGATGAGTGAGGCGGCAGCCACCAAGGCTCGGATGCGAGTCATGTTTCCCCCTAGAAACTCGACCCGAGCACCGTGGCACGTCCGTAAAGTGGCTGTGGGGAAACGTTCGCAAGATCCTCTGAACGGCCCAACCCGTTGCGCCCCAGAACAAGGGATGACCTGATGACCAGCGCGTGGCGCGAGGAGATGCAACCAAGGCTTGTCGCACTGGGAATTCCACTCGACTTCACCCCGGACACGCTGGCCCGCCTGGAGGGGATGGCCGCCGGGCAACCGCGCCTCGCACTCGCTGCCGCCGGTTATCTCGGCGAGGCGTTGATGCGCGTGGGCGGCGGCCACTGGGAGGTCACCGACGCCGGACCGGTGGTGCACTTCGACCCGGCGCTGGAACTCGCGCCACTGGCCGTCCTTCCCCTGGTCACCAGAGCGGTCGAGGCGCACGACGAGATCACGAGGACCGTCGCCGTCTTCAAGCAGCGCAACCCCGAGTGGTCACCGGCGAAGGAACACACTCCCGCGATCGACTGGATCGACGACTCGAACCACCCTCAGCACCCGTGGCTGGTGTCCTGGCTGGCTGACCGGGCCGCGGCCTTTCCACAGTGGACGGTCGACCACCCCGGTCCGTGGGACTTCTCCCCTGAGTCCCTGGACGCCTTGGAGAAACTGGTCCAGGAGGTCGGCCTGGCGCCGGAGGAGTTCGTGGAAGGTGCCGTCTGGTACCTCGGCGAGGTGGTCTGCCGCAACCGCGGCGCGCGGTGGAAGTACCACTACGACGAGCGTCCCTACTCCGAAACCGGCAGTGTGTGGGCGAACAACCCCTTCGTCGACCAGTCCGTTCCCGACGGAATCGGCGATGTGCCGATCTTCATGCTGAAGACGGCTGTGCGTCGTGGTGAGCCGGGCGTTCTGCGCGACCGGTTCGCCAAGTTCCGCTAGCGGTGTGGCCCGGCGACGTTCCGGGACGCGCCACTAGTTGCGCGCGGCGGGCAGGCGGCGGAACTGGTCCAGCACGGCCGGGTCCTGCAGCTGCATCCACTGGATCACCTCGGTGTAGGTGGCGCACACCGTCTCCGGCTTGTCGCACACGTACCCGAGGAACTGCTCCATCGCGTTGGAGAACGCCGAACCGTTCCACTCGTTGAAGTGGTTGCCGATCACGAGCGGCGCGCGGTTGCCGTTCAACGCGGCCTGGTGCACCGACTTGTAGGTGTCGAAGACGATCTGGCTGAACTCGGGCGCGCGCTGCGGTTCTTCCTTGGCGCCGTTGAGCGAGTACCAGAGGTTGAAGTCCATCATGACGACCTGCTTGCCCAGCGCGGGAACCCGCACCTCGGGCATCGGGAACTCGTACAGTCCGTTTTGGACGGACGGCCACTGCACGCCCAGCGCGACCTTGCTGGTGTCGTAGACCAGGCCGTGCGCGGCCATCGCGGGGAAGGCCTGGTCCCAGTTGCCTTCCAGGCACGGCGTCCGTCCACCCCGGACAGCGCCGTCGGCGAGCTTGAACCCGGCGGCGCGCGCCTTGTCCACGATCTGCTTGAACTGGTCGAGCTCCTGGCTCCAGGCCGCGTTGTCCCACTTGTCGACCGACGGCTGGGTGCCGCCGGAGCAGAAGTGGCCGTTGTAGTGCGTGCCGAGCTCGTGACCGTCGTCGATCACCTGGTTGAGGTAGCCGATGCGGGAGGTGATGTCCTGCTTCGTGCCGCCGAACGAGATGTCGGAGACGCCGCGCTTGAGCCCGGCCGGCGGCTGGTAGAGCAGGTTGTCCTGTTCGGCCAGCATGTACACGCCGGACAGCAGGCCCGTGACGTGTGCCTTCTTCTCCTTGGCGATCGGCAGAACCTTGTCCCAGTGCTGCTTGGACACCGCGCCGTCGAAGGAGAACAGGACGAACTGCGGCGGCTTCTCGCCGGGGCCGAGCTTGTGCATCCACGGCTGCTTCGCGACCTGCTCGGCGGTGGGGGCGGGCACGGTCGGCGTCGGCCCGGCGTCCTTGGGAGCGGGCAGCCGCGGCGCCATCGGTAACGGGCCGGAGTCCGGCAGGCTCTCCTGGTCCTTGTGCGGACCGAGGGTCATCACCAGCACGAGAGCGAGCGCCAGCGCCACGCCCGTGGTCAACCATCCCCACCGTTTCACACTAAAGGAGACGGTTGATTACCCGAACGGGTTGCTTCGTCACCCAACGGGTTCGGCGATCACCACTCGGTTCGCCTCGTAACCCTTCTGTCCACCGATCCAGGTACCCCCGCAAGTGACCAGCACCAGCCGGTGCGGGCCGCGCGGTCCGAAGAACTCGACAGCGCGGGCCGGGAGCTCGTCCTTGCGGACGGTCTCGATCTGCGTGATGCGGAACGTGAACTGCTTGCCCGCGCTGTCGGCGATCACGATCTCGCGGCCGTTCTGCGCCTGCCACAGCTCGGCGAAGGGGCCCTTGGCGCCCTTCCAGTCGACGTGTCCGGCGAGGACCGTCGCACCTTCCTGCCCGGCGAGCTCGGTACCCCACCAGGTGGCTTCGCCGATGCCGTCCGGGACGGGCAGCACGCCGTCCTTGACCTCTCGCCGGACCAGCGTGGCCGTGCCGCCGGCGGGGAGCTTGACCGAACCGGGCCCCGCCTTCGGTGGGGCGGGCTGCTGCTGGGTGGGGTCGGCGGGCTTGGCGTTGGCCGTGTTCGCGCCGCCGACCAGCCCCGTGAGGTCGGCGCCGCGGCCCGTGCTGAGGCTGTCAGCGACCGGCCCCGCGCCGACCACGGGGATCTCGTCCGCGAGCGCGTGTCCCTTGAGGACCTCGGTCTCGGACGTGGTGACCAGCACGCTGGCGGCGGCGATTCCCGCCACCAGCGCGCCGGTCAGAAAAGCCTTGGGACTCACTGCCTGCGCCACACCAGGAAGCCTGCCAGCGCGGCACCGAGCAGCACCAGGCCACCCACGCCGAGCATCAGACCCGGACGCAGCTGGGTGTCGAACGACGCGGTCGCGACGGGCGTCTTGCCGTCCTGGCCGGCCGGGATCGTGCTCGGCACCACCGGCTTGTTCGGCTTGTTCACCAGCTCGAGCGCGAGCGTCTGGCCGGCCGCGACCGTTCCGCACGAGGCGGGCGGTGCCTTCGGGTCGAAGAACTCCTCGTATCCCTTGGGAGCGGCGACCTCGACGAGACAGATCTCCTGCGGGGTGCGCAGGCCCGGCACCTCGACCGTGCCGTCGGCACCGGTCTGCAGCACGATCGGCTTGCCGTCGGTGCCGACCAGGTCGGAGTCGTCCTGCTTCTTCGCGGGGTTCGTCTGGTCCTTGGCCGTGACCTTCAGAGCGACACCGGCGATGGCCTTCTTGGTCTCCGAGTCGATCTTCGTGATCTTCACGGCGCCCGGCGCGGTCTTGGCCGGGCCGGTGGCGTTCGCGTTCAGCTTCTTCTCGCCGCCGGTGGTCACCATGCGCTGCATGTTGTCCGTCGGGATCGGCTGGTGCACGACCGGGCGGTCGGCGGGGGAGTCCGCGACGGCCGCGATCGAGGGCTTCGGGCCTGTGGGCACGATCTTGATCGTGGCCGGGCTGCCGTCGGCGCCCGTGGTGGCCTTGCCGCCGACGCTGCCGTCGACCAGCGTCGCGTCGGTCAGTGTGAAGTCGATCGTCGCGTTAGGTACGCCCTGGCCGTTGGCCTTGACCAGCGACGCGGTCCAGGTGGACTCGGTGCCGATGATCAGCGGATCCTTCGGTGCGGTGGCGCTGAGCGTCCACGGGCCGCGGTTGGCCTCGGCGTCGGCCTTCAGGCGCGCGACCGCGTCCATGACGGACTGGGGCAGTTTCGAGGCGTAGAAGGCTGTGTCGTAGGCGAGGAGCTTCTGGTCGTCCGTGTCGAGGCGTACCGCTCCGTCGACCGGAGAGGTCCAGCTGTGCAGCAGATGCGCGAGCGCGGCGGCCTCGTCCGGGGACTTGGTCGTGGAATAGCGCAGCAGCAGGTAGGAGATGTTCGCTGCGACGTCGGGCGTGAGTTCCTTGCCCGCCTTCGTCCGCAGCATGTCGCCTTCCTTGTAAGGCACGCTGCTGTCCGGCGCGGGCAATGCGTACTGCACGCACCACACCTGCTTGTCCTGGTAGATGTATGACCCGTGCCACTCGCTACCCGGCACGGCGTGGGCTTGGCGCTCTGACGCGTTGTGGCCGATGCCCTTGACGCCGACTGCTGTGGCGGTCGTGGGAGAGGTCAGGAGCGCGAGGCCCGAGACCACCGCCACGGCGGCTAGACGTTTCCAGCCCATTTTGGATCTTGGTCCCCTCTGACCTGTGGTATTTCCGCGTGCGAGCCTGTCGGTAACCCACATCGGGGACAAGCCGCCACGAGGAGGAAGTGTGTCGTCACTCTGGGTGTGAACGTGATTGGAATGTGACGGCCCTTACTCGCTTTGTGTATGACACGCCGCAACACGCCGTAGTCTCACTACGCTCCGGAGTTAGCGCAGTATTTGCGCACGTGTGATCGTCGTCGGGGGTAAAGTCGTCTTTACCGACGGGAACCGGGCACCGAGCGTGCTCGTTGTACCCGTGACGGCGTAAAGCAACGCCCCAGGAGGACCAGGTGCGCTCCAGCAGCAACCCGGCTTTCCGTAACCTGCCGACCGGCGGCGGGTACGGAGGCTATGCAGGCTTTGGCCAGCCAGAGGCCGGCTACCAGCAGGCTCCGCCGCCGCTGACCAGCGAGCGGCCGATGACGATCGACGACGTCGTGACCAAGACGGGCGTCACGCTCGCCGTGGTCGCCGTCACGGCGGTCGTCACCTACCTCATGCAGGCGTGGTTCCTGCTGTTCCCGGCCGCGATCATCGGCCTGGTGCTCGGCCTGATCATCTCGTTCAAGCGCGTCCCGAGCCCGCCGCTCGTCATCGCCTACGCGGCCGTCGAGGGCATCTTCCTCGGCGCGTTCAGCGGGATCATCGGCACCATGATCGACCGCTGGACCGGCAACCCGGGCCAGGGCGTCGTGGTCATCGGCCAGGCCATCATCGGCACGATCGGCGTCTTCGCCGGCATGCTCGTGGTCTACAAGACGGGCGCGATCCGCGTCACGCCGAAGTTCACCAAGTGGATCACCGGCGCGATCATCGGCGTCGCCGTCCTCATGCTGTTCAACCTGATCGCCAGCTTCTTCATGCCTGCCGGGCTCGGCCTGCGCTCGGGCGGCACGCTCGCGATCATCTTCAGCCTCGTCTGCATCGGCCTCGCGGCGTTCAGCTTCCTGATCGACTTCGACGCCGCCGACCAGGCGATCCGGGCCGGCGTGCCGGCCAAGTACGCGTGGCAGATCGCGTTCGGTCTCACGGTCACCCTGGTGTGGCTGTACACCGAGATCCTGCGCCTGCTGTCGTACTTCAACTCGGACTGATCCGAGGCTTTCCGCGAGGGGCGTTCCGCTGCGGCGGGGCGCCCCTTTCGGTTACGAGGGGGATCACATGACCAAGCGGTTCGACGAGGCGATGCCGCTCATGCGTCGCCGGGACCCGCAGGCGCGGGAAGACGGCTTCGATCTGCTGCGTCGCCGCCCTCTACCGTCATCGGACGAACAATGCGCACAACTGAAGGGGAATGCGTGGACTCCGCATACCGGATCGTCATGCAACCGCCGGCCGTCGACGACTACTTGCGTCTGCGCAAGGAATCCGGGCTCAGCGAGCGAACCCGTGAAGAGGCGGAGAACGGCGTCAAAGGTGCATGGGCCGCGTGCCACGTCATTCACGTGGAATCCGGGGAGACCGCCGGCATGGGCCGCGTGATCGGCGACGGCGGCTGGTACTTCCACATCATCGACATGGCCGTGTTGCCGCATCACCAACGCAAAGGCATCGGCGACGCGATCATGACCGCGTTGCTGAACAGGATCGACGAAGAGGCTCCTGGCGCCTACGTCAACCTGTTGGCCGACCCGCCCGGCCGTCGTCTCTACGCACGACACGGCTTCGTGGAGAGCGCACCGGGCTCGATCGGAATGCGCAGGACCTAGGCCCGCCAGCGCACGTCCGGCATCTCCGTGCCCACCTTGATCAGGCAGCTCGTGCAGAGAGCACCTACCTGAGCGCGCGACACCCGCTCATCGGGCACCGAGTGCTCGCAGACGGCCTCGTAAAAGCTGCGAGACCCATTGGCTTGATCGAGCGAGAAAGCATGGCATTGCAGGTCGTATTCGCTTTGCCACCACACGTACGGCATGTCCGACCCTCCTTACTTATCGGTAGGGACGGACTCCCTCTCGTCTGATGACGCAGTTGCGCGATGATTCATCTCATCGACAGAAAGGTGGCAGGCAAGTAGCTCCGTTCGGGTGAAGCGGAGCTACTTGCAAGCGTCAATTTGCAGATCTTGAGGGAAAACTATGGGGAAACCCCAGGTCAGCTGAGGCGCTCGATCACCATCGCCATGCCCTGACCGCCGCCGACGCACATGGTCTCGAGACCGAACTGCTTGTCGTGGAACTGCAGGGAATTGATCAAGGTCGTGGTGATCCGCGCGCCCGTCATGCCGAACGGGTGGCCGACGGCAATTGCGCCACCATTCACGTTCAAACGGTCCAGGTCGATTCCGAGGTCCTGGTACGACGGAATCACCTGCGCCGCGAACGCCTCGTTGATCTCCACGAGGTCGATGTCGGAGACCGACAACCCGGCGAGGGCCAGTGCGCGCTTCGACGCCTCGACCGGACCGAGGCCCATGATCTCCGGCGACAGACCCGAAACACCCGTCGACACGATGCGGGCGAGCGGCGTGAGGCCGAGCTCGCGCGCCTTCGTGTCGGACATGATCACCAGGGCCGCGGCGCCGTCGTTCAACGGGCAGCAGTTGCCGGCGTTGATCCGGCCGTCGGGGCGGAACACGGGCTTCAAAGAAGAGACGGCCTCGTACGTCACGCCGGCGCGCGGGCCGTCGTCAGCGGACACGACCGAACCGTCGGGCAGCGTCACCGGGGTGATCTCGCGCGCCCAGAAGCCGTCCGCGATCGCTTTCTCGGCGAGGTTCTGCGAGCGGACGCCGAACTCGTCCATCTCCTGCCGCGAGATCCCCTTCAGCAGCGCCAGGTTCTCAGCGGTCTGCCCCATCGGGATGTAGACGTCCGGCACGACACCGGACACGCGCGGGTCGTCCCACGACGAGGCACCCGACTGAGCGACCGAGACGGTACGGGCCTCGGCGTCGGCGAAGAGCGGGTTGTGCGTGTCCGGCCACGAGTCGGAGCTGCCCTTGGCGAACCGCGACACCGCCTCGACGCCGGCGCTGATGAACACGTCGCCCTCGCCCGCCTTGATGGCGTGCAGGGCCATGCGCGTCGTCTGCAGAGAAGAGGCGCAGTACCGCGTGACGGTCGTGCCGGGCAGCGAGTCGTGCCCGAGCAGCACGGCGACGACGCGGGCCATGTTGAAGCCGGCCTCACCGCCGGGCAGACCGCAGCCGAGCATCAGGTCGTCGATCTGCGCGGGGTCGAGCTGCGGCACCTTGTCCAGCGCCGCCTTGATCATCTGCGCGGCCAGGTCGTCCGGGCGGACGTCCTTCAGCGAGCCCTTGCCGGCACGACCGATGGGGGAGCGGGCAGCGGAGACGATCACGGCCTCAGGCATCACGAAACTCCTCGTTGAGAGTCAAGGTCGCCGTCGAGCCTAGTTAACGCCCGCTCACCCCGGCCAGCGCACGTGACGAGAATTCCGGAACTCAGGCGTGCCGTCTTTGCAACCACGGCGGAACCCGCGAGGCCCGCACCGCCAGGGCAGCCGCCGAGCGCAGCGGCAACGGCGGCGCGACCCAGCCCGGCCACAGCCCCGCCACCTGGCACAACGGCGCCAGCAGCACACCCGCCGCGGCCTCGTAGCCGACGGCGCTGGGATGAAAGCGGTCGGAGCTGAACATGTCGACGTGCCGGGCCATGAACTCGGGCGCGAGCAGGTTCGCCAGCGACACCGGCACGCCACCGACCCGCCGCACCTCCGCGGTCTGCGCCGCCGCCAGCCGCAGGCTGTAGTGGTGCCCGACCGACCGCAACGGCTGCGGAATCGGCCGCACGATCCCGAGGTCGGGACACGTCCCGACGACGACACCGCAGCCAAGAGCGCACAGCTTCCTGACCTGCTCACCCAGCAACGAGGCGGACTCGCGCACGCCGATCCGCGACGTCACGTCGTTCGCGCCGATGATGATCAGCGCCACCTGGGGTGCGCCCAGCACGGCCGCGTCGACCTGCGGCACCAGGTCCCGCGTCGTCGAACCGCTGATGGCGTACGTGGATAGCCGCACCGGCCGTTCCGCTTCCTCGGCCAGCGCCTGGGCCAGCAGCACGCCCGGCATCTGCGAGGGATGCGTCACACCGACGCCCACCGCCATCGAGTCGCCGAGCACCGCCAGCCGCAACGGATCGCTGCCGTCGTCGCGGTAGACACCGTCCGGCGCGGGCCAGAGATGCTCCAGCACCCCGATGGCCACGCGGGCCCGTCTGCCCTGCTCGCTCAGCAACCCGACCAGCGCCCCCGAAAGCCCGCCGAGCGTCGCGGCCGTCATCGCCACCGCTCGCAGCGTTCTCAGTCCGATCATCCGCAACACCCCCTTTCCAGTGGAATCGTCGGTACCGCTGTTCGAATTAACCTCCGCAGCCACTAGAGCTAGGCTTCGTTTTGCTATCTCGGAGAGTGGGAGTGGGGAGTAGATACCGGTGGAGTACGTCGAGCACGTCGTCGACCTGGTGGGCAACACGCCGCTGGTGAAGCTCAACTCCCTGACCTCGGGGATCAAGGCCACGGTGCTGGCCAAGGTCGAGTACCTGAACCCCGGCGGGAGCGTGAAGGACCGCATCGCGCTGCGCATGGTCGAGGCGGCCGAGAAGTCCGGTGAGCTGAAGCCCGGCGGCACGATCGTCGAGCCCACCTCGGGCAACACTGGAGTCGGGCTCGCGCTCGTGGCCCAGCGCAAGGGCTACAAGTGCGTGTTCGTCTGCCCGGACAAGGTCAGCGAGGACAAGCGCAACGTCCTGAAGGCGTACGGCGCCGAGGTCGTGGTGTGCCCGACCGCCGTCGCGCCGGAGCACCCGGACTCGTACTACAACGTCTCCGACAGGCTGGTCCGCGAGATCTCCGGCGCGTGGAAGCCGGACCAGTACTCGAACCCGGAGAACCCGGCGAGCCACTACCACCAGACCGGCCCCGAGATCTGGCGCCAGACCGCGGGCAAGATCACGCACTTCGTCGCGGGCGTCGGCACCGGCGGCACGATCTCCGGCACCGGGCGTTTCCTCAAGGAGGTCTCGGACGGCGCCGTGCAGGTCGTCGGCGCGGACCCGGAGGGCTCCGTGTACTCAGGCGGCACCGGCCGGCCGTACCTGGTCGAGGGCGTGGGCGAGGACTTCTGGCCCGAGGCGTACGACAAGACCATCTGCGACCAGATCGTCGAGGTCTCGGACGCGGACTCGTTCGACATCACCCGCCGCCTCGCCCGCGAGGAGGGCCTGCTGGTCGGCGGCTCCTGCGGCATGGCGGCCGCCGCGGCGCTGCGCATCGCGAAGGACCTGCCGGAGGACGCCGTCGTGGTCGTGATCCTCCCCGACGGCGGCCGCGGTTACCTCTCCAAGGTCTTCAACGACCGCTGGATGGCCTCGTACGGCTTCCTCCCACCGGACTCCACCGGTGCGACCGTCGGCGACGTGCTCCGCCGCAAGGGCGGCATGCTCCCCGACCTCGTCCACGCGCACCCGAACGAGACCGTCGGTGACGCGGTCGCGATCCTGCGCGAGTTCGGTGTCTCGCAGATGCCGGTCGTCAACGCCGAGCCGCCCATCATGGCCGCCGAGGTCGCGGGCGCGGTCAACGAGCGCGACCTGCTCGACGCCCTGTTCACCGGCAAGGCGCAGCTGTCGGACCGCCTCGACAAGCACATGTCGCCGCCGCTGCCCACGCTCGGCGCGGGCGAGCCCGTCGGCATCGCCATGAACGCGCTCTCGAACGCGGACGCGGCCCTCGTCCTGGAGGACGGAAAGCCCGCCGGAGTCGTCACTCGGCAGGACATTCTGGGGTTCTTGGCTGGTCGCTGAGCGTAGAGCGGGGTGCGTCCGATAGCGTGACGCCCCAGATCATCATCAGTCTTACTCGTACACGGCCCAGCCAAGGGGGTTGGAAACCGGATGAACGCTCCGCAGCCGCCAGGAAATCCGTTCGGCGGTCAGCCGCAGGAGCCCAACGCGGACGCCACGCAGATCGTCCCGGGAGGTGGCCAGCCGTCCGCGGCGAACCCGAACCCGGACGCGACGCAGGTCGTCTCGCCTGGTCAGGTTCCTGCCGCACCGCAGCAGAACGCGGACGCCACCCAGGTCGTCAGCCCCGGGCAGGTGCCGCCGGCAGCTCCCGGTTCGGGTGGCTTCCCGGCGCAGGGACCCGGCTCCGGCGGGTTCCCCGCCCAGCCGCACAACCCGTACGGGCAGCAGCAGCCGGCTTACGGCCAGCCGCAGCAGCCCTACGGTGCGCCGCAGTCCAACCCGTACGGCCAGCCGCAGCAGCAGCCCTACGGTCAGCCGCAGCAGCCGTACGGCGCGCCGCAGTCGAACCCGTACGGCCAGCCGGCCGCGGGTCCGTACGGTCAGCCCGGGTACGGCATGCCTGCGATGGCGCCGCCGCCTCCCACGGGCTACGCCGAGTGGGGCTCGCGGTTCGTCGGCTACCTGATCGACGTCCTCGCGCCGCTCATCGTCGTCTACGCGCTGGTCTTCGTGTTCGGCATCATCGGTGCGAACGCCGGTGACGCCGGAGGCGTGATTTTCGGCCTGCTCGGCCTCGTCCTGTGGCTGGGCTACGTCGGCTTCATCATCTGGAACCTGATCATCAAGCAGGGCCAGACGGGACAGTCGATCGGCAAGAAGATCGCCAAGATCAAGCTCGTCGGCGAGGAGACCCAGCAGCCGATCGGCGGCGGTACGGTCTTCGTGCGCCAGCTGTGCCACATCGTCGACGCGCTGCCGTGCTACGCGGGCTTCTTCGCCCCGCTGTGGGAGCCGAAGAACCAGACCTGGGCCGACAAGATCATGAAGACCATCGTGATCAACGCCCCGGAGACGGCTTCGCCCTACGGCGGCTCGGGTGGCTACCCGCAGCAGCCCGGTACCGGTGGCTACCCGCAGCAGCCGGGCACCGGCGGTTACCCGCAGCAGCAGCCGGGTGGCTACGGCCAGCCGCCTCAGCAGGGTTACGGCGGTCAGCAGCAGGGCTGGTAAGTCCTCAGCTCAGGTCAGCCCCGGTCGCTCTCCGCGGCCGGGGTTGACCCGTTTTCGGAGGGCCTTGTACTCCTCCTGGTCCGGTGCGTGTGTGTGAGTTCACTGGTTGGACTACTGCCGTCGACCGCCAGATGGGTGAGTACCCTTGGGTGATGAGCACCCCTTACGGCTTCGCGACCAGGGCGATCCACGCCGGTCAGGACCCCGACCCGACCACGGGTGCGGTCAACGTGCCCATCTACGCGACGTCGACCTACGCCCAGGACGGCGTGGGCGGGATGCGTCAGGGCTTCGAGTACTCGCGCACCGGCAACCCGACCCGCCGCGCGCTGGAGACGGCCCTCGCGTCGCTGGAACGGGGCCGCTTCGGCCGCGCGTTCTCGTCCGGCATGGGCGCGACCGACGCGGCGCTGCGCACCTTCCTCAAGCCCGGCGACCACATCGTCATCCCGAACGACGCGTACGGCGGCACGTTCCGGCTGATCGACAAGGTCTTCTCGCAGTGGGGCGTCACCCACTCGCCGGCCCCGGTCACGGACGTCGACGCCATCCGCGCCGCCGTGCGTCCCGAGACCAAGCTGGTGTGGATCGAGACCCCCACCAACCCGCTGCTGAACATCGGTGACATCGCCGCGATCGCCGAGGTCGCGCACGCCGCGGGCGCCAAGTTCGTCGTGGACAACACCTTCGCCTCGCCGGCCCTGCAGACCCCGCTGGAGCTCGGCGCCGACGTCGTCCTGCACTCGACCACCAAGTACGTCGGCGGCCACTCCGACGTCGTGGGCGGCGCCCTGATCACCTCCGACGAGGAGATCGACGCGGCGTTCGGCTTCCTGCAGAACGGCGCGGGCGCGGTCCCGGGCCCGTTCGACGCCTACCTGACGTTGCGGGGCATCAAGACCCTCGAGCTGCGCATGGAGAAGCACTCGGACAACGCCGAGCTCGTCGCCGAGGCCCTGGCGCGGCACCCGAAGGTGAAGAAGGTGCTGTACCCCGGCCTGGAGTCGCACCCGAACCACGCGGTGGCGGCCAAGCAGATGCGCCGGTTCGGCGGCATGGTGTCGTTCATCGTCGACGGCGGCGAGCAGGCCGCGCTGGACGTGTGCGCGCGCACCAAGCTGTTCTTGCTCGCCGAGTCGTTGGGTGGTGTCGAGTCGTTGATCGAGCACCCCGGCAAGATGACGCACGCCTCGACGTCCGGTTCTCTGCTCGAGGTGCCTGCCGACCTGGTGCGCGTCTCCGTGGGCATCGAGTCCGGCGACGACCTGGTGGCCGACCTGCTCGCGGCCCTGGGCTGAGTTTTTCCGGCAACGCGAAAGGCCCCCTCCGCGTGGAGGGGGCCTTTCTGCGTCTTACGGCTTCTTGGAGCCGCCGAACCTGTCCACGTTCTCGGCGTTCTCGGCCGTTGGCGCCGACGGGAGGTCGGCGCCGTTGACACAGCCGCCGACGAACTCGATCGACTCACCGGTGCGGACGAAGCGGCCGGCCTCGTCACACCCGGCGTGCGCCACGGTCAAGAACGCCGCACCGGTCAGTGCCGCAGCCGTGGTCACGGCCCCGACCAGCGGAATCACCGCGGCCACGCGTCGTGCGAATGCCATGCCACCTCCCCACGATGTGTATCCCCCGTAAAGCACCTTACCGGGGGAACGCCATCAGAGGTTGCCGCGTCGCTCCTGTTCGCGCTCGATCGCCTCGAAAAGGGCCTTGAAGTTGCCCTTGCCGAAGCCCAGCGAGCCGTGGCGCTCGATCAGTTCGTAGAAGACCGTGGGGCGGTCGCCGATCGGCTTGGTGAAGATCTGCAGCAGGTAGCCGTCCTCGTCGCGGTCGACCAGGATGCGGTGTTCCTTCAGCACCTCGATGGGCACGCGGACCTCGCCGATCCGGGCGCGCAGCTCCGGGTCGTCGTAGTAGGAGTCCGGCGTCTCCAGGAACTCGACACCGGCGTCGCGCATGGCGGTGACCGTGCGGATGATCTCGTTGGTCGCCAGCGCGATGTGCTGGACGCCCGCGCCCTCGTAGAACTCGAGGTACTCGTCGATCTGCGACTTCTTCTTCGCGACCGCCGGCTCGTTCAGCGGGAACTTGACCCGGTGGTTGCCGTTGGAGACGACCTTGGACATCAGAGCCGAGTAGTCCGTGGCGATGTCGTCGCCGATGAACTCCGCCATGTTCACGAAGCCCATGACGCGGTTGTACCACTCGACCCAGTAGTCCATCTTGCCGAGCTCGACGTTGCCGACGCAGTGGTCGACGGCCTGGAACAGCCGCTTCGGTGCGCCCTCCGGCCGCTTCACCGTAGACGTCCGCGCGACGTAGCCGGGCAGGTAGGGGCCGGTGTACTTCGAGCGGTCCACCAGCGTGTGGCGGGTCTCGCCGTAGGTCGCGATGGCCGCGAGACGCACGGTGCCGTGCTCGTCCGAGACGTCGTGCGGCTCCTCCAGGACAGTGGCGCCCTGTGTGCGCGCGTGCTTGATGCACTGGTCGACGTCGCCGACCTCCAGAGCGAGGTCCACGACGCCGTCGCCATGACGGCGGTGGTGGTCGAGGAGCTCGGAGCCGGGCAGGACGCCGCCGTGGATCACGAAGCGGGCCGAGCCCGACTTCAGCACGAACGACTTGTGCGAGCGCTGGCCGGTCTCGGGGCCCGCGTAGGCCACGAGCTCCATGCCGAACGCCACCTGGTAGAGCCAGGCGGTCTGGGTGGCGTTGCCCGCGACGAACACCACGGCGTCCATGGCGCGCACGGGGAAGGGGTCCTTGGTCGCGTCGTAGTCGACCAAGCCCACGAGCTGCCGGAGCTGGTCGTAGCTCACGTCGTCAAGCTGCTGCGTCATGCTTCACAGCATGAGTCGACCTAACAGGGTGAGCAATAGTCAGCGATTTTGCTGAGCAGTTTGTATAGTGATCTGTGCCTTCAGATCAACAGAGTGAGCACTCTGACCAGCCGGTGGACGAACTGGACGCCAGGCTGCTGTTGCTGTTGACGGACGAGCCTCGCCTCGGCGTCCTCGAATGCTCCCGCCGGCTCGGTGTCGCGCGGGGAACCGTGCAGGCCAGGCTGGACCGGCTGGTCGACCGCGGCGTGCTGACCGGGTTCCCGCCGGCGCTCGACCTGGGCGCGATGGGCTACGGGCTGACGGCGTTCGCGGTGGTGGAAATCGCCCAGGGACGACGTGCCGAGGTGTGCGAGGGGCTGGCCGCGATCCCCGAGGTGTGCGAGGTGCACGCGACGACCGGGCAGGGCGACCTGTTCATGCGCATCGTCGCGAGGTCGAACGCGGACCTGCAGCGCGTGGTCGACCACGTTGTCGACGTACCGCACGTGCGACGGCTGTCGACCTCCATCGCCCTGTCGACGCCGGTGCCTCCACGTGTGCGGCCGCTCCTGGAACGCGTGAAGGGGCGGCCACCGAGGTGACCGCCCCTTCGCACGTTTTTGTGGCGTGATTACGCCTGGTAAGGCACCGCGGAGATCAGCGTGACCTTCTGCTGCTTGCCGTTCGGAAGCTCGTAGGAGACGGTCTCGCCGTCCTTCGCGCCGTTGAGCGCCTTGCCGAGCGGCGAAAGCGGGGAGTAGACCTCCATCTCGCCGTGCGCGCCCTCTTCGCGGGTCGCGAGCAGGAAGGTCTCGGCCTCGTCGTCGCCCTCGTAGCGGATCGTGAGCACCGTTCCCGGCGCCGCGACACCCTTGGTGGTGGGGGCCTCGCCGACCTTCGCGGCCTGGAGCAGCTCGTGCAGCTGGCGGATGCGCGCCTCCTGCTTGCCCTGCTCCTCGCGCGCCGCGTGGTAGCCACCGTTCTCACGGAGGTCGCCCTCCTCGCGGCGGGCGTTGATCTCTGCAGCCATGACCGGGCGGTACGCGATGAGTTCGTCCAGCTCAGCCTTGAGCCGGTCGTAGGCCTCCTGGGTCAGCCAGGTCACCTGGGTGTCGCTCACGGTCACCAACTCCTCGTCTTGCTCTGGTGCACACGTGTTCACCAGATAGTTCCCGGGCCGGGGGCCCGGAACGGAAAAACACGGCCCGCGCCGGGGCCGTGCTTGAGCGGCAATAGTAACACGTAGACAACGTTCAGCGACGGCGATTTGTTCCCCATCTCGCCGTTTAAACCGCAGATCACCCGCTTGGCCGCTAGCTCGTGGACAAGTAGGGGGGAACCTGGTAAGAGCACCCGAACACCTCGCCGGTGACCGGCGGCTTCGAGGTGCGGAGAACTGTTGTCTCGACGACGACGGAATTCCCGGGAGGAACCAGAACTTCGCGCCTGCCCCCTTCGTCCCCGTCCTTGGAACGGGCCCGAATGATGCAGACGGCTGGTCGCTCTGGTTGATCGCGGGAAACCTCGAAACTGACCTTCACGCTGTCGTCGCCGAGGATGATGAACGCGGTCTGCTTCGCCTCGATCGGCTTTGTCCCGAGATTTCGGTAACCGACGAAGGCGACCACCGCCCCTACCGCCACGGCTACAGCGAGTAACGCCCACCGCAGCCACTTGTTGAGCGGCTTGCGCGTGCTGTTGCCGTACCGCCCCTCGGGGAGCGCGCGTTGCGACACTTTCCCGCGCCCTCCTGACCGACTGGGGAACAATGTGACTCGACGTTCAGTTGTTGAGTGTCGCAGGACCATTCACACAGGAGGACCACGGGGGTCATGGCCGACAAGCTGCGCCTGATGGCAGTGCACGCACATCCCGACGACGAGTCGAGCAAGGGCGCGGCCACGATGGCCCGCTACATCGCGGAAGGGCACGACGTGATGGTCGTGACCTGCACCGACGGTGGTGCGGGCAGTGTGTTGAATCCGGCGATGGACAAGCCGGACGTGCTGGAGAACATCATCGAGATCCGCCGCGAGGAGATGGCCCGCGCGGCCAAGATCCTCGGCATCCAGCACCGCTGGCTGGGTTTCAAGGACTCAGGTCTGCCCGAGGGCGACCCGAAGCCACCGCTGCCCGAGGGCTGCTTCGCCCTGGTGCCGCTGGAGGAGTCGGTGCCGTCCCTGGTCGAAGCCATTCGCGACTTCCGCCCGCACGTCGTCGTGACCTACGACGAAAACGGGGGCTACCCGCACCCGGACCACATCCGCACCCACGAGGTCTCCATGGCGGCACTGGACGCCGCCGCAGATGGTTCTTTTGAGCCTTCGCTGGGTGCGCCGTGGGAGGTGCAGAAGGTCTACTACGGGCACGGCTTCTCCCGCGCGAAGCTCCAGGCGTTCCACGACGCCATGGAGGCGCGCGGCCTCGAGTCGCCGTACACCGAGTGGCTCGCGAACTGGGACGCCAACCGCCCGGACGTGATGGACCGCGTGACCACGCAGGTCGAGTGCGCGGACTACTTCGAGGTCCGCGACGAGGCCCTGAAGGCCCACGCCACCCAGATCGACCCGACCAGCCGCTGGTTCGCGATTCCGCAGGACCTGCAGCGCGACGTCTGGCCGACCGAGGAGTACGAGCTCGTGCGCTCCCAGGTCGACTCGACGCTGCCGGAGAACGACCTGTTCGCCGGAGTTAAGGTCTAGGGGTGCTCTCCCCAGACTTCTCCCTCGGCAGCACGGTGGCGTTCGTCGCCGTGCAGCCGTCGAACACGAACGACAACGACAAGGGCGGCCAGGGCGAGGACTTCGGCAAGTCCTCCCCGGTCGGCCTTGTGTTGTTGATCGTCTTCTTCATCGCGGTGTTCTTCCTCGTCAAGTCGATGAACAAGCACCTCAAGCGCGTGCCCGCGTCGTTCGACGAGCCTGCGGAAACTCCGGCTGAGAAGTCGGCCGAGGCGACTGCCGACGCTCCGGCTGAGCCTTCGGAGAAGAAGGACTGACGCTCGTCGGGTAAGCGCAGCCCGCGGTCGGCAACCACGCCGCCGACGACAACCGGGTAAGCGCAGCCCCATGGTCGACGGCGCCGGGGCTAGCTCAACCTCGTAGCCACCACGAACTCGTGCACCGCCTCGAACGCCGGCGGATGCTCAGGCAGGTCGCTGGTCACCCGCGCCACCTGCAGCTGTTCCTGCCAGTGCGCGAGATCCGCCTCCAGCCGCTCGGGCGCCGGCCGCCCAGCCACGCCCGCCAGCGCCCGGTGCTCGCCGAGGATCTTGGCCTCGATCAGCGCGGTCAGGTAGTCCGGCCCGTCGAGCTTCTCCAGCAACGTCGGCAGGTGCGCGACGACCTCGCCGGTGCGCAGCAGGTGCACGCCGGTCAGCAGCGCGCGGAACGTGTAGAGCAGCGGCTTGATCTCACCGGTCCGCTCGAACAGCCGCCACTGCGTCACGGCGAACCCGCGGTAGTGGTGCCCGTGCCGTGAGGTCAGGCAGCCCGCGGCGAGGTCGGCCAGCTTTTGGTGGCCTGGGCCGGTGTGCACGACGAGGGGCGAGAGCAGTTGCTCCAGCACGTAGCCGTTGGGGCGGGTGAGCAGGCGGCAGAACTTCTCCACGTCGTGCGTGACGAGGTCGATCTCGACGCCGTCGCGCACCCACATGCGTTCCTTGGTCTCCGGGCCGTGCTTCAGGCCGACGACCTCGCCGAGCGGCAGGATGTGCACGCCGCGCAGGTCCACGTCCGAGTCGCGGGACGGGAAGCCGTACAGGTGCGCGCCGGACACGGTCGCGAACAGCAGGTCGTGCGACTGCTCCGCCACGACCGCGCTCAGGTCCGGAACCTCGTAGCTCACAACGCCCTCCTGCGCACCGACACCAGCCAGTCCTCCACGCGTGCCCGATCAGGTTCCTCCGGCAGCGGACCGGAAGCCGAGGCGAGTTCGTCGCCGAGCCGGTGTGCCCACGCCACCGCGTCGTCCCAGGGCATCGAGCCGTCGCGGATCGCGAGCAGCGATCGGTCCGCCGCGATGGACAACGAGCCGGTCCGCACCAGATGCAGGCCGAGGAGCCGCAACCGCACCACGTGCATGAGCTGCTTGGGCTTCAGGTTCCGACCCGCCCGTGACAGCTGCATCTGGGTCGCACGGGTGTACGCGCGCACCGCGTACTGGGAGAGGAACGCGGGCAGCAGCGCCTTCAGTTCCTCTCCCAGCGGCGTGCAGATCTCGACCAGCGGGCTCACCAGCGTTTCGAGCACCGTCGGGTTCGACTTCAGCGCCAGCTTGCAGAAGTGCTCGACCTCCCAGCTGAGCTGTTCCGGCGACGGGCCCTCGACCGAGGTCGGTGGTTTGTCCAGGCGCCAGAACGCTTCCGTGGGCGCGACGAACACACCCCGTCTGTCCACATCGGACGTGGAGGTCGCCAGCCCGTAGGCGTGCGACCCGATCACAGCTTCGAGAATCACAGTCGTGGGTCCACCGGTTCCGATTCGAGTGCCAGCACACCGAAAACGCATTCGTGCACGCGCCACAACGGCTCGCCGCGCGCGACGCGTTCCAGTGCCTCGATGCCCAGGGCGTACTCGCGCAGAGCCAGCCCGCGCTTGCGGCCGAGACTGCGCTTGCGCAGCCGCTCCAGGTTCTGCGGCTCGGTGTAGTCCGGGCCGTAGATGATCCGCAGGTACTCGCGCCCGCGCACCTTCACGCCCGGCTGGACGCGACCAGTCAGGTTGGCCAGCGGCTTCACGACCATGCCCTCGCCGCCGTCGGCCGTCAGCGACTTCCACCAGCGAACGCCGGCAGCCGGATCCGCGGTGTCCACCACGAGGTGCCGGGTCTGCTGGAACAACGGCCCGTCCAACCGGCTCAGCGTCTCCAGGTGCCACAGGTGCGAACGGTCGTGGAACGTCTGCCCCTCGGCCGCCAGCAGCTGGAACGGCGCGATCCGCACGCCGTCCAGCCCTTCCGTCGGCCAGCAGTACCGTTCGTACGCCTTTCGGTAGGCCTCAGCGTTGGAAGCCCGCTGAGACGTCCGCTCCAGAAGCGCGGCCACGTCCACACCACGAGCCGCGGCCGTCTCCAGAGCGGAGACCGCCACCGGCAGCGCGCCGACAGCAGCCGCGCCGACCGCCGCGTACTGCTCGCGGATCAGCCCGGAAGCCTTGGCGTTCCACGGCATCAGCTCGGCGTCGATCAGCAGCCAGTCGGTGTTGAGCTCGTCGAACAGCGGCTTCGCGCCGTCCCGCACGCGGTCCAGCAGCGAGGAGCCCAGCTCGCCGTCGAAGAACGCCCGTCCGGTGCGCGTGTAGATCGCCCCACCTTCCTTGCGCACCAACAGCACAGCGCGCGACCCCATGTGCTTCTCCTCGCAGATCACCGAAGAGACACCGGCAGCCGCGTACTCCGCGAACGCCTCCAACGGGTGCTCCAGCACGTCATCCCGCGACGAAGTAGCGGTGGGAGCCATCGTCGGCGGCAGGTACAGCAGGTCGTGCGGGTCGATCGCGAACCGGCTCATCACCTCCAACGCCGAAGCCGACTGCTCCGCGCGGATCGTCACCGCGCCCATCACCGACGTCTCGATCCGGCGCAGGCCAGTGACATCTTTCAACGCCAGTACGTCCGGCTCGCGCTCGACCACCGGAGCGACCAGCGGCCGCACCGGTTCGTACCAGACCTGGTGCGCCTTGACCGCCACCACTTCCCGCTCGGGGTAGCGCAGAGCGGTCAGCTTGCCGCCGAACACCACGCCCGTGTCGAGGCACATGGTGTTGTTGATCCACTCCGCCTCCGGGGTCGGAGTGTGGCCGTACAACACCATCGCGGTGCCGCGGTACTCGGTCGCCCACGGGTAGCGCACCGGCAGCCCGTACTCGTCGGTCTCGCCGGTCGTGTCGCCGTACAGCGCGAAGCTGCGCACACGCGCGGACGCACGGCCGTGGTAGCGCTCCGGCAGACCGGCGTGTGCGACCACGAGGTTGCCGCCGTCCAGCACGTAGTGCGCCACCAGGCCGTCGCAGAACTTCTCGGCCTTGCGGCGGAAGTCCTGGTCCTCCGCGGCGAGCTGGGCCAGCGACTCCGCGAGCCCGTGCCTGACCTGGACGTTCTTGCCCCGCAACGCCCGCACCAGCTTCTGCTCGTGGTTTCCGCAGACGCAGAACGCGTGCTCGTTCGCGATCATCCCCATGGTCAGGCGCAGCACGCCAGGCGTGTCCGGGCCGCGGTCGACGAGGTCGCCGACGAAGATCGCCTTGCGGCCGGCCGGCGGGACGGCGTCGACCGCCCGCCCTTCCTCGTCGCGCTGGATCCCGTAGCCCAGCTCGACGAGCAGCTCCTCGAGCTCGGCGCGGCAGCCGTGCACGTCACCGATCACGTCGAACGGTCCGGTCTCGTGCCGCAGGTCGTTGAGCAGCTTCTCGTACACGATCACCGCCTTGTCCACATCGGACTCGGAGCGCAGCACGTGGACGCGCTTGAACCCCTCCTTGCCGAGGAACTTCAACGACCGGTGCAACGCCGCCCGGTGCCGCTTGACGACGTGCGCGCCGAAGTCGCGGTCCGGACGGGAAGCGTTGCGGCGCAGGCAGACGTCGGTCGGCGTGTCGAGCACGATC
Organism: Lentzea sp. NPDC005914; assembly: GCF_040629405.1. NCBI lineage: Bacteria > Bacillati > Actinomycetota > Actinomycetes > Pseudonocardiales > Pseudonocardiaceae > Lentzea > Lentzea sp. NPDC005914. The sequence continues at coordinate 36,719 of NZ_JBEXVQ010000012.1, read as the reverse complement.
GCGACCGGCAGCACGTTGGCCTTCTTCGCGACCTCGATCAGCTTCGCGCGGTCGGGCGCCTGCACGTTCGTCGCATCGATCACCGTGACGCGTCCGGCCTCCAACCGCTTGGCCGCCACGTAGTGCAGCACGTCGAACGCCGCCGCGGACGCCGACTGGTCGTTCTCGTCGTCGGACACGAGCCCGCGGAAGTAGTCGCTCGACAGCACCTGCGTGGGCAGGAAGTTCTTGCGCGCGAACGTGGACTTGCCGGAACCGGAGGCGCCGATCAGCACCACCAGGCACAGGTCGGGAATCTTCAGGTCCATCAGTTCTCGTCCCCCAAGCTGAACACTGCCATCTGCGTGGGCGCGCCACGTTCAAGATCTTCCGGCCCGATTCCCACGTACTCGACGCGGTAACCACGTCGCGAAGCAACGCCGTCCGCCCACTGCGCGAACTCTGCCCGAGTCCACTCGAAACGGTGGTCGGAATGACGCATCTGCCCTGCCGGCAACGTCTCGAACAGCGCGTTGTACTCGACGTTCGGCGTCGTCACCAGCACGGTCGCCGGGCGCGCCACCACGAACACCGAGTGCTCCAGCGCGGGCAGGCGCGACGGGTCGACGTGCTCGACGACCTCCATCAGCACCGCCGCGTCGTAGCCCGCGAGCTCCGCGTCGGCGTACGTCAAAGCCGACTGGCGCAACGTGATCCGCTCGCGCAACCGGTCGGACATGCGGTCCAGGTGGAGCTTGCGCGCGGCCTCCTGCAACGCCTTCGCGGACACGTCGACACCGTGGATCTCCGTGAACTCCGGTTCCTTCACCAGCTCGCGCAGCAGCGCGCCACCACCACAACCGAGGTCGAGCACGCGCTTGGCACGTGCCCCCTTCAGCGCCTTGATCACGGCCTCCTTGCGCTGCGTCGCAAGGGAGATCTTCGGTTCGGCGAGCGCGTTGTCCAGCTCCTCCGGCTCGACCTCGTCGACCTCGGCGAGGCGTTCCAGCGCGGACAGCACGAGCGGCCGTTTGCGGGCCAGGTACCTGGTGGTGATCAGCTCCTTGTCCGGGTGCGACGCCAGCCAGCCGTCACCGGCCCTGAGCAGCTTGTCGACCTCGTCGGCCGCGACCCAGTAGTGCTTGCCGCCGTCGAGCACGGGCAGCAGCACGTAGAGGTGTTTCAAGGCGTCGCTGAGCTTGACGGCGCCGCTGAGCGTGACGTCGCCGTACCGCGAGTCACCGTGCTCGGTCACCTCCACGGTCCAGCCGAGCGGCGTGAACAGCCGCTCTGCGAGCTTGTGCGGCAGCGCGGGAACGCGGATGACCAGCGGAATCGGGGTCTGCGCGAGCTCGGGGTAGCTCTCGCTGCGACCGTTCATCGCGGTGCGGAACACGCTGCCGAGCGCGACCGTGAGCAACGACCCGGCCGCGTACGGGCGGTCGTTGACGTATTGCGTCAGCGTGCTGCCGGGACCTCGCACCAGCGCGATGGGGTCGACCTCGAGGAGCAACGCCACAGTGCACTCCTCGTCGGTCGCCTTCGGGTAGAAGACGTGCGCGACACCCGAGCTCGTCGTGAAGGACTGAGCCCGGTCCGGGTGTTTGTGCAGCAGGTGACCGAGATCGGTCGCCGGCCGGTGGGTGGTGGTCATGGTGAGCAGCACGAGGTCGAGTCTGATCGAGAGTCGCCGTTTCCGCAGGCGAATTAGGGTGGTGTGCATGACGAACCGCCTTGCGGACGCGACCAGCCCTTACCTGCTGCAGCACGCCGACAACCCGGTCGACTGGTGGCCGTGGTGCCCGGAGGCGTTCGAGGAGGCGCGGCGGCGCAACGTCCCTGTGCTGCTGTCCGTCGGTTACGCGGCCTGCCACTGGTGTCACGTGATGGCGCACGAGTCGTTCGAAGACGCTTCTGTCGCTTCATATCTGAACGCGAACTTCGTCCCGGTCAAGGTCGACCGCGAGGAACGCCCGGACGTCGACGCCGTGTACATGGAGGTCACGCAGGCCATGACCGGGCAGGGCGGCTGGCCGATGACCGTGTTCCTGACCCCGGACGCGCGGCCGTTCCACGCAGGGACCTACTACCCGCCCTCGCCGCGGCCGGGAATGCCGTCGTTCACGCAGCTCATCGAGGCCGTGTCGTCGGTGTGGACCACACGGCCCTCGGAGATCCTGGAATCCGCTTCCGCTGTCGTGGAAGAGGTTTCCCGGCACACCGCGCCACTGCCTCCGTCCGCTGTGGACGCGGACGCGCTGGCGGGCGCGGTCGTGTCGTTGCTGGGCGAGTTCGACCGGCGCAACGGCGGGTTCGGTGGTGCGCCGAAGTTCCCGCCGTCGATGGTGGTCGAGTTCCTCCTGCGTCACCACGAACGCACCGGTTCGGTCGAGGCGATCTCCATGGCGACCTCCACCGCCGACGCGATGGCCAACGGTGGCATGTACGACCAGCTCGGCGGCGGGTTCGCGCGGTACAGCGTCGACGCGTCGTGGGTCGTGCCGCACTTCGAGAAGATGTTGTACGACAACGCTTTGCTGCTTCGCTTCTACACGCACCTGGCGCGGGTGACCGAGTCCGAGCGATACGCGAGGGTCGCGCGGGACACGGCTTCGTTCCTGCTGCGGGATCTGCGGACGGCCGAGGGCGGCTTCGCGGCGTCGCTGGACGCCGACACCGACGGCGTCGAGGGCCTGACCTACGTGTGGTCGTACGAAGAACTGGGTGCTGCTGCCGCGGCTTTCGGGGTCGGTGAGCAGCCGAACTTCGAGGACGGCAAGTCGACGCTGCGGTTCGTGTCGGAGCCGGGGGAGGACGTGCGGGCCTCGCTGATGGCCGTGCGCGCCGCTCGTCCGCAGCCCGGCCGTGACGACAAGGTCATCGCCGCCTGGAACGGCATGGCGATCGCGGCCCTGGCCGAGGCAGGCGCGTTCTTCGGGGAGCCGGCGTGGATCGAGGCGGCCTCGGAGGCGGCGTCCTTGCTGGCCTCGGTGCACCTCGTCGAGGGACGGCTGCTGCGGACCTCCCGTGACGGCGTCGCCGGACCGTCGTTCGGCGTGCTCGAGGACTACGGCTGCCTCGCCGACGGGCTGCTGGCGTTGCACCAGGTCACGGGTTCGATCCGGTGGCTCGACCTGGCGTGCGGCCTGCTGGACACCGCGCTCGCCCGGTTCGCCGTGCCGGGCTCTCCTGGCGCCTACTACGACACCGCTGACGACGCCGAGTCCCTGGTCCGCCGCCCTGCCGACTCGACCGACAACGCGTCGCCGTCCGGCGCGTCCTCGCTGGCCTCGGCGCTGCTGGCCGCTTCGCTGCTGGCCGGAGCGGACCGTTCGTCCCGCTACTTCACCGCTGCGTCGGAGGCCGTGACACGCGCTGGCCTGCTGGCGGCGAGGGCCCCTCGGTTCGCGGGCCACTGGCTGACCGTCGCCGAGACGCTGGTGGCCGGCCCGTTGCAGGTGGCCATCGTCGGTGTCGACGATCCGCGCCGTGCGTCGCTGTGGGCGGCGGCGGTCGCTCATGTGCCCGGAGGCAGCGTCGTCCTCGCCGGTGAACCCGACGGGGCTCCGTTGCTGGAGGACCGCCCGCTGGTCGACGAGGCTCCTGCGGCTTACGTGTGCCGTGGCTACGTGTGTGACAGGCCCGTCGTATCGGTGGATGCGCTGGTCACTTCGCTGACGGCGAACACCACCAGCTGATTGCAGGCGTAACGTCAGTAATGACGTAATCATGTAATCAGGGGTGGTTGAAATGGGACGTGGATGGCGAGGAAGAGGCGGCTGGCAACAGGCTGACCTGCCGTCGGCCGACGACGCGGCGGCGTGGTTCGCGGGCAGGCTGCCCGACGGGTGGTTCACCGGCGCGCCCGAGGTGATCGTCGACCGCGAGGAGATCACGGTCATCGGCACGCTCCCGGAGCTCGAGGGCGAGTTCGACGACGCCTCGCGTGCCGCGGCCGAGTCGGGCCGCATCTCGCGCTGGCGCGAGGACACGCGTTCCGAGCGCATCGAGATCGCCCGTCAGGCCGAGCACCGCTACGGCCGCAAGGTCGCGTGGGGTGCCGTGCAGGGCAGCACGCGCGAGCTCTTCACGCACCTGGCCGTGCCGGTGATGACGCGCCTGCGCCAGCCGGAACGCCAGGTGCTCGACACGCTGGTCGCTTCCGGCGTGGCCCGTTCGCGCGCGGATGCTCTCGCGTGGGCCGTGCGCCTGGTCGGCGAGCACGCGGACACGTGGCTCGGCGAGCTGCGCGATGCGATGTCGAAAGTGGACGATCTCCGTTCGCAGGGCCCAGATCTGACGTAGCCTGCGCGGCGTGGAGTTGATCGAGATCGCCGCGTCCGTCGTCGCTTCGGAGCCCGGCGCGTTCGAGACGTTTTTCGAAGAGGTCCAGGGCCGTTCTGCCGACGAACTGTCGGCGGCGGCCCTGGTCCTCGCGTCTTCCGAGGACGTCGAGGTGAACCAGCTCCTCGGCAACCTGCTCTACTACACCGGCTCCTCACCGGCCCTGGAACCGCTCGTGCTGCGCGTTCTCGACGTGTTGTCCCGTGGCGATTTCTCGCCCGAGTGGGAACGCGCGCTGCTGCTTCCGATGCAGCACGAGGACATCCGCCTGTCGTTGCCGCACCGTGCCTGCCTGCTCGCTGCGGTGCCTGAGGATTCCTGGCTGCACGGCCTGCTGCAGGTGCTGGACCTGGAAACGCTGCTGGTGCTGCACCCGTTGAGCGGCAAGGGTTTCGAGGTGACGATCGGCGGTCTGGGCGACAACTTCCAGCTGCACACGTTGCTCGCCTACCGCCTGGTTCCCGCTCTGATTCCCGGGGAGCCGCCGCTGGACTCCTGGGTGGAGGCGGCGTCCGTCGGCCCGGACCTCGAGCCCGCAGGCGGGATCCAGGGTCAGTTCGAGCTTTCCGACGGGTTCGGCGAGACGATCTGGAACGAGGGACGTCCTTGCGACATCCCGGTTTTCGAGGGCCACCGCGTCGTCGTCCTGAGCCCGCCGCCCTATGCGCGCTCCTGGAATGCAGGCCGCCTCTACCCGATGATGACGCCGATGGTCGACGTGACGCGGGAGCTGTCGTCCGGCGAGGCCGCCTCCTGGCTGGCCAAGGTCGGATCGTGAGCTTTGCCTGCTGCGCCAGGAAGGTTCTCGACACCTCGCTGCCGCTGAACCGGCGTGTCAGCGCCTTGAGGAGCTGTGTCCAGAGCTACCACCCGATCGGCTTCGAGGCGACGTTCAGCTTTCTCTCGTCCGCCGCGGGCTCCTTCGCCAACGACCCGGCCGCCCTGCCGCGAGCGTTGGAACTGCTGACCACGAGCCGCGCGGCCTGGCTGGCCGAACTTCGCGCGTACGGCGTGCTCCGGCGCCGCGCCAAGCAACTCGGCTACCGCGTTCCCCACCCGTCGGCCCCCAATCCGAACCGGCCGTCGCACTGGTACGGCGCCCCGCGTGAGGCCGCCTTCCACGCTGTCTGGGTCTGGTACTCGAAGGGCGCTTCCGCGGACGTGGACGTCCACGCCCTGGCCGCGGCGCTGGTGCATCGCGGGCGGTTCACGTCGGTGCAGCGCGCGATGTTCGAGGAGGTGCGCGCTGACCTGGCCGCGCGGTTCGCGGCGGTGGACGGCACTCGTGACTTTCAGACGTACAGCGAACTGCGGGACTCGCTGTACGTCGTGCGGCAGATGGCCGTTGTGGTCGGCGGTAACGGCTGAGCGCTCGCACATCGCGAGGCCAGGGACTGCCGGGCTTTCGCACCTGAAAACCCTCGCTGCCGCCATGGCCCCGCCGCGCGACGGCCGCAAGTCCGGACCCCTTACGGCGCAACAACTTCCGCCGGAGTGTCAGACCCACTCGCTATTGTTGATTTTGGGGGAACCCGGCCCGCGTCGTGTGTGTGGTGTGCACCCCTGCGGAGCCCGATGCCGCACCCGAGTGCGACCGTGGCAGCGCCCAGAACGGACACCAACGTCAGGTCCTGCGCGCCCAACAACACGGACGTCACAAGGCCGGACACCGGCATCAGACCGATGAGCACCCCGGCCCGGTCAGACCCCAGCCGGTTCACCGCGAAGTACCAAAGCCCGAAAGCCAGAGCTGTCACCACCACCGCGAGCAGCACGAGCGCGAACGTCTGCCGGGCGTCCGGCACCCGCCATCCACCGAAGAACGTGCCGAGAACCGCCCCGATCATCGAGGCCAGCAGACAGGTCCAGGTGGCCACGCCCAGCACACCGAGCCGCCGCACGACCCCGACGGCGAACAGCGTGAAGCACACCTCGCCGGCCATCGTCAGCAACGCCAGCAACAGGCCCGGACCGTGCCACGAGCCACCACCGGACAACAGCACGATGCCCGCAGCCACCACCACTGCGCCCACAACGGCGGATGTGGTTCGTTGGCGAGACAACAGGGCCAGGGCGATCGGAGCGCCGCCCATCACCGCGGCGACGAAGCCCGGTTCGGCGTACTGCTGGGCGGCGAGCAGGACGGCGTTGAAGCCGAGCATTCCCGTGGCGACCACGCCCAGCAGCGGAGGGACGTCGCGCCACGAGAGCCGAGGGAGACGGCGGGCCACCAGGAGCAGGACGGCGGCGCCGAGCAGGTAGCGCATGGCCTGGCCGGTCAGGACCGGGTAGCCCTCGAGCATGCCTGTCACCGGAACCGACGCGCCGACGATCGTTGCCGCTGTCGCTCCCGCGGCCACCCCTAGTTTCATGCGACCTAGCCTTGCGCTGAACTGGTCCAGGTTTAAGCTCCACTTCAATGACCACGAACTGGACCACTTTTCGCGAGCTGCTGTTGCCGGGGCATCAGCGGCGCCGTGGGGTGGAGGTCGAACTCAGAAAGGCCATCCGGGACGGGCGGCTCACGCCGGGGACGCGGCTGCCGTCGAGCCGGGACCTGGCGGCGCAGCTCGGGGTGGCGCGCGGGACTGTCACGTCGGCCTACACGCAGCTCGTGGCGGAGGGCTACCTCACGACCAGGAAGGGCTCGGGGACGACGGTGGCGAGCCTCGGGCCCGCCGAGGTGTGCGGGGTGCCGGAGCCGCCCCAGAGGTGGCGGTTCAACCTGCGGCCCGGGTTGCCGGCGTTGGGTGCGTTTCCGCGTGCCGAGTGGGTCGCGGCGCATCGGGCAGCGCTCGCGGAGCTGCCGGACGACGACCTCGCCTACCCGGATCCGGCCGGGTTCGTGGGGCTGCGCAAGGAGATCGTCGACTACCTGGCTCGGGTGCGGGCGGTGGTCGCGCGGGACGCGGTGATCACCAACGGCGCGGCGGACGGGTTGCAGCTCACCGCGCGGCTCCTCAAGGGCAGCATCGCGATCGAGGAGCCGAGCCACTTCGGCGGCGAGGACATGTTGCGGTCGCACGGGCTCGACACCGTGCCGATTCCGGTGGACGACAAGGGACTCAGGGTCGATCTTCTGTCCAAAACGGACTGCGAGGCGGTGCTGGTCACCGCGGCGCACCAGTTTCCGTTGGGCGTGGTGCTGCATCCAGAACGCCGGCGGGCGCTCGTGGAGTGGGCGCGCGAGCGGAACGGGTTGATCATCGAGGACGACTACGACGCCGAGCACCGGTACGACAGGCCCGCGCTCGGGGCGTTGCAGGCGCTGGCGCCGGAGCACGTGGTGTACCAGGGGACGACGAGCAAGGTGCTGGCGCCGGCGTTGCGGCTCGGGTGGCTGGTGGTGCCGGAGCGGCTGCGCGAGGGGATCGTGAACCGCAAGAAGTACAACGACATGGGCACGGCGACGATCCCTCAGGCGGCGTTCGCGCACATGTTGCGGACCGGCGGTTATGACCGGCATCTGCGGCGTACGCGCGCGCTCTACCGGAAGCGCCGTGACGCGCTGTTGGAGGCCGTGGCGGAGCACCTGCCTGCGTGGCAGCCCATTGGCGTAGCGGCTGGCCTGCACGTCGTTTTGCGCATGCCGGACGGGATGGACGACCTCGCGCTGAAGAGCAGGCTTGAGGAGCGTGGGGTGCACGTGTGGGCGTTGGCGCAGTACACGCGCACGCCGATGTGGCCCGGACTGGTGCTGGGCTACGCGGCGCTCACGCCTGACCGCCTGCGGGAGGCGGTCAGGGAGATCGCGGCCGCGGCTTAGAGGATGTGCTCGCGGATGGCGCTGGTGCTGACGTCGGCGGAGTCGGCGCCCAGGATGTGCTCGCGTGCGTCACTGATGGGCGGGCCGGTGAGCGCTGCGACGGCGGCGACGAGCAGGGCAGCGGTGACGATCTTGAAAGCACGCATGGTGCGGTAAACCCCCAGGCAGAACGGTTGTCGCGGCCAGCCTAGCTCGCGACTCCAGAAAATGTCAGTGCTCGGGTGCACCATGGGTCTGTGCTTCTTTCCGAAGTGGTCGACACGTCGGCCGCCGTGGCGGCCACCCGGTCGCGCCTGGCCAAGGTCAAGGCGTTGTCCGCGTTGCTGCGCGGGGCGACGGCCGAGGTCGTGGTCGCGGTGGTGTCCTTCCTCATAGGCACGCCGCGGCAGGGTCGTATCGGTGCGGGCTGGCGCACGGTCGTCGACCTGTCCGTGCCTCCCGCCGCGCAGGCCGAGCTCACGGTCGCCGAGGTCGACGCCGCGCTCGGCGAGGTGGCCACGACGTCCGGCAAGGGCTCGGCGCAGCGCCGGGTCGACCTGCTGGCGGCTCTGTTCGGTCGCGCCACCGAGGCTGAGCAGGACTTCTTGCGCCGCTTGCTCACCGGCGAGCTGCGGCAGGGCGCGCTGGAAGGCGTGATGCTGGACGCGATCGCCTCGGCCGCGGACGTGCCGGGCGAGACGGTGCGGCGCGCGTTCATGCTGTCCGGCCGACTACCGGAGACGGCGGTGGCCGCGCTCGCCGGCGGTGCGGAGGAGCTGGAGGCGTTCCGGCTCGAGGTCGGGCGTCCGCTGCGCCCCATGCTGGCTTCGCCCGCGGAGTCGCTCGACGAGGCGCTGTCCGAGCTCGGCAGCTGCGTGGTGGAGCACAAGCTCGACGGTGCGCGCATCCAGGTGCACCGCTCCAGCGACGAGGTCCACATCTACACCCGCACGTTGCGCGAGATCACCAAGACCGTGCCGGAGCTGGTCGAGCTGGTGCGCGGCCTGCCGTGCACGTCCGTGGTGCTCGACGGCGAGACGCTGGCGTTGACCGACGAGGGGAGACCCCGCCCGTTCCAGGAGACGATGAGCCGCTTCGGCGCGCAGGACGAGCGCGAGCTGCTCCTGCACCCGTACTTCTTCGACTGCCTGCACCTCGACGGCAAGGACCTGCTCGACGAGCCGCTGCGAGACCGCCTGGCGGCCCTGCGGCAGGTCGCGGGCGAGCACGTCATCCCTGGCGCGCTGGACCCGTCTCCGGACGAGGCGGCCGAGGTCGTCGCGGCAGCGTTGGGGGCGGGCCACGAGGGCGTGATGGTGAAGTCGCTGGCTTCCCCGTACGCCGCGGGCAGGCGCGGCCGCGCCTGGCAGAAGGTCAAGCCGGTGCACACGCTCGACCTGGTCGTGCTCGGCGTCGAGTGGGGCAGCGGCCGCCGTCGCGGCTGGCTGTCGAACCTGCACCTGGGCGCCCGCGACCCGGACGGCGGCCCGCCGGTGATGGTCGGCAAGACCTTCAAGGGCCTCACCGACGAGCTGCTCACGTGGCAGACCAAGGCCCTGCAGGAGATCGCGACCGACCAGAACGACTGGGTGGTCATGGTCCGCCCGGAGATGGTGATCGAGATCGAGCTCGACGGCGTGCAGGTCTCGCCGCGCTACCCCGGCGGCGTCGCGCTGCGGTTCGCCCGCGTCGTGCGCTACCGCCCGGACAAGGACCCGTCCGAAGCTACGACGATCGAGGAGGTGAGGGCACTTCTGCCCACCGCACAACCGAATCCCGAGGCCTGAAGCCGCTGGCTCGGTGGCTCGTTGGCAGGGGATTTGCGGTCAGACGGGTGCATCGCGGTGCCCTGCTGAGCGTGAATTACCTCGCCAAGGCTCCGGGACGCGCCGACGGGCACGAACCCGTGACCCAAGTCGCAGGCGATCGCGACCGGCCCGAGGCGCAACCGCAGCCGCACGACCGGGCGCACCACGGGTGTCGATGTCCGTGACGGGCATCGGTGCGGTCTGATCGAGCGGTCGGCCGTGCCCAGTTCACCGGCCGGTCCTGCGCTTCGCCGTCGACCACGAGACCGAGAACCGTTCAGCAGCGCGTGCCACCGGCCAGCCCTCATCGACGATCAACCGGGTCAGACGTGACCGGGCACGCGGAGTCAGCGCTGCGTTAGCCCGAGACACGAAGACCTCCTGGACCGTGATGCGGATGCCTTCAGACAGCTCCACACCGCCCCAGGAGGTCTCCCCACACAACTAGCCTGGTGGCATGGGGGACGCCGAAAGTCTCAGCCGCGCCTATCCCGAGCCCGACGACTTCGCACAGTGGACCGAGCTCGACCGCAACGCGTCGTACTCCTGGTACGACGGACGCGTCCTCGCCGTGCAGGACTTCGGCATCACGATGCGCGTTGTCCTGCCACTCTGCCTCGACAACGGCGAACCGGTGCCCATCGAGGTCTGGGTCGTCCTCGACGAGCGCGACCAGACCACCTGGCCTCAGCTGGAAGCGGGCGACTGGAGCGGAGCTACGGGCCGGGGTTTGCTGCTCAACGTGGTCGAGCCGTGGCCTGAGGTCTACGGCGCGCCGGTCGCGTTCGCCGGACAACCTGGTCAGCGGCTGGCCCGCATCACCGGCTCCGAGCACCCCGTCCTGCACCGAGTGCTGACCGAGAAATGGCCGGTCAGCGTCCTCGCCCTCGGCCGGTTCTGGTTCGAAAATCGCGTGCGGCCACCAGCACCGGCCAATAGCGTCGAACCAGTGACCGACGCTTCCGCGCTGCTCAGCGCCTACGACACCCAAGCCCGCTCCGTCGAGTGGGAGGCCTATCCCCACGCCGTGCAGGACGCGGCCGTGTTCCGGGTGGCCTGGGATCACCGCCGGGGTTTCGTCGCCGGCCCGCCCAACCTCCACGTCAAGGGCGCCGAACTGGACGCGCTGATCGCCCGCCAGCGCGACTACTTCGCCGCGCGCGGACAGTCCGTCGAGTGGAAGACCTGGGGTCATGACAGGCCGGCGGACCTGCCGGAGAGGTTGCAGGCGGCCGGGTTCGTGTCCGAGGGACGCGAGACCGTGCTCATCGGGCTCGCCGAGGAGATGACCGGTCCGGTCGACCTCGCAGACGGAATCGTTCTGCGCGAGACCAAGGAGGAGGCCGATCTGCGACGGCTGGCCGACACCGCCACGGAGGTGTTCGGGCGCGACAGCACGTGGATGGTCGACTACCTGATGGAGAAGCAGGACGATCCGAACACGGTCGTCGTGGTCGCGGAGGCCGGCGGGCGGGTGGTGTCGTCGGCGCGGCTCGAGATCGTGCCGGGTACGGAGTTCGGCGGCCTCTGGGGTGGCGGCACGCTCGCCGAGTGGCGCGGCAAGGGCATCTACCGGGCTCTCATCGCCCATCGGGCGCGCGTGGCGCTCAGCCGTGGCGTCAAGTACCTGCAGGTCGACGCGTCCGAGGACAGCCGGCCGATCCTCGAGCGGCTCGGGTTCGTCACGGTGACCACGACCACGGGTTACGTCTGGAAGCCCAAGTGAGACGCTGCGGGTATCGTGGAAGCACGTGCGGTTCATCGAAGGGCATCGACCCTCTTACGACCTGACCTACGACGACGTTTTCCTCATTCCCGGCCGCAGCGCCGTGGAGTCGCGGTTCGGCGTTGATCTGTCCACCTCGGACGGCACGGGAGCCACCATCCCGATCGTCGTCGCGAACATGACGGCCGTGGCCGGGCGGCGGATGGCGGAGACCATCGCGCGGCGCGGCGGGCTCGTCGTCATCCCGCAGGACGTGCCCACCGAGGCCGTCGCGGAGATCATCGCGTGGGTCAAGGAGCGGCATCCGGTCTGGGACACCCCGCTGACCCTCACCACGGGCGACGCGGTGGCGGACGCGTGGAACCTGCTGCACAAGCGGGCTCACGGCGCGGTGATCGTCGTGGACGACGGCAACAGGCCCATCGGGGTCGTCGACGAGGCGGCGCTCACGGGCGTCGACCGGTTCGCGCGCCTCGGCGACGTCATGAACACCGACGTGCTCAAGCTGCCGCTCGGAACGAAGCCTCAGGACGTGTTCGACCAGCTCCACCACAGCGCGCACAAGATCGCGCTGGGCATCGACGACGAGCAGCGGCTCAGCGGCGTGCTGACCGAGCTCACGGCACTGCGGGCCGAGGTCTACAAGCCGGCGACCGACGACGGCGGCCAGTTGCGGGTCGCGGCCGCGGTCGGGGTCAACGGCGACGTCAGGGCCAAGGCCGAGGCGCTCATCAAGGCCGGGGTGGACGTGCTGGTCGTCGACACGGCGCACGGTCACCAGGAGAAGATGATCACCGCGCTGAAGGCCGTGAAGGAGGCGAACCCGAGCGTCCCGGTCGCGGCGGGCAACGTCGTCACCGCGGAAGGCGTGCGGGACCTGGTCGCGGCGGGCGCGGACATCATCAAGGTCGGTGTCGGGCCGGGCGCGATGTGCACCACGCGCATGATGACCGGCGTCGGCAGGCCGCAGTTCAGCGCCGTCGCGGAGTGCGCGGCAGAGGCGCGGAAGCTCGGCAAGCACGTGTGGGCGGACGGCGGCGTGCGGCACCCGCGCGACGTGGCGCTGGCGCTCGCGGCAGGGGCCAGCAGCGTCATGGTCGGCAGCTGGTTCGCGGGCACCTACGAGTCGCCCGGCGACCTGCAGCGCGACGAGCGCGGAAACCTCTACAAAGAATCCTTCGGAATGGCGTCGAAGCGCGCCGTGACCGCCCGTACGCGCAGCGACAACGCGTTCGACCGGGCGAAGAAGGGCCTGTTCGAAGAGGGCATCTCGACGTCGAAAATGCGCTTGGACCCGGTGCGTCCGAGCGTGGAGGATCTCCTCGACGCGATAACGTCCGGCGTGCGCTCGGCCTGCACGTATGCCGGTGCGAACTCGCTGGAGGAATTCCACGACAAGGCGGTTCTCGGCATCCAGTCGGCGGCTGGATTCGCGGAGGGAAGGCCGCTCCCAGGGGGATGGTGAGAAATGGACGAAGCGGTAGAGGTAAGAGAACTCCGCAAAGTCTATAAAACCGGACAAAAACCTGCGGTGGACGGGTTGAGCTTCACCGTCCGCCGCGGTGAGGTCTTCGGACTGCTCGGCCCGAACGGCGCAGGCAAGACGACCACGGTCGGCGTCCTGACCACGCGCGTCCGCCCCACCTCGGGGCAGGCGCTCGTGGAGGGCGTCGACGTGGTCTCCGACTCCAAGCGCGCACGGCAGCTGCTGGCTGTCGTGCCGCAGCGCAACAACCTCGACCGGTCGCTCAACGCGAAGCAGAACCTGCTGTTCCACGCGGCCTATCACGGCATCGGCCCGGCGGAACGCAAGAAGCTCGCCGACGACATCCTCGAGCGGATGGGCCTGAAGGACCACGAGAAGGCGCTCGTCGACACGTTGTCCGGCGGGCAGGCGCAACGGCTGATGATCGCCCGCGCGCTGATGCACCGCCCGAAGGTGCTGTTCCTCGACGAGCCGAGCACCGGCCTCGACCCGCAGGCCAGGCTCTTCGTTCACGAACGCGTCGCCGCCCTGCACGCGGACGGCGTCACCGTCGTGCTGACCACGCACGACATGGACGAGGCCACCAAGCTCTGCGACCGCGTCGGCATCGTCGACCACGGCAAGCTGCTCACCCTCGACACACCCGCCGAGCTGACGAAGAACCTGCCCGGCAGCAACACCGTCAGCGTCACGGTGAGCCTGAACGGCCACGAGCCCGCGAAGATCACCCAAGCTCTGTCCGAAGTGGACGGAGCCCAGCGGGTCGAGGAGGTTGGCAGCATGTTCCGCGTCTACACCGACGTGGACACCTCGGTCACGCTGCCCGCGGTGCTGAACGTGTTGCGCGACCTCGACGTCCTCGTCAGCGACGTCGCGATCGGCAAGCCGAGCCTGGAAGACGTCTTCATCCACCTGACGGGCAGGGAGCTGCGGTGAGCCAACTCAGGACGTTCCAGGCGATCCTGTGGCGCGACGTCTTCGTCACGGGCCGCGAGCTGCCGAGCTTCCTCGCGCAGGTGATCATCCAGCCGTTCTTCACCCTCTTCATCTTCGCCAAGGTGCTCGGGGACGTGGGGTACGTCCAGGGGAACTTCGCCCACGTGCTCCTGCCCGGCATCATCGCGATGAACGGGTTCCTCGGCGCGCTGCAGAACACGACACTGCCGCTGGTGCTCGACTTCTCCTGGACGCGGGAGATCGAGGACCGGCTGCTCGCGCCGATCTCCATCCCGCTCGTGGCGGTCGAGAAGATCGTGTTCGGCGCGATCCGCGGGTTCTTCGCGGCGTTGCTGATGGTGCCGGTCGGGTTCGTGATGCTCGACGTCTCGTGGCCGTGGGAGGGGATTCCCGGCGCGCTGCTGGTGATCGTTCTCGGTTGCCTCGCCGGAGGTTCGGTCGGCATGGTCATCGGCACGTCGGTCCCCGCGCGGCGTGTCAACATCATGTTCGCGGTCATCCTGACCCCGTTGCTGTTCACGGGTTCCGCACAGTTCCCGTGGCCGTCGCTGAGCGACCACCTACTGTGGTTCAAGGTGGTCTGCGCGCTCAACCCGCTGACGTACGTGAGCGAGGGCATGCGGGCGAACCTGGTGCCGGACGTGCCGCACATCCCGTTGCCGATCTCGCTGCTCGTGCTCGTCGTCGCGATCGCGGGCTTCGGCAGCCTTGGTATGCGCGGCTTCATGAAGCGCGCGCTCGACTAGAAGCGTCAACGAGAAACGGCCCCGCGCAACTAGAGCTGCGCGGGGCCGTTCCACTTAGGACACTATGAGGCGTAGTCCTCCAGCATCTCGGTGACGAGGGCCGCGATCGGCGAACGCTCCGAGCGGGTCAGCGTGACGTGAGCGAAGAGCGGGTGGCCCTTCAGCTTCTCGATCACCGCTGCCACGCCGTCGTGTCTGCCCACCCGCAGGTTGTCGCGCTGCGCCACGTCGTGCGTCAGCACCACCCGCGAGTTGCTGCCCAGACGCGACAGCACGGTCAGCAACACGTTGCGCTCCAACGACTGCGCCTCGTCCACGATCACGAAGGAGTCGTGCAGCGAGCGGCCGCGGATGTGGGTGAGGGGCAGGACCTCGAGCATTCCGCGGTCCATCACCTCTTCCACCACCGCCTGGCTCACCAGCGCGCCGAGGGTGTCGAACACCGCCTGCGCCCACGGCCCCATCTTCTCGTTCTCGCTACCCGGCAGGTACCCGAGCTCCTGGCCACCGACCGCGTACAACGGCCGGAACACCACGACCTTGCGGTGCTGCCTGCGTTCCATCACCGCTTCGAGGCCGGCGCACAACGCCAGCGCCGACTTGCCGGTGCCCGCACGTCCGCCCAGCGAGACGATGCCGACATCGGCGTCGAGCAGCAGGTCCAGCGCGATCCGCTGCTCAGCGGACCTGCCGTGCAGTCCGAACGCCTCCCGATCTCCGCGCACCAGCCTGATCTGCTTGTCCGCGGTCACCCGGCCCAGAGCGCTCGACGTGCCCGCCATCAACCGGAGTCCGGTGTGGCACGGCATTTCCGCGATGTGCTCCAGGTCCTCGTACTGGGTCGGGTCGACGACGTTCTCCTTGAACAGGCTGTCCACCAGGGACTGTGGAACGTCCAGATCGGACATTCCGGTCCAGCCTGACAGGGTGACGTCGTGCGCCCGGTACTCCTCCGCTTGCAGGCCGACCGATCCGGCCTTGACCCGCAGCGGCATGTCCTTGGTCACCAGGGTGACGTTGCGCCCCTCAGCAGCGAGGTTGAGGGAGCAGGCGAGGATCCGGGCGTCGTTGGAGTCCGTTCGGAAACCTGATGGCAACACCTCCGGGTCGGAGTGGTTGAGCTCGACGTGCAAGGTGCCTCCCACATCCCCGATGGGGATGGGCGAGTCGAGGCGACCATGCCGCAAGCGCAGGTCGTCGAGCAGTCGCAGTGCTTCCCTCGCGAACCAGCCCAGTTCGGGGTGGTGGCGCTTGCCCTCCAGTTCGCTGATCACCACGAGCGGGAGCACGACCTCGTGCTCCGCGAACCGGGTGGGGGCGAGAGGATCGGACAGCAGTACCGACGTGTCCAGCACATATGTCGTCAAGGCTGGGGCGGCGGACTTGCGCCTGGGGGAGGAACTGCGCGATGAGCCTGAGGTACGGCTCGCGGGACGTCGTGCGTTCACGGCAACTCCCTCACGAACGCGGCACCCGCATCCGCTCCTCGCTGGGCCAGGCACAACCCTGATTGATCGTCTTGCCTTCCGCCGGGTGGCGTCAGGCAGATCGACCACGAGGGCCGGGTGCCGGCCCCCTCGCGACGTTGTCAGTCACGATCAGGACCTCCCTGCGCGGTCCGCAGTGGTCGCGTCCCGCCGCTTTTGAAGTTACCTGCGGAAGTACCCCGTCTGCATGAAGCCACACAGGTGAATCCCGATTTGTCATCTGCCGGAAAACAGAACGAAACGTGACCGCAGCTGTGTTTCACCTGGTCAGACGCTGTTTTCCTGGGTGTTGTGCGCTAGCCACGACAGACCGTCCCTCACCTGGTTCTCAAGGGATTTCGGGGTCAGGGGCTCGTCGAGAAGTCTCAGATACCGGGAGTCGAGCGACTCGCCGGGCGCGCGGACGTCGAGCCAGGCCCTCACGAGGCGCACTCCTTCGACGTACGTGGTGGTGTACGCGCGCCACAGCGGGTCTGCCAGAAAACGAACCATCTGCCGTGCGCGACGGTCGGGGACTAGCAGCCACCTGCGCAGATGCGCAACCACGTCATCCTGATCCGCACCCCGATCGTGTAGCAGCAGTGCGGCGTCCTGCCGCACCGTGAGCAGGCCCGATGCCGCCGACTCGACCTTTTCGGACAGTTCGCCGTCCATTCGCAACCCGAGGTCGCGGAAGATCTGCTCCGTCCACACGCCCCAGCCCGGCCCGACCGCGGCGTGCAGGCCGAGGTCCGCCATGCCCTCGGCCATCAGGCACTGCGGCGTGTTGATCAGGAAGATCGACTGCTCGGCGTGGCCTCTGCGTGCGACCAGGCCCGCGTCCTTGCGGCAGTGCTCGGTGTGGTGGCCCGGATAGGACTCGTGCGCGACCAGGTGCGGCAGGTTCGACATGCGGTGGCCGAGGTCGGCGTTGATCGCGACCCTGCTGCGGTAGCCGCCGAGGTAGTAGTTGAAGCCGCTCCACGGCTTGTTCGTGACCACCTGGTACTCGACGATCTCCTGCTCGGGCAGCGCGTACTTGCGCCTCACGCGATCCCTCAGGGCGCTGGAGACGGCCTGCACGGCGCCCTGGAGCCTGCGCGGGGGCACCTCGTCGGCCGTGCGGAAGGCGTTGAGGCGTTCGGCCAGCGGGCCGGCTCCGGGCAGCAGCGCGTCGAGGTTGCGGTGGGCCTGCGCGTACGCGTCCTCGTCGCCGGGGCGGACGCGGACCTGGAAGTACTGCTCCACCTCGTCGACGAACGTGATGCGCTCGCCGGCGAGCTTGCGCGCGGTGCACTCCAGTGCGGTGAGATGCGCCTGCAGGAACTGTTTGCGCTGGTCGGCGAGGTTGCTCTGCGGGAGCTCTCGCAGGAGTTGCCGGGCGTGGTCCACCAACGCCTTCGGGGCGAGGCGCGGCTCGTTGTCGACGGCGCGGCTCAGCGCGGGGTCGCCGGTGAACGAGTCGACGAACCCGGACACCAGGCGCCCGAGCCGCAGCCCGAGAACCAGATATCCGCGCACCAGCTCGTCAGCGTCCACGAGTCGAAGAGCATAGAGGCTCTACCACAGCGTCTTACTAGCGACCGAATCGTGAATCAAAGGCCACCTGATCGGGGAATCTTGTTGATCTTGTTGTCACACAATGGGGTCACGGGGGCCGCCAATCGAGATCAACACCGATAGCGTCTCCGCCCGGAGACCCCACCCTCCGGAGATCCCCGAAGACTCCGGAAATGACGGGGATAACCCGACATGAAGGAGATTGACGTGAAGAAGGTTTGTGCCGCGGTTGCCGCCGCAGCTGCGCTGTCCCTTGCGTTCGCCCCGGCCGCCATGGCCGGCGAAGGCCACGGCCACGGTGGACACCACTGGAAGAACGGCCCGTTGCTGGTTGCCCTGAACGGCAACAACCTCAACGGCACCATCGGTGCCTGCGGCAACAACGTCGGCGTCTTCGGCGGTGCCGTGCCGATCAACTCGCCGTCGATCACCGAGACCTGCGCCGCCGGCGGCATCGTCGACGAGGGCTGATCTCCCTTTTAGTTCTGCCTCTGGGGGCGTCATTCATGGCGCCCCCAGAGTTGTTTCACCCGTTAAAACCTTCATGAGGAGAAAAATCGTGCTGAAGAAGGCTGGCGCCGCCCTCGGTGTGGCTGCTGCGTTCATTGCCATCGGTTCCCCGGCGATGGCCGTTCAGGGCCACGAGTGGGAGAACGCGCCGCTGCTGATCGTCGGCAACGCGAACAACCTGAACCTGGTTGGCGGCGTGTGCGGCAACAACGTCGGTGTGTTCGGTGGAGCGGTTCCGGTGAACTCGCCCTCCATCACCGAGACCTGCGCCGCGGGCGGCATCGAAGACGGTGTCGAGTGGGGCGACGACGAGTGATCTCGTCGCTGTTGTGACAAGGGGCGTTCACCTTCGCGGTGGACGCCCCTTTCGCTAGTTTCCGTACCTGCGGTGGCGTTTGGCGTACTCGCGCATGGCCCGCAGGAAGTCGGTGCGCCGGAAGCCGGGCCAGTAGGCCTCGCAGAACCAGAACTCCGAGTGCGCGGACTGCCACAGCATGAACCCGGAGAGCCGCTGCTCACCGGACGTGCGGATGATCAGGTCGGGATCCGGCTGCCCGGACGTGTAGAGGTGCTCGGCGATGTGGTCGACGTCCAGCACCTCGGCCAGCTCCTCGATGGTGCCGCCGCGCTCGGCGTGCGACTGCAGGAGCTTCCTGACGGCGTCCGCGATCTCCTGCCGCCCGCCGTACGCGACCGCGACGTTGACCTGGATGCCGGTGCGGTCCTTGGTCTTGTTCGCGGCGTTGGTGAGCCGCTCGGCGTGCTCCTTGGGCAGCATGTCGATCGCGCCGACGTGCCTGACCTTCCACGGCTTGCCGTCCTCGGCGAGCTCGTCGGTGATGTCGGCGATGATGTCGAGCAACGGCGCGAGCTCTTCGACGTCCCGATTGAGGTTGTCGGTGCTCAGCATCCAGAGCGTGACGACCTCGACCCCGCTGTCACCACACCACTCGAGCAGCTCGAGGATCTTGCGCGCGCCGGCCCTGTGCCCGTCCGCGACGTCCGTGAACCCGGCTTCCCTGGCCCACCGCCGGTTGCCGTCGAGGACCACGCCGACGTGCTTGGGCACCTGTGTCCCGCTCAGCTCTCGCCGGAGAATCCACTCGTAGAGGTGGATAGCGACGTCTTTCACACGGGTGCGGAGTGCCACGTCCGAACAGCGTACGCCGTGCAAGCTTCATCACTGAGTCATGGTCCGAAACCTACGGTCGCGTAACCTGAGTTCTCGTGACCACTGCGACCATTCCTCCACAGCCCGGACTGCGGCCGCGCCTTCGTGGTTGGCTGCACCTCTGGTCCTTCATCGCCTCGGTGGTGACAGGCGCGACCCTGATCGCCCTGGCGGCGTCCACGGTGTCCGCGCGCGCCGCCCTGGCCACCTCGATCTACGGCCTGACCGTGCTCGGCCTGTTCGGCGTCTCAGCGCTGTATCACCGCGTGACGTGGAAGTCCGAGCGCGTGCGCACGTGGATGAAGCGCCTCGACCACTCGATGATCTTCGTGTTCATCGCCGGCACCTACACACCGTTCGCTTTGCTGGCGATGGATCCCGGGACCGGCCGGGTTGTTCTGACCGTGGTGTGGATCGGGGCGGTGCTCGGCGTGACGTTGAAGCTCGCCTGGCCGCACGCGCCTCGGTGGCTCGGGGTGCCTATCTACATCGCGCTCGGCTGGGTGGCGGTGTTCGTGCTGCCCGAGCTGCTGCACCACGCTGGGGTTGCGGCGTTGGTGTTGCTGCTGGTGGGCGGGGCGCTTTACACCGCTGGCGCGGTCTTCTACGCGACTCGGTGGCCGAACCCGTGGCCGTCGGTGTTCGGGTATCACGAGTTCTTCCACGCGGCGACCGTGGTGGCGGCGATCTGCCACTACATCGCCATCTGGCTCGCGATGTACTCCTAAGGCACCGGTGCGGGCTCGCCGGCGATGGCGTCCGGCTCGTCATCCGCGTCGTCCAGCGCGTCGCGGTACCGCGACGAGTTCGTGCGGGTGCCGGCGTGCCGATCGATGTACTGCACGGCGATGTACCTGATCTCGGACCCGCGGATGATCACGCTTTCCCACTCGTCGCCGATGACGACGGGCTCGTCCTCGTAGCTGTCGTCGTCGGTGTCGGGGTCTTCGCGGGCCATGTGCACGCCCTCCAGCGACAGTTCGCGGTCCGCCACCGGGCCGTCCACGCTGGACGAGCGCACGAAGCCGTAGAACGAGGTGCCGTCGGTCAGTTGCACGTGCACCCACGGGCGGCTTCCAGGAGGGCAGTTCGCGCGGAAGTCCTCGAACCACAGGCTTGTCGCCGCGAATGACACCCTGCTTCTGGCCGAGGGTCTGGGCGCGATGTGCCACAGCAGCGGCAGGAGGCAGGCCACGGCCAGTTCCGCGGCAAGCGTTGCTGCCACGACTCGGTAGTTGTCGCGCAGGTAGACGGCACCGAACTGGACCAGCAGGCGTGAGTCGATGAGCTGGTGCGGGAACCAGAACCGCAGCACGAGCAGGATGGTCACGGCCATCACGCTGTAGAGAAGGCTGGTCAGCGCGATTCTCGAGATCTCGCGGAAGACCGACTCGCCGGCGATCAGCTTTCGCCTGCCGCGCAGCTGTTCGTGCACGAGGCCGGGGGCGACCAGCATCAGGAAGGCAAGAGCCGCGCTCAACGTCTGGGGCACCATGGCCGGCTCCGTCACTTCTTCTTTTTCTTCTTCTTGCCGGTCGTGCCCTTGTGCTTGGCGCCTTTGCCGGGCTGGGTGTCGATGATGCCCGCGTTCTTGGGCACCTTGTTGCTCAACAGTTCGTGCAGTTCTGTCGACGAGAGCTCGTTGGCGAGGATCTTCTTGTAGACCTTCGTGGACAGGTCACCGGTGAGCCAGAGAGCGTGGACCAGCGGATTCCAGGGATCTGATTCTCGGGCCACAGGAACATCCCCCCGCTGTCGGCTGCCGTACACCGTTGTCGGGAGGTCGAGAGTCCGCGTTACGGGCGAGCCGGGGCCGCGTGAGACGACCCCGGCTGACGTTCAGCGGCCGCCGCGGGCCATGTGCAGGACGTCGAGGGCCGCGTCCAGCTGCTCCTCGGTCAGCTTCGACGGCACGTGGCCGCGCTCCAGCACCACCTGGCGGATGGTCTTGCGCTCCTTCAGCGACTGCTTGGCGATCGACGCAGCCTCCTCGTAGCCGATGTAGCGGTTCAGCGGCGTGACGATCGACGGTGACGACTCGGCGTACTCGCGCATCTGTGCGGTCTGGGCCTCGGTGCCCGCCAGGACCTTGTCCGCCAACAACCGAGCCACGGCGGCTAGCAGGCGCGAGGACTCCAGGACGTTGCGGGCGATCACCGGCAGCATCACGTTGAGCTGGAAGTTGCCCTGGGAGCCGGCGAAGGCCACGGCCGCGTCGTTGCCGATCACCTGGGCCACGACCATCATCGTGGCTTCGGAGATCACCGGGTTGACCTTGCCGGGCATGATCGACGAACCGGGCTGGAGGTCTGGGAGGGCCAGTTCGCCCAGGCCCGTGCGGGGGCCGGAGCCCAGCCAGCGGAGGTCGTTGGCGATTTTGAACAGGGCCACGGCGCCCGCCCGCAGTTGGCCCGAGATCTCGACCACGCCGTCCTGGGTTGCCTGGGCTTCGAAGTGGTCGCGGGCTTCCACCATAGGGAGGCCGGTTGCCGACGCCAGCTCTGCGGCGACCAGTGCGCCGAACTCCACAGGTGCGTTGAGGCCCGAGCCGACCGCGGTGCCGCCGATCGGCAGTTCGGCCAGGCGCGGGACCGACGACTGAAGGCGCTCTACCGAGTAGCGGACCTGGGACGCCCAGGCGCCGGCCTCTTGGCCGAGGGTGATCGGAACGGCGTCCATGAGGTGGGTGCGGCCGGACTTGACCAGGTCTGCCCACTCCGCAGCGCGTGATTCGAGGACGCCCTGGAGGTGCTCCAGCGAAGGGATGACGTCGTTCACCACGGCCTCGGTGGCAGCCACGCGCAACGTGGTCGGGAAGGTGTCGTTGGACGACTGCGAGGCGTTGACGTGGTCGTTCGGGTGGACGTCGCGGTCCAGGAAGCGCGTGGCCAGGGTGGCGATGACCTCGTTGGCGTTCATGTTCGAGGACGTGCCGGAACCTGTCTGGAAGACGTCGACCGGGAACTGGTCGTCCCACTTGCCGGCGGCCACCTCGTCGGCGGCGGAGGCGATGGCCGAGGCCAGATCGTCGGGGAGAACGCCGAGCCGGGCGTTCGCTCGGGCCGCGGCTGCCTTGAGCAGGCCCAGGGCCCTGATCTGGGCGCGTTCGAGGCCTCGACCGGAAATCGGGAAGTTCTCGACCGCGCGTTGTGTTTGGGCGCGCCACAATGCGTCGACCGGCACGCGGACCTCACCCATCGTGTCGTGCTCGACGCGGTACTCCTGTTCAGACATACCTCCGAGTCTCTATCGTCGATCACAGCACTGCCACCCACCACTGGCAGAAGGGCCTTCTCATGGAGCGTGACGTCGACCTCCTCATCGTGGGCGCTGGTCCCACGGGGTTGTTCGCCGCCTACTACGCAGGCTTCCGGGAAATGAACGTCGCGGTGGTCGACGCCCTGCCAGAACCGGGCGGTCAGGTCACTGCGATGTATCCGGAGAAGATGATTTTCGACGTGGCCGGCTTCCCCGCGGTGCGCGGGCGCGACCTCGTCAACGGACTGGTGGAGCAGGCGGGGCAGTTCAAGCCGAACTACCTGCTCGGCCGGCAGGCGCGCACGTGCGAGTCCATTGAGGACGGTCTGCGGATCGGCCTCGCGGACGGCAGCTCCGTCAACACCAAGGCCGTGCTGATCACGGCGGGCATGGGCGAGTTCAACCCGCGGCCGCTGCCCGCGGGCGATGGCTGGCTCGGGCGTGGCATGGTGCACTTCGTGCCGGTGCTGGCCGAGCACGCGGGGCAGCACGTCGTGATCGTGGGCGGTGGCGACTCGGCGTTCGACTGGGCGCTGGCGCTGCACCCGATCGCCGCCAGCGTCACGATCGTGCACCGCAGGGCCAACTTCCGCGCGCACGCCGCCACCGTGCGGCAGGTGCGGGAGCTCGGGGTCGAGATCATCACCGACGCCGAGGTGCTCGAGCTGCGGGGCGAGCCACTGTCCGAAGTGGACGTCAAGGTCAAGGGCGAGGACGTGAAGACGTTGCCCGCGCAGACCGTTGTCGCGGCGCTCGGGTTCACGGCCGACCTCGGGCCGATCGAGTCGTGGGGGCTGGAGCTCGACCACCGCGCGGTCGTCGTCGACACCACGATGAAGACCAAGCTCGACCGGGTCTACGCGGCGGGCGACGTCGCGCAGTACCCCGGCAAGGTCAAGCTCATCGCCACCGGGTTCGGGGAGGCGGCGACGGCGGTCAACAACATCGCGGTCATGCTCAACCCGTCCGCGCACCTCTTTCCCGGGCATTCCAGCGACGCGAGCTGACGAGCGCCGGCAGGATCCGCGAGCATGGGGAGACTCGTCGCCGTGCTCGCGGCCTGCCTGCTGCTGGCCGGGTGTTCACCGGCGACGACCAGGGCGATCCGGCTCGCCGGTCCGGGTCTGCCGGAGATCGTCGACACCTCCTGCGAGTCGCGGATGCTCACGCGGGTCGAGATCCAGGTGGTCAACGACGACACCGTGCTCGACGAGCGGGACTCGGCGAACCGGGCGACAGCTTCACGCTCGACGAACTGAAGGACGGGAAGGTGCGGTTCCGGTACCGGACCCTCACCGCCGAGCAGTTCGCCAAGGAGAAGGTCAGCTGCTAGCCGGAAGCGGTGCCGGGTCGTGGTTCGCGAGGTGCTGGAAGATGATCGACGTCCGCCAGCCCACGATCTCCTTGCGCTGGCTCAACCGGTCCACCAGGAACGCGTGCAGGTGCTCGTTGTCCTGAGCGCTCACGTGGATCACGAAGTCGTCGCTGCCCGCCATGACGAACACCGACAGCACCTCGGGCAGGCCGGCCGCGAAGGTCTTGAACGCGTCGATCACCATCCGGCTCAACGGCCGGACCTGCACCGACACCAGCGCCTGCACACCGCGGTTCAGCGCGGCCGGGGCGATGTCCGCGTGGTAGCCGCGGATCACGCCGCGTTCGCGCAGCAGCCGGGTGCGTTCCAGGCAGGTTGATGGGGCGACACCGACCTTGCGAGCGATGTCGCGGTTCGACTGCCGGGCATCGCGCTGGAGCTCCCGCACGATCGCCGAATCAAGTTCGTCCATCACGCTCCTCATCGCGCCCTGCCGAATAATGTTCGACGGAGAAGCAAACCCGTTGGCGGTCACCCTAACTTCAATGCCGGATCCTGGCGGAAGTTCGGGGAGGAACGCAGATGTGGGAACACGAACAGCTCGTCGTGCGCACCGGGAAACGGTCGGGGATGACCACGATGGTCGCGCTGCACTCGACCGAGGCCGGGCCCGCTGTAGGTGGGTGCCGGATGAAGGCCTACGAGCGGATCACCGACGCCGTCACGGACGTGCTGCGGCTGTCGAAGGCGATGACGCTCAAGTGCAGGGACGCCGGGATTCCGCACGGTGGAGCCAAAAGCGTGATCGTCGTCGACCGGGAGGTCACCCCGGAACTGAGGCGCGCGGTCCTGCTCGACCACGCCGACCTGATCAACGAGTTCGGTGGCGCCTACCGGGCAGGCCCCGACGTCGGCACCGGACCGGACGACATGCTCGTGCTCAGGGAACGGACCCCGCACGCCTACTGCCTGCCGGAGGAGCACGGCGGTACCGGTTCGTCGAGCGGGCCCACGGCGCGGGGTGTGCTGGCCGCGCTGAAAGCGTCCGCACAGCACGTGTTCGGGACGTCGGACCTCGCCGGGAAGAAGGTCGTGATCAGCGGGTTCGGGTCGGTGGGTCAGCTGATCGCGCAGGGGCTCGAGGGCGCTGAGGTGATCGTGTCCGACGTGGATGAGAGCAAGCGATCGGACGCGTTCGGCTGGGTACCTCCAGACGAGGCGTACCGGACGAAAGCCGACGTGCTCGTGCCGGCGGCGGTCGGCGGGGTGCTGAGTCCCGAGGTCGTGAAGGACCTCGACGTCCGCCTGATCGTCGGACCCGCCAACAACCAGCTCACCGACGACGGCGTCGCGGACCTGCTCGCCGAGCGCGGCATCGTGTGGGTGCCCGACCACGTCGCCAGTGCCGGCGGGGTGATCTACACGCTCGCCAGGGAGGACGACGGGGCCGACCACGAGACGGCGCTCGCGCGGGTCGACGTCATCGAGGCGACCGTGCGGCGGTTGCTCGCGCGCCAGTGAGACGACAGCGGCGGCTCGTAAGCTTGGGCTCAAACGGGTTGCGCGTGTCAGGGGGACGCGCGACAACGCAACCCCGGGGGGCTTTGTGATTCACGTTTACTGGGCCGACATGGCGCCCGGCACGCCTTGGTGGGCCGGGCCGGTCACCCGCGCGCGGCCGCGCACCGTGTACTGGCAGCCGCTGTCCGACCTGGTCGAGCGGCGGGTCAACGCCGCGGTCGACACCTCGGCGTGGGGCTCGCGGGTGATGGTCGAGCTGACGGTGCCGAGCCGGCTGAGCTCCGAGATCGCGGTCATGCCCGGATTCGCCGTGGTGCAGCTCGCGTTGCCCACGGCGATCAACCAGAGCAGGGACGTCGAGCTCGTCGTGGCGGCACTGGAAGACGGTGTGCACGCAGCGGTGCGACGGGTTGCGCGCAAGCTCGGCGTCAGTTACGCGCGCGCCAAGGCGGATCCGCCGAGTCTTGAGCATCCGCTGCGGCTGAGCGCGCTGGCCGGGCGGTTCGGCGGGACGATCGCGCTCGTGTCGCCGCAGACCTGGTCCGACGAGTTCATGGCGTCGCTCAAGGGCGAGGAAGTCCCGTGGGACGGCCACGAGGGCTGGCGGATCGTCAAAGCCACCGCGGAGATCGCGGGCAGGCCGGTGTCCGATGTGGACTTCAGCGCGGTGGAGGTGCCCGTCGTGCTGGACGACCTGGCGGCTGATCCGGGGACCGCGCTGGTCGTGGTCGGCAAGGAGCTGGAACGGCTCACCGGCTGGCTGCCCACCGGCCTCGCAGGTCGCGTTTCCGTGATGGGGCGCGACAACGGAAGCTGGTGGGCAGCGATCAGTTAGGGCAGAACCTGGACCTTCTCGCCGATCGCCAGGTTGTCGAAGAACACCAGCGACGCGTCGGCGGGGAGCCGGACGCAGCCGTGCGACTGGACGTTGGTGTCACCCTGGTGGAACGCGATACCGGTCGTGGTGAAGTACACCGCGTTCGGCATCGGTCCGTTGTAGGGGACGCTCCACTCGTTCTTCACCTTGCGCAGCACGGAGAACGTGCCGACCGGGGTCTCGTACCCCGGCTTGCCGTGGCTGGCGGTCACAGGGCCGTAGCTCACTGCGCCGTTGTAGACCAGCCATGCCTTGTTGGAGTGCTTCTCCAGGCACGCTCCGTTGTAGACGGTGCATCCCGCCTGCGCTTGCGCGGGTACCGCGAAACCGAGGGTCAGGAGCACCGTCGCGATAAGAACTCGCATCATCTCTCATCACCCCTCAGTAGTGGAGTAACCACTGGCGGATGATCTGAATCATCGGCTTATGGAACGACCTGAACCGTCTCGCCGATCGAAAGGTTCTGGAAGTAGTACTGCGCGGACTGCGGGTCCAGGTGGATGCAGCCGTGCGACGGGACGGTCAGCGATCCCTCGTGGAACGCGATACCGCTGTCGGTGAAGTACGTCGACCACGGCATGGGCGCGTTGTACGGCTTGCTCCACTCGTTCTTCACCTTGCGCAGCACCGGGAACTTGCCCAGCGGCGTCTCGTAGCCCTTGCGGCCGCTGGTGATCTGCACCGGGCCGTACGCGACCTTGTCGCCGTGCAGCACCCACGACTGGTTCGTGGAGAGCTGGATGCACGCGCCATCACTGATGTCGCACGGCGTCGGCTTCACGACCGGCGCGGGAGGCGGTGGCGGTGGTGGGGGAGGCGTCTGGGAGGAGGGCGTCGACGGAGGCGCCGAAGGCGGAGCCTCGGAAGACGGCGACGGCGACGAAGAGGACGACGACGAAGAAACGGAAGGCGGTGGCGCAGCAGGAGTTTCAGCGTGCACGGCCCCCTGCGCGCACCCCGCCACCGACATCAACGCGACCGCCGCGAGCAGCATCCGCATCGCGCACCCCCTCAGTGATTCATCCTTTGCCGAAGTAGACGGCCGGAGGATCACTCAGGTTGCAAAGCGGAGGACCCGCCTCCTGTAACAGTTGGGAGACGGGTCCTCGGAATGCGTTTACCGCGCGAACTGCCCGACTACAGGCCGCCCACGTTCGTGCTGACCCACGAGCGGTAGTACGAGACGTCCACGTAGATCGACGGAGCGGTCGCACAGGTCGCGCCACCACCGGAGCGGCTGGTCGCGCCGATGAGCTCCCAGCGGCCGGACACGGACTTCACCTGCGGGCCACCCGAGTCGCCGTAGCAGGCGCCCTTGTTGCCACCGGTGTTGTTCGTGCAGATCTCCGACGCGGCGGCGATGCCGGAGCACCGGCTGTCCGCGACGATCGACGTGTTGAGCTCCTGCAGGGTCACCGGAGCACCACAGCCGCCGCGGACCGGGCAGGTCTGGCCCCAGCCGATGATGCGGGTCGCGGTGCCGACCGGGCCGGACGCCGCCGAGATGGCGATCGGGGCCTGGCTGACCGAGGTGTTGAGCTGCACCAGCGCCAGGTCGGCGGACGGGTGCGTGATGATCCGCGACGCGCCGGTCGTGGTGCCGCCGCTGGTGCGGTTGGTCGTGCCGATCCGGGTGCGGATCGACGCCGCCGACGAGCCCGCGACGCAGTGCTTCGCCGTCACGACCCAGTTGGCCTTGACCAGCGAGGCGCCGCAGAAGTGGCTGCCGGAGGTGCTCTGCAGCGACACCATGAACGGGTAGACCTGAGACGCGTTGGTCCCGCCGACGATCATCGTGCCCATGTCGCCGTCGCCAGTGGGGGTGGGAGCCGCGGTGGCCGCTGCGGCCGAGGCGAGCAGGGCGCCCGCGGCCACGACGACCGCGGAGAACAACGAACGTGCCCTCATCGTTGAGTTCCTTTCCTGAACCCGGCGCAGGGTTGCCGGGGTCAGAAAGGGAAACTAGGGACGAAGGTCACACTGTCACTAGGGTCACTCGTCTGGTTACCGAGCGTTGACAGTTCACAGGAAATAGGACAATCAGGGCAGTGGCTGCTGCACGTCCTGGGGCAGGTCGAAGTCGACCGAGGCGTATTCGCGCAGCTTGTTGAGGCTGTGGAAGCCGTCGATCATGCGCACGGTGCCGGACTTGGATCGCATGACGATGGACTGCGTGGTGCAGCCACCGGCCCGGTAGTGCACGCCGCGCAGAAGGTCACCATCGGTCACACCTGTGGCGCAGAAGAACACGTTGTCGCCGGAGACGAGGTCGTTCGTCGTGAGCACGCGGGACAGGTCGTGGCCCGCGCCGATCGCCTTCTCGCGCTCCTCGTCGTCCTTGGGCCACAACCGGCCCTGGATCGCGCCACCGACGCACTTCAGCGCCGCCGCCGCGATGATGCCCTCCGGCGTGCCACCGATGCCGATGAGCATGTCCACGCCCGACGTCGGACGCGCGGCCGCGATCGCACCGGCCACGTCGCCGTCGGAGATGAAGTGGATGCGCGCTCCGGCCTTGCGCACCTCGGCCACGATCGACTCGTGCCGCGGCCGGTCCAGGATGCACACGTTCACGTCGGAGACGTCGCTGTGCTTGGCCTTCGCGACACGGCGGATGTTCTCCGCGATCGGCGCGGTGATGTCGATGACGTCGGCCGCCTCCGGGCCCACGGCGAGCTTCTCCATGTAGAACACGGCGGACGGGTCGAACATCGCCCCGCGCTCGGCCACGGCCAGCACGGCCAGCGCGTTCGGCATGCCCTTGGCCATCAGCGTGGTGCCGTCGATCGGGTCCACCGCGACGTCGCAGTCCGGGCCCTCGCCGTTGCCGACCTCTTCGCCGTTGAACAGCATGGGCGCCTCGTCCTTCTCGCCCTCGCCGATCACCACGACACCGCGCATCGAGACGGTGTGGATCAGCTTGCGCATCGCGTCGACCGCGGCGCCGTCACCGCCGTTCTTGTCGCCACGACCGACCCACCGGCCGGCGGCCATCGCCGCTGCCTCGGTGACGCGCACGAGTTCCAGCGCCAGGTTCCGGTCGGGGGCTTCGCGACGTCGTTCCGCGGGGGTGTTCACCATTGCGCGCCTCCATGCGACTACTCAGCGTGCCGGGTTTGTGATCGGCGAACTGAATCCTTGCACGGGATCACCCCTGCGAAACGTCCTCCTCGACGACAGCGAGAGCTGCATCGATTCGCTCGCGTGCACCGGCGAGATGCTGCTCACACGTCTTGGCGAGCACCTCACCGCGTTCCCACAGGGCGAGTGAGTCCTCCAGCGACAGGCCACCGGCCTCCAGCTTGCGGACGACCTCGACCAACTCGTCACGGGCGGCTTCGTAACCGAGTGGAGTTTCCTGCTGGGTGGATTCCGAACTCACGCGGACTGGCTCCTCAGGCGGCTCAGGACGGTGGCGACGGCCAGGTCGTACCCGACGAGCGCCTCCGCGAACTCTTCCCCGTCACCCTCTCGCACCGCCTCGTCGATGAGCGCCTCGGCCTCCGCGACGCGCCGGTACTGGACCGTACCGGCGGTGGCCTCGCTCAGATCGTGCAACGTGAGGATCAGCGTGCGGCGGCTCTTCGTGTCGCAGTCGCCCACCAGTTCCGTCCAGCAGTCGGCCGCGGCGCGGTTCGCCGCCTCCGCCTTGTGCCGCAGTCCCGTGGTGCAATTGCCGGCCGCCTCCATGGTCAGGGGCAGGAACACGGCATCACGCATCATCGGTACCTCCCCCTTCCGCCTGGAGACCTTCCGGACCGGTCACAACCGCGTGCACTGCTCCGTCAACGACCCGTACGCGCAGTTGTGTTCCGCTCGGCGCGTCTGTCACAGAACGCAACACGCCGTCGGGCCCGTCGGGTGTGACGAGTTGCACAACGGCGTATCCGCGGGCCAGCGTGGCGGCTGGTCCGAGGGTCGTCAAGCGGGCTTTCGTCCCTGACAGGTGGACGTCTTCCCGATCGAGACGTTGCGTGACGGCCCTACGGCTCTGGTCGCGAAAACGATTCACTTCTTCGGCGCGGCGCTCCAACGGACCGTACGGATCCGAAAGTACTGGTCGCGAGCGCAACGAGTCGAGCAGTTTCCGCTCGCGGTCGACCCAGCCGTGCAGCGCGCGCCGTCCGCGATCCCGCATCTGGCGGACGCGTTCACTCTCTTCAGCGACATCGGGAACCACCCGTTTGCCTGCGTCGGTCGGCGTCGAACAACGCACGTCAGCGACGTGATCGACGAGCGGAGTGTCCGGTTCGTGCCCGATCGCGGACAGCACCGGCGTGCGGCACTGGGAGACCGCCCGGCACAGCGCCTCGTCGGAGAACGGCAGCAGGTCCTCCACGCTGCCGCCGCCGCGGGCGATGATGATCACGTCGCACTCCGGGTCGCGGTCCAGGGTGGACAGTGCCGTCATCACCTGGGTGACCGCCATCGGGCCCTGCACGGCGACGTTGATGACGCGGAAGTGCGCGGCGGGCCAACGGTTCCGCGCGTTCGTGAGCACGTCTCGTTCGGCCGCGGAGGCACGACCGGTGATGAGACCGATCTTCTGCGGCAGGAACGGCGGGCGGCGCTTGCGGCGCGGGTCGAACAGGCCCTCGGCGTGCAGCAGCTTGCGCAACCGCTCGATGCGGGCGAGCAGCTCACCGATGCCGACCGCGCGGATCTCGTCCGCGCGCAACGACAGCGTGCCCCGGTTCGGGTAGAAGCTGATCTTCCCGTGCACGACGACGCGGCTGCCCTCGGTGAGCTGCAGCTCGCGGATCATCCCCGCGTTGGCCGTGATCGACATCGACATGTCGACGCTCGGGTCGCGCAGCGTCAGGAACGCCGTGGAGCTGCGCGCGTTGAGCTGCGTGACCTGGCCCTCGACCCAGACCTCGCCGAGCCGGTTGATCCAGTCGAGCAGCTTGCGGGCGACCGTCCGCACCGGCCACGGGTTCTCCGGCGTGGATTTTCCCTCAGTCACTGACTCTTGACCGTCGCGATCCTGCGGTTGAGCATGCCCACGAACTCGGGCCTGGCCTCGTGCGCCTTCTCGTAGGTCAGGAGCTCCTCGAGCTGGTCGGCGTCGAGGTTGCGCAGGCGGGCGCGCAGCTGGGCGATCGACAGCTCGTCGTAGGTCGGCAGGAACTCCGGAACCTCGGCGATCGCCCGTTCCTCTTCCTCCCACGGGTCGTCGCCGGCGAGCTCGTCCGCCGGGACCGCCGTGACCGGCGTCTCGTCCTCGTCGAACGTCGCCCACTCCGGCTCTTCCTCCGCGGGCCTCAGTCCGGAGAGGACGTCGTCACCTTTGATGGCGAGTTCGGTCACATGCTGCTGCACCCGCATGGACAACTGCATCGCCTCGCTGACCACCGTGAGAGGGAGTCCGGCGAGCTGCTGCGGCAGCCTGCGCGCCTGTTCGAGGGCGGTCACCGCGAGTCCAGCGGCGACGCGGACACCCAATGGCAGTGGCTTCATGCGCGTAAGCCTGCCGCAACTGCGCGCCGAATGCACTGGCCGTGGCCCTGGGTACCCTGGTGGCATGCCCAAGCGAGTCCTGTTGGCGAAGCCGCGTGGTTACTGCGCGGGCGTTGATCGTGCCGTCGAGACGGTCGAGCTCGCCCTCGAGAAGTACGGCGCACCCGTTTACGTGCGCAAGGAGATCGTCCACAACAAGTACGTCGTGGAGACGCTGTCCGACCGCGGTGCCATCTTCGTCAACGAGACCGATGAGGTTCCTGAGGGCGCACTTGTGGTGTTCTCAGCGCACGGCGTGTCGCCGGCCGTCCACGAGGAGGCCGCGAACCGCTCGTTGCGCACCATCGACGCCACGTGCCCGTTGGTGACGAAGGTGCACAAGGAAGCGGTGCGGTTCGCCAAGGAGGACTACGACATCCTCCTGATCGGTCACGAGGGCCACGAGGAGGTCGAGGGCACCGCCGGTGAGGCCCCGGACCACGTGCAGCTCGTCGACACCGCGGAGGACGCGGCCAAGGTCGAGGTGCGCGACCCTTCGAAGGTCATCTGGCTGTCCCAGACCACGCTGTCCGTCGACGAGACGATGGTGCGGGTCCGGCAGCTCAAGGACCGCTTCCCGGAGATGCAGGACCCGCCGTCCGACGACATCTGCTACGCCACCTCGAACCGCCAGACCGCGGTGAAGACGATGGCGCCGTCGTGCGACCTGGTGCTCGTCGTTGGCTCGAAGAACTCCTCCAACTCGATTCGGCTGGTCGAGGTCGCGCTGCAGCACGGCGCCAAGGCCTCCTACCTGATCGACTACGCCAAGGAGGTCGACCTGGCGTGGCTCGAGGGCGTCGAGACCGTCGGCGTCACCTCCGGCGCGTCGGTGCCGGACCTGCTGGTGATGGAGCTGCTGAAGTTCCTCGAGTCGCACGGTTACGGCGAGGTCGAGGAGATCACCACGGCGAACGAGCGGATCACCTTCTCGTTGCCGCGTGAGCTCCGCAAGGACCTGGTCCGCTAGCGAATCGCGTCCAGGGCCTGGTCCACGACCAGGCCCCACACCGCCACCCGGTCGGCGCCCGCGGACACCAGCGAGGTGCCGTCCGGCCGCCACGCGAGGTGCGTGACCGGCTGGCTGTGCCCGCGCAGCGCCGCCCAGAGCGTGCGGGAACCCAAGTCCCACACGATGACGGCGCGGTCCCGGCCACCGCTCGCGAGCCTGGACGAGTCGGGGCTGAACTCCAGCGCCCCCACCGCCTGGGTGTGACCGCGCAGTTCGCCGGTCTGCCGCCACGTCGAGGTGTCCCACAACGCGATCACGCCGCTGTCGTCTGCAGTCGCGAGCAGCTTGTGGTCCGGTGACATCGCCAACGCGCGCACGGGACTCTTGTGCGGGCTCTGCAACGCCTTCTCGTCCCACGTCCTGGTGTCGCGCACGCTGACGCCGCCGTCCTCGCGACCGATCACGATCTCCTGGTCGGACCGGCCGAAGACGGCTGACGTGCGCTGCCCCCAGGCCAGCCCGCCGATCAGCGTGGGCTGCGCGGCGTCGGCGACCGGCCACACGCCGTCGGGCACCTCCCCGCCGATCGCGAGCAGGGAGCGGCCGTTGAACTCCAATGCCACCGGTTGGTGTCCCTCGGTTCTGAACCCGAGCGTGGACAGGTTCGCGACCGGCTTGCCCGTCGCCGCGTCCAGCACCGAGAGCGGCGCGCTCGTCGCGACGAGCTTGCGGTCCGGGCTGAAGCGGCTCATCCGGTTCTGGGCGATACCGGTCTCCTGCCGGTGCACGGTGCGTAGAGCGCTGTCGCGGCGTTCGATCACACCGGCGTCGTCGACCGTGAGCACGGATCCGTCTGCATCGACCGCGAGCGCGCGCACCGTCTGCCCGGACGTCTTGGGCATGCTGGCGGGCGGCCAGAACCTCAGCGCGCGGTCGGTGAGGATGGTGAGCGAACCGTCGTCGGCGTAGCCCGTGCTGCTCACCGACTCGCCGACGGTGAGCGTGGCGAGCTTGGTTCCGCGAGCCACGTCCCACATGTTCAGCTTGCCGT
This sequence comes from Lentzea sp. NPDC005914, assembly GCF_040629405.1. Classification (NCBI taxonomy): domain Bacteria; kingdom Bacillati; phylum Actinomycetota; class Actinomycetes; order Pseudonocardiales; family Pseudonocardiaceae; genus Lentzea; species Lentzea sp. NPDC005914. The sequence goes on along the minus strand of NZ_JBEXVQ010000012.1, from coordinate 2,748 downwards.
CCGCGCCCGCGGAGACGAGGACGGTCCCGTCGGGGCTCAGCGTGAGTGAGCTGACCGCGCCGGTGTGGCGGGGAGGGGTCGCGACGACCGCGCCGGACGCGATGTCGCGGATCTGGACGAGACCCTCGTCCGTGCCGACCGCGGCCAGTGTGCCGCCGGGCAGCAGCGTGATCCGGTAGACGGTGCCGGAGCCCAGCGAGAAGCCGCCGGTCTGGTGGCGGGTGGCCAGGTCCCACACCGCGACCGAGTTGCCGGAGGCGAGCGCGAGCGTCTTCTCGTCCTTGACCGTGAACGGACCGGTGATCGACCCGACGGGCAGTTCGTACCGCTTCTGCCGGGTGGCGAGGTCGTAGACCGTTCCGCCGACGAGCAGGGAGCGGCCGTCCTCGGTGAAGTGCACACCGACCGGTTGCGTGGTCGTGGTGAACAGCTCCGGCTCGGCGTCCGGCCTCGCTTTCAGGCTGATCCGCCCGTTGCCTTCGGACAGGGCCATCCTGCCGTCGCCGGCGATGTCCCAGCTGTAGATGTAGCTCGTCCCTTCCGCGACCGGCACAGACTTGACGTGGCGGAAGCTCTCGGCGTCGTAGGTGTCGATGCCGATCGGGCCTACCGTGACGATCCTGCCGCCGACGATGGCCATGCTCCACGCGCCTTTGAGCTGCATGGTGCGGCCCATGCCGGCACCGTCCAGGCTGATCTCCCGGCCGTAGGACGCCGCGGCCGCCGCGCTGAGCACTCGCCCGCGTGCTTCGGCCGTCGGATATGTCCGGTACGCCTCGTAGGCTTTCTCCGCGGCGCGTGCGGGGTCGGTGCCCGCGAGTGCCTCAGAGGCCTCGACGAGCTGCTGTGACTGCCGCACGAGCCCCAGCCGTTCGACCTCCTGGCGTTGCTGCAGGGCCACCACCGCGGTCGCCGTGGTGGCGACCAGCAGGGCTGTCAGCCCCACGGCGGCCCAGCGCTGGCGGCGGGAGCGGCGGCGTTCCCTCGTCTTCGAGGCGCTGATGAAGTCGCGTTCGGTGGTGGTCAGCTCCGGCTGGGCGCGGGCGACCCACTCGGTGGTCTCCGCGAGCCTGGACGTCCGGTAGAGCGAGTCGCCGTCGCGGCCCAGCTCCTGCCACGTGCGGGCCGCGTCGGTGAGCCTGCGGTGCGTCCTGAGGCCCTCGCGGTCCTCGTCCAGCCACGCCCGCAGCCTCGGCCAGGCCCGGAACAGCGCCTCGTGCGTCACCTCGACGGTGTTCTCGTCGACGGTGATCAACCTGGTGTCGGCGAGGACGTTCAAGACCTCCTCGCCGACGACGTCCTGGCGCGGGATGGGGCGCTTGGTGCCGTCGGCGCTGAGCCGGAGCAGCAGCTGCTTGGCCAGGCGCTGCTCCTCCTCGTCGAGGGTGGCGAACGCGGCCTCGGCGCTCTGGGCCAGCGCTCCCTGGATGCCACCCGCGGCCTGGTAGCCGGCGAGGGTCAGCGTGTTGCCGCGACGCCGGTGCCACGTTTCGAGCAGCGCGTGCGACACGAGGGGGAGTACGCCGCTGCGTCCCGCGGCTTCTGCCACGAGGGTGGTCAACAGGGCCGTTTCGACCGTGCACCCCACGGTGGCGGCGGGCTGGGTGATGGCGCGGCGCAGCTCGTCGGGCGTCATCGTGCCGAGAAGCACCTGTGCGTCCGTGAGCGCGTCGGCGAGCTTCGGGTACTGCGCGCAGCGCGGGTAGAAGTCGGACCGGACGGCGATCACGCGGCGGCAGTCGGCGGCGAGCAGGGCGTCGAGGAACGCCGACCGTTGCACCTCGTTCTCGCAGAGCGTGAACAGCTCCTCGAACTGGTCGACGACCAGCAGGTCCGGGTTGCGGGCGAGCGCGTCGGCGATGGCGGCGTCGGGATCCTGGCCGGGCGCGCACACCACGGCGTTCGGGAACTTCGCCGCGATACCCGCTCGCAGCAGTGACGACTTGCCCTCGCCGGACGCGCCGAACACCGCGATGAACCGCTGCCGGTCGAGCCGGTCGAGCAACGTGTGCGTGAGCGCCTCACGGCCGAAGAACCTGTCGGCGTCCTCGGTCGTGAACGGGTTGAGGCCCACGTACGGCGACGGCCCCTCCGTGGACCGGCTCTGCGCCATCACCACGGCCAGGTCGTGCCAGCGTTGCTCCCACGTCGTCTCGTTGCCGTGGCACGCGCGGACATACGCAAGCGTCACGTCGAGGCCCGGCAGCTTCCGGCCGCCGGCCGCGTCGGACAGCGTGCTGGCCGAGAAATGCGCGCGCCTGGACAGCTCCCGGTAGCTCGGTCTCCCCGCGTTGGTGCGCAGTTGTCGTAGCTCTGCGGCGAACAGCAGCAGTGGACTGTCGCCCTCGTCCAGTGGACGTTCCCCTCTAGGCATCGCGCTCATGCTGGCAGAGTGCGTGCTGGTCAGGGGGTTGTTGTCCGTGATCCGTTGTACGGCGTTGCAGGGTTCGATCCCGAACAACGACTCAGCTGGGAGGACCCGCTAGTGGTCTTCGCGTGGTGGCCTGGGCCTGCGCTGGCCTGCCGGACGTTCGCCGCGGGTGGCGCCTTCTGGGCGCGGGCGGCGGGCGGGAGTGCTCTCGGGGCGCGACTGTGAGCGGTGGGCTAGCCCCGTCTTTCGCACATGGTGATGAGTGAGATGGTCCCGGGAATCGGGATTTGTTGATCATGGTGGTTGTGTTGGGTCGACGGCAAGAAGGTCGAGCAGTCTGACCTGGACAGGGCCGGGTTGCGGGATGGTCGCGGGGT